>CADEEJ010000245.1 GCA_902826315.1 uncultured Steroidobacter sp.
CGGCGCTATACGAAGCAAAGCGCGGCGGCCGCAATTGCGTCAGGGCGCAAGTGCCGGCGCGGGAAAGCGCGGGCGCTCCAGTGACGGAGCGCCCTGCCCTAGCTAGCTGATCAGACAGCTGATCAGACCAGCTGATCACGATTTGAAGAACGCGAGCAGATCCGGGTTGACGACGTCGGCGTGCGTCGTGCACATGCCGTGCGGCAGGCCGGGATAGACCTTCAGCGTGCCCTTCTTCAGGTGCTTCACCGACAGCAACGCCGAGTCGGCGATCGGCACGATCTGGTCGTCGTCGCCGTGCATCACCAGCACCGGCACGTCGATCGACTGCAGGTCCTCGGTGAAATCGGTCTCGGAGAATGCCTTGATGCATTCGTAGCCTGCATTCGCCGCGCCCATCATGCCCTGCCGCCACCAGTTGTCGATCACGCCTTGCGAGACTTTCGCGCCGGCACGATTGAAACCGTAGAACGGACCCGAGGCGATGTCCCGATAGAGCTGCGCACGATTGGCAGCGAGCGCCGCGCGGAAACCGTCGAAGACTTCGAGCGGCGTGCCGCCGGGGTTCTTGGCCGACTTCACCATGACGGGCGGCACCGCACCGATCAACACGGCCTTCGCCACGCGACCCTTGCCGTACTGCGCTACGTAGCGCGCGCATTCGCCGCCGCCGGTCGAGTGTCCGACGTGAATCGCATCGCGCAGATCCAGCTTCGCGGCGAGCTCGGCCACATCGGCCGCGTATGTGTTCATCTCATGACCTTTCGAAGTCTGCGACGAGCGACCGTGGCCGCGGCGGTCGTGAGCGATGACGCGATAGCCCTTCGAGAGGAAGAACAGCATCTGCGTGTCCCAGTCGTCGGCCGACAAGGGCCAGCCGTGATGGAAGACGATCGGCTGCCCGCTGCCCCAGTCCTTGTAGAAGATCTCGGTGCCGTCTTTCGTGGTGATGGTGCTCATGAGCCTGTCCTCGCGTTGCAATTGCACGTGGCGGGCTCATTGCAGCAGACGCGCGGGCGGCGCTCGATTAGACCATGGTGTAAATGGGCGACCTTCGATACTGCACACCCCCCAAAAGAGGGGTAGCAGGTCGGTCACGTCGGCTCGTTCCATGTGCCGTGGTGGTGCGTAAGCTCGCGGAGTGCAACGCTTCTTCTCGACCTTTCCGAACGAGTGGCCGGGCGCAGGACTCCTGCTCCTGAGGTTGACGCTGGCCGGCGTGCTGTTCGTGGATGCCGCCGCAGCGCTGGGGGCCGACGCAGCCCTCCAGATCATGGCTGCGGCCGGCGAAGCTCTGGCCGGAGCACTGATAGCCATCGGGCTCTGGACTCCGATCGCAGGAGTCGTCGTGTGTCTGCTGCAGCTCGGCGCTGTGCTGCTGTCGGACGGAACCACCGGACCTCACCTGCTGCAGGCGGCAGTCGGCCTGTGCCTGGCACTGCTGGGTCCGGGCGCTTGGTCGATCGATGCACGCCTGTTCGGCCGCAGACGGGTCGAAATCAAGCACCTTCGCGAAGAACAACGCTAAGCTGCGCGCAATGCGTATCGCGAGCTGCATTCTGCTCGTGGCCTTGCTGTTGCCAGTAGCGCACGCGGACTCAGGACGTGACGCGGCCGTGCGCGCGGATGTCGTGCGACTTCCCGTCGAGGAAGCGAAGGGTCTGCGCTTTCATCGCCTCTCGACCGCCGATGGCCTGTCGCAAACGCGCGTTGCGCAGATCATCCAGGACGATCTCGGCTTCGTGTGGTTCGGCACCCAGTACGGTCTGAACCGCTACGACGGTTACAACTTCAAGCTGTTCGTGCACGAGCCCGGCAACGACGACTCCGCCGCCGGCACGTTCGTGTTCTCGCTGTTCAAGGATCGCGACGGCCTGATCTGGATCGGCTGGACCAAAGGCCTCGATCGACTCGATCCGCGCACGGAAACGTTCACGCACTACCGCGTCGAGCAGGACGAAGCGGCCCAGCGCGCCAATACCATCGTGCACATCTCGCAGGATCGGGACGGAATGCTGTGGCTCGCGACCGGCTCCGGGCTGCACCGGCTCGATCCCGCCAGCGGCAAGTTCACGCACTATCGCCACGGCGACGACGATCCGGACAGCCTGCCGACGAACGACGTGAAATGGAGCGGCCAGGATTCGGGCGGCCGTTTCTGGGTCGGCACGAGCAGCGGGCTGTCGGAGTTCGATCGTGCGAGCGGCAAAGTCCTGCGCACGTTGCAGATGCCCGATTCCGTGCAGGTCAGCTTGTTCGAGGATCGCAGCGGCACATACTGGATCGTGCAAGCGTCGGGCTACGGTCTCGCGCGCTTCGATCCCGAGACCAATGCCGTGACGCCCTATTCGTTCCACGAGAAAGATCCGGACCCCAGCGCGCTCACGGGTGTCATGGGCATTGCGGAAGATCCTGACGGCAACCTGTGGCTCGGCTCGCCCGGACTCGGCCTGCTGCGACTCGATCCGCAACGCAACCGCTTCTTTCACTACGGCTACCAGCCGCAGGACGTGCACAGCATCGCGGAAGACAAGGTGATCGCCCTGCTCCAGGATCGCGACGGCAATATCTGGACCGGCCTGCATTCGGCCGGTGTGAACTACTTCGGCAGAGGCTCGCAGCGCTTCGAAGTGTTCCGCCACATTCCCGGCGATCCGAACAGCCTGACGCTCGACTTCGTCAACGCTATTTTCGAAGATCGCGACGGCATCCTGTGGATCGGCAACGACGACGGGCTCAACCGCATCGATCGCCGCACCGGCCGGCGCGAGCTGATCGACCTCGGGCTCGGCCTCAAGCCGATGGTGATCAGTCTCGCGCAGGACCACAGCGGCGCCATCTGGATCGGCACCTTCGCGCATGGGCTCACGCGCTATGACCCGAGCACGCAGCGTTACGAAACATATCTGCACGACGCCGCGAATCCACGCAGCCTCAGCCACAATGAAGTGCATCGCGTGTGGGTCGATCGCAAGGGCACGGTGTGGGTCGGTACCGACGACGGACTCGCCCGCTTCGAGCCGCAGACGCGGGACTTCACTGTTTTCAAGCTGCAGAGCGACAGCCGCATGAGCCAGAGCTACGTCGGCATCGAAGAGGATGCGGCGGGCAATCTGTGGCTCGGGACGGCGTACTCCGGCTTGCATCGCTTCGATCCGGGCACCGGACGCATCACCGTCTATGCGTCGAATCCCAACGACCCGAACGGCCTTCGAGACAACACCGTGCCGACGGTCTACATGAGTCGCGCGGGCACGCTGTGGATCGGCACGCAGAATGGATTGAACAGCCTCGACCCGCAGACAGGCGCGCTGCGTGCCTATGACACGCGCAACGGCATGCCCGCCAATACTGTCGCGTGCATCCTCGAAGACGAGCAAGGCGACATCTGGATCAGCACGACCAAGGGACTCTCGAAGCTGACGCCGGCCACCGGGACTTTCGCGAACTACTCGCTGCTCGAAGGCTTGCGCGGCAACGACCTCACGGGCTGGTCCACCTGCTCGAAGAGTCGGCGCGGCGAGCTGTTCTTCGCAGGCTTCGCCGGTGCGGTCGCGTTCGTACCGACGGCGCTGCAGGAAGCGCGCTTGACTGCGCCGCTGGTGCTGACGAGCTTCGAGATCGACGGCGAGAAGGCGCGCATCGGCCCAGACCAACCGCTGGAGCGCGCCATCGCTTACTCCGAGGGCGTCACGCTCGCTCATTCACAGCGAAATTTCTCGGTCACGTTCGCCGGCCTGCGCTATGCCGATCCTGGAGCGACGCGTTATCGCTATCGCCTCGAAGGTCTGGATAGTGCGTGGCACGAGTCGCCGAGCAGCATTCGACAAGCCACTTACACGACTCTGCCGGCGGGGCGCTACACGCTCCAGGTGCAGATGGCAGCCGACCGTGGCGAGTGGCAGCTGCCCGGCATCTCACTGAACATTCTCATTCTCCCGGCGTGGTGGGCGACATGGTGGTTCCGCACAGCCTGTGCGCTGCTGTTCATTGCCGTGGCCTCGTGGGTAGTACGCGCGCGCGTCCGCTACGTCGCACGCAAGGTCACGCTGCAGATGGAAGCACGCAACAACGAGCGCATGCGTATCGCACAGGATCTGCACGACACGTTGCTGCAGGGGTTGCTGAGTGCTTCATTCCAACTATCGGTCGCGCAGGATCAGCTGGCGCCGAAGGCCAAGGCCGCGCCGCTCCTGGAGCACGTCGCGAGCTTGCTGCGACAACTCGTTCAAGAAGGGCGCAACGCCGTGCGCGGGCTGCGCACGTGGAACTTCGACTCCGAAGACCTGGAGCGCGCGATCGGCATGATCCCGGGCGACCTGCACATCGAGTCGACCGCGCAGTTCCGCGTGGCCGTCGAAGGCAAGCCGCGGCCGCTGCTCTCGGCCGCCCGCGGGGAAACGTATCTCATCGCGCGGGAAGCCATCGCGAATGCCCTGCGCCATGCCGAAGCCACGGTCATCGAAGTGAGCCTGGAGTACCTCGCCGACAGCTTCCGGCTCACGATCCGCGACAACGGGCGCGGCTTCCTCGCGGACTCGATGTCCGCGGGCAGCACGAACCACTTCGGCTTGGCGGTCATGAGCGAGCGCGCCGAGCGGCTTGGTGCTACGTTAAGCGTCGCGAGCGCCCCGGGGGCAGGCACCGAGATAGTCTTGTCTGCACCGGCCAGCGCGATCTATCGTCCCGAAACAACCCGCAAACTCTCGGGATCACTGTATGAGTAGCCGGCCCCAGATACGCGTGCTATGCGTGGACGATCATCCGTTGTTCCTCGAAGGGATCTCGAAGGTCATCGCGTATCAGGATGACATGGCGATGGTCGGCACGGCGTCCAACGGCGCCGATGCGCTCGCGCAGTTCCGCGAATCGCAACCGGATGTCACCCTCATGGATCTGCGGCTGCCGGATATCGATGGCATCACCGCGATGGCGGCAATCCGCCGCGAGTTCGCGGATGCCCGCGTCATGATGCTCACCACGTTCGAGGGTGACGTGGAGATCCAGCGCGCGCTCGCGGCGGGCGCACGCGGTTACATGCTGAAGACGTCCCCTCCCAAAGATCTGCTGGCCGGCATCCGCGCCATTCATGCGGGCCGCAAGCACATTCCCGTGGAGATCGCGACCAATCTCGCGGAGAAAGTCGGTGCGGAGAAGTTGAGCGAGCGCGAGATCGACGTGCTGCGCGAGCTTGCCGAGGGACATCGCAACCGCGACATCGGCATCCATTTGTCGATTTCCGAAGACACGGTGAAGGGTCACGTGCGCAGCATCCTCGACAAGCTCGGGGCGCGCGATCGCACGCAAGCAGTTTCGATCGGCGTACGGCGAGGAATCATTCACCTGTAGCCCAGTGCGTGGGTGCCTCATGCGACAGCACATCGTCGTATTCAGCGCCGCTATTGCGGTCGTCGCGAGCTTCCAGCATGCGGTTGCGGCAGGCGAATCTCCCGCTGCCGCTCTAGCGCTCGAGACCGTCACCGTGACCGCTACCCGGGTCATCCGTGATGGCTACGAGGCGCCGACGCCCACGACCGTGCTCGGTAGCGACTTGCTCGTCTTGCGAGCCCCGTCGACGCTGGCGAACGCGCTTGCGCGCCTGCCCCAGATGCGCAACGCCGCCGACGAGGGAACGGGGTCGCTGCAATTCGGCCAGTCTGCAGGCCGTGGCTTCGTCAACCTGCGCGGGCTCGGTACGAATCGCACGCTCGTGTTGCTCGACGGCGAACGGCTCGTCAGCAACTCGCTGTCCGGCGACCGGGACATCGCGGCTCTGCCATCGGCATTGATCACGCGCGTCGACGTCGTCACCGGCGGTGCTTCTGCGTCTTATGGATCGGACGCGATCGCCGGCGTCGTGAACTTCGTGCTCGACTCTCGATTCACCGGCTTCAGGGCCACTGCGGAAGGCAGCATGTCGGCGGACTCCGATGCCGAAGCGGGCAAGGTCACTGCTGCATGGGGCGGCAGCCTCGGCGATCGCGCTCACCTGATCGCGAGTGCCGAATTTTTCGACCGGGACGGCCTGCCCCGCGATTCGCGATCGTTCGCTACGCCGGCGGCAATCGTGCCGAATCCCGCGTTCACGACGACGAATGGACAACGGCCGCTGCGCGTGGTGCGCAACGCGTACGACGCGAATCAATCGTTGGGCGGCCTCATCCTCGATGGCCCATTGGCCGGTCAGCAGTTTCTTCCCGATGGGACGACAGCGGCCTACGTGCCATCGTCATGCGGCGTGAGTCAGCCGTACGTGCTGTGCCCTTCCGCGCGGCGGGATCTCGCAGCGACATTAGGAGCGATCGCGCTCACGTCGCCACAGCGCCGGGTTGCTGGCTTCACCCGTCTCACATTGCAGATCACGCCGCAGATCGAAGCTTGGGCCGACGCACTCCTGTCCCGCAGCCGCACGTCGATCACGTCGGTGCCGCTGGAAACCAGCACGTTCGGCCTGGTGTTGCCGATCGATGTGGCGGCGAATCCTTTCCTGCCGGCAGCGGTGCGCACGCAATACCTCGGTGCGGGCGTGCCGACGTTCCGCATCGGTCGCCAGAACACCGACGAGGGCATATTCGAAGACGATTGGCGCGAATCGCTCGAGAGCTTCAGCGCTGGTCTACGCACGCGTTTGAGCGAGACCTGGCTGTTGAAAGCGCGCGCTTCCTACGGGCAGTCCGACACCGGCGAGAGTTGGCGCAACATCTACAGCCTCGGGCGCTTCGCCAACGCCGTCGATGCCGTGCTCGTGAACGGCACGCCGACCTGTCGCATCAACGCGCTCACGATGACAGATCCGGCGTGCGCGCCCGCGGACATTTTCGGCTCGGGCAACATGTCGGAGGCAGCGAAGGCATACTTTCTGGGCACGATCCACAAGCCTCTGAAGACGTATCAGCACGAGCTGGCGGTGGATCTTACCGGCGAGCCGTTCTCCCTGTGGGCGGGACCGGTCTCCATCGCCGCCGGCGCAAACTATCGCGAGGAACGCGCGCGGCAACTCAACGACGGCGTGAACCGAGGCTTTGCCTTCGCTGGATTTCCGGCATTCTCGGGCGAGACCCACGTCAGCGAAGCCTATGCGGAAGCCGTCATTCCTCTCGTGCATGACAAGCCGTTCGCACGATCGATGGAAGCTGCGCTCGCCGCACGCTGGGTGAACTACAGCCAGTCCGGAGCGGAGCTGCCGTGGAAGCTCGGCTTGAACTGGCTGCCGCTGGAAGGCTTGCGCATCCGCGCGACGCGGTCCGAAGACATACGCGCGCCCAATGTGCTGGAACTGAATCTGCCGCAGTTCATGTCGAGCATCAGCCCGCAAGTGAATCCGCTGCCGAATGGCATACCGCTGTTCAATTCCCTCGGCTTCGCACCGGGTCAGACACTCAACGTGCGGGAGCTCGGCGGCGGCAATCCGGCGCTCACGCCCGAGATCGCCCGCACGACGACGGTCGGTGTCGTTGTACGGCCGACCAATCTGCGGGGGCTCACAGCCTCCGTCGACTACTTCCGGACAAAGATCGACGACGCCATCACGACGCTACCTGCCAACACGATCGTGCGCGGCTGCGGAGCCGGCGACGCAAGCCACTGCTCGCTCATCTCGACGTCGCCGGATTCGACGCTGCCTCTGGTCGCCACGATCTCGGTGAACGCGCAGTCGTTCGTCACGAGCGGGCTCGACTTCGACGCGGGCTATGACTTTCGTGTCGCCGGCGGCGAAGCGAGCGTTCGCGCGCTCGTGAATTACATTCTGGAATACAAGCAGATCATCCCAGGCTCTGCGACGCTGGATCTGCGCGGCGACAACAGCTTCGGTCTGCCCGCGTTGCAAGGCGATCTGAGCGTGCAGTTCACGCGCGGCGACACCACTGGTCAGCTGTCGGGTGTCTACATCGGCAGCGGCTCCTATCGCAAGAGCATGTCGGCCACGGTTCAGAACAATCACGTCCCGCACGTGTGGTACGTCGGCGCGAGCATCGATCAGCGACTAACAGCCCTGTGCGGCGACTGCTCGGTGTACGCCTCGGTGAGCAACCTGCTCGATCGGTCGCCACCGCATCCGGGCTTCGGCATCTACACCAACATCGACTCGCCGTTTTTCACGGGCGTGCCATACGATCGGGTCGGACGCTACTTCAAGATCGGCGTGCGCTTCGCGCTGTGAGACACCGACGCGCAGCTCCGCAGCCATGCCGATCAGCTGAGCGAGCGATCCGGCCTGCATCTTGCGCATCACCTTGCCGCGGTGGGCTTTCACCGTGATCTCGCTGATGTCCAGCTCGGCCGCGACCTGCTTGTTCAAGTAACCCGCGACGACCCGGGACATGACTTGGCGCTCGCGCTGCGTGAGCGCGCTGAGCCTGTCCTGCAGCGCCTGCAGCTGCGCCTCGCGAGCGATCCGTGCGGTGCTCTGCTCGATCGCCGTTTGTATCGCGCTCAGCAGGTAGCAGCTGTCGATCGGTTTCGTCAGGACCTCGATCGCACCGGCCTTCATGGCCCG
>CADEEJ010000246.1 GCA_902826315.1 uncultured Steroidobacter sp.
CTCGCATCCCGTTGTCAGATCTCATCCAGCCGCTCTCGTACTACTTCGGTTTGCAATTCGATATCTCGCCGTCGGACGAAGCACTGTTACGCACTTACGTCGGACCACTCGACGACTCATTGACGCCCGTGAGAACTCTGGACGATCTGCTGGAAGGCACCGGGCTGACCTGGGAGTGGGTTGGCGAGGCAACCATAAGGATCCGAAAGCGCACCCGATCCGAGCTGTCGGACGTGACAGTGGAAGCGTCCAGATTGTTCGCGCTCCCATCCGATGGGCCGCCATCCGTGATGCTTTCGAAAGTCGACATCGACAGACTAGGCATATCCACCGTCGCGCAGGCGATTCAGTATCTCACCCAGCAACCGTTTTCGCGTTCTGACGGGTTTCGCTCCGATGGAGCCCAGAGCGTGCAGCTGCGCGGACTGGGGTTCGATACGACACTCGTCTTGATCAACGGCCATGTGGTGGGCGCCTCGGCGAACCTCTATGACACCAATGGTTTCGACCTGAATACCATCCCGCTGGCTGCGGTCGAGCGCATCGAAGTCTGGCTCGATGCGACTCCGATGTCGGTCGGCGCCGATGCGATCGGTGGGATGCTGAACATCGTTCTCGCGACGGAGGTTGATAAGCCCTCTTTCGATCTGCACTACGGCAGTGCCGAAGGCGGGTCACGCGAGCGTAGAGTGTCGTTCGCCGGCGGCGTCTCAAGCGATGGGATCCGCTTCGCCACGGTCCTGGACTACTTCACGCGGGATGCGCTTTCGGGATCGGCGCGTAGTCGATGGCGCGACCAGGACTATCGCCGATTTGGCGGCCACGACTTTCGGTCGCCGGACGCCAACCCCGGAAATGTCGCCTCACTGATGGGCAACAACTTGCCCGGCCTGCCCGCGCCATTCGCAGCCGTGCCGCCACATCAATCCGGCGAAGCGCTGTCAGTCAATGACTTTCTTTCGACCGCCGGTCAGCGCAATTTGGAGAGCCTCTTTGCCTATCGCTCGATAGCGCCCGAGACCGAGAACTTGAGCATGGTCGCCTCGACAGACTGGAACCTGGCGCCTCATTGGGTAGCGTTCGGCGAACTGCTCTACGCGCGGCGGGAGATCGTATTCGACGATCTGCCGGTCAGCATTTCGAACACGGTCGTGCCCGTCTCGAATGCGTACAACCCGTTCGGTGCGCCCGTCCTATCCAACTTCTTGTTGACGGGGATCGAACATGAGCGCATCAGCCAGACGGAATTCGGACGTGCGATGCTTGGAATGCGCGGTGTTTTCGACCGGTGGAGTACAGAGCTCACAGTGCTGAAGACGGACGACCGATCCAGACTGGAGACGACCGGAGAGATCGATCCGGTGCGACTCGAGGATGCACTCGCCCAGGCCAATCCCCTGCAGGCACTGAATGTCTTCGATGATGGGCCCGGCGGCGCGGCGTCGTTGCTGGCTGGGCTTGTGGCTTCGCCCGACGCCCGGACTTACCGGTCCGAGGTCACTGAGATCAGGGCGCAGGTTCGAGGGGACGTGTTCGTCCTTCCAGCCGGAACGGTGTCTGTCCTTCTTGGGGCGCAGAGGCGCGAGTCGCAGATCAGCATCGCCGGCGTGCAATTGGGCACAGCGGAGCGGACGAGCGATTCCGCCTTTTCGGAGCTTCGCGTTCCGCTACTGAGCGGCGAGTCGTCGATACCGGATCTCTCCGCGACCCTTCAGGGTCGAGTGGATGACTTCAGTGACCTTGGCAGGATGAGCAATTCGCAGTTCGCGTTGGATTGGCATCTGAATCGCAGCCTGGCAATGCGCGGCACGTTCGGCTCGAGCTACCGAGCGCCCTCACTGTACGAGCTCTATCAGCCCACCATGATCCTTCCGGCGCGACTGCCTGATCCGAAGCGAGGCAACGCACTGACCAACGTCGCGATCAGCTTCGGCGGCAATCCGGACCTCAAGCCTGCTACTGCTGAATCATGGTCGATCGGCTTGACGCTCGCGCCGCAGTGGCCGAGTGAGCCGACTATGTCGATGACGTACTGGCAAACCGACATCGAGAGTCGCATTTCCCCAGTCGAGCTCCTCAGCCTACTCACCCAGGAAGAGCTGTTTCCCGGCCGTGTTATTCGCGATTCGCCTTCCGCGGCCGATCTGGTCCTGGGGCGGCCTGGGGCGATCCGCAGCATTAGTGTCACTGCCGGCGCTGAAGGGTCGCTGAAGGCGAGCGGGATGGACGTCCAAGCATCGCTGCATCTCGATACACCCATCGGGAGAATCACACCCGAGGTTGCGGCGACCTGGATGAATCATTTCGAGATACTGGATTGGCCTGGTCTGCCCCTTGCAGATCGAGTAGGCGTGGCTAGTACGTTCGGGACGATTCCGAGATGGCGTGGACTTGCGAGCCTGACCTGGAATCGAGGCGGTCTCACGCTCACGGCCAAGGCGCGATTCAATTCGCTTTATGAGGACCTCAACCCGCTCCTGAATCAGACGACCGGGCGTAAGGTCGATGCGAAAGCGCTCGTCGACATCCAAGCGTCCTTTCGACTGGACCGGGACGCTCAGCACGATCAGGTGTGGCGCGATATCCGCATCACGACGGGCATAACGAATGTCTTCAACCGAAGCCCGCCATTTGCCGAGATCGGCGCGAACTTTGGCTTCGATCCCTCGCAAGGCGAGCTTCGCGGTCGATTCGGGTATCTCCGGCTCAGCAAGGAGTTCTAGCTAGCGTGGAGAAGGGCAGGACCGCGGTTCTTCCAGCCCCTCCCCGGACAAATCTACATCCACCAGCCCATGACGTACACCGAGTCCCAGTAGGTCCCGTTCGGTGTGTGCTGCCGCGTTTCCTGGAACGCGTGTCCCAGATCGAACATATCCAACTCAACTTCCATCGGAGCTCTCCTTCGCTGTTCGCAAGATGCCACCCTCCCGAACGCGTGCTATCCCGTGCCGCTTGATCGAAGTCAATACGTAGCGGACCGAGGCATTCGCGCGCTCATTTTGCGGGCGCTTCGGTCATCGGGAAGTGCCAGAGCTGGGAATTGCTCAGCCTCGTCGCGCACGGGGCGACTTCGAGGCGGGCACCAGCAGGTCGGCAATCTGAATGCCGAAGGCATCGGCAAGCACCTCCAGCGTGCTCAAGGTCGGGTTTTGCTCGCAGCGCTCCAGATCGCCGACGTAGGTTCGATGGAGCCCAGCTTCGTCTGCGAGTCGCTCCTGTGAGTACTCGTGCTGCGCTCGGAACACCTTGAGGTTGTGCGAGAGCAGCTGCAGCGTTTCGGGACGAGGACGCCGTCTGTGGCGCCCGGGCCGAGCGCCCGATGTTGTTCTTGCCATGGTCTTGCCGCCTGAGGTCCCCAAGTATCCGCGGCACGTTGACGACCGCGCCTTATATGGAGCCATGGTGTATTAGCCGTACAGGCCGCTCAACCGGTTGTGGACGGACTCCATATAAGGAGCGCAATACTCCTTATATGGAGTCTCCATAAAAACTGTGATATACGGGCATCGTCAGTCGGGTCAACGGCCGACGTTTGCACGGATCAGGAGGCAAGCCGCAATGACGCTGGGTCGCACGGACACGGAGCCTAACCCGCGCGAGATCCTTGAATGCATGCGCGAGCTCCTGAAGCCGATCCCAGGCCTCACGCGCCGGTACTCCAATCAGACGATTCTGCTCGCGCTGCTGACCCACGCTGGCGCGGGACTGCGGGAATTACTTGCAAGCGGGCAGTGCACGAGCGCGGACGTTGAGCGATGGTGCAAGGAGTTGCATGTTCTCGCGTTCGGAAAGCGGCGACGGTTAGCGCGGATGCGGCGCGTGCTTTTGTGATGCTATTAATCGTTCAACGCGAGAGAACATCGAAGCGACATGGAAGAGAACACCATACAGCGCGGTCCGGATACCGCGTCAAGGAAGCGCAAGTCCGATTCGTTGACAGCAGCCGTGACGGCTATGTGCTCACGCCTGCGGAATGGGCTTCGCACTCGACGTGGCAACAGCGAGGGAGGGACGAATGCGCAGGAGTCGCAGCCGCCACCCAGGATGGTAGGCTCGGGCGCTACCTCACTGCTCGAGGCTTCGGATCTTGACCGCCTCGCAAGCGCCGTATTCGAGCGGCTCGTGCACGTGCGAGAAAGCGACGTAATAGCAGATCCTCAAGCGGCACTCTTCACGATTGCGGCTGACCTCGCCAGGCAGTGGCCAGCTCCGGCGATGTGCACGACCCAAAATGGCGACGGCTCCTTCACAGGAGCCGATGCCACGCTCATCAAGCGATGTGTCGAGGAGCTTGAAGCGCCGTGTCGAGCCACGCTTCTGCGCCACGTCAACGAGGGACTCACCTATCGACAGATCGCAGAGCAATCCCGCACGTCACCCGACCTAGTACTTGCGCAGCTACGGACGGCATACAGTCAGCTTCGTTTGTCTCTTGCCGGCGTCGGTGAGGAAACCATCCGATCGTCTGTGGAGTCGCCAACGTGCAAAGAGAGATCACTCAGCGCTGTCGGCCCGTCTAACTAGTCGACAGCTCGCGAGTGCGACTGCGTATTCCACGCGATCGTGAACAGGGTTTCCACGGGATGGTGAACACCCAATCCACGGCAACGTGAACACGTTTCCAGGGGATCGTGAACACTTTGGCGGGATGCGTGGAAAGGTGTTCACGATCGTGGAAAAGCGTTCACGATGCGTGGCGAGGTAAGCCGGCGACTGGAGATTGATCGAGAAGCGGACTGCGTAGTCTTGCGGGTTTTGCCCCCGCGGAGCGCAGTCGATGCCGAACGAGAGGATCTCCATGTCGAAGTTGAAGCAGCTGATCGGGCTGCAGACGAGCAATCTGAGTGTGCGGGAGCTCGCCCGCGCGCTGGGACTGTCGATCGGGGCGGTTTCGAAGTACCTGCGAGCGGTGCGCGCCGCCGGCATCGGCGCGACCGAAGCAGAGAGGTTGTCGGAAACGGAGCTGGAGCTGCGGGTGTTCGGGCCGGCACAGCCGGTGAAGCCTGGCGCGCTGGTGGCGCCGGACTGCGCGTGGATCCACAACGAGCTCAAGCGCCACCGGCACGTGACGCTGCAGCTGCTGTGGGAGGAGTACGCGCAAGCGTACGGCAGCGCCGCTTACCGGCGCAGCGCCTTCTGCGAGATCTACCGTCGCTGGGAGAAGCGGCTGAAGCGCTCGATGCGCCAGCGACACTTTGCCGGCGAGAAGCTGTTCGTCGATTACGCCGGACGCACGGTGCCGATCTACGGCCGCAGCGGCGGGGAGTCTTTCCGCGCGCAGTTGTTCGTGAGCGCGCTGGGCGCGAGCGGCTACGCGTATGCGGAAGCCACGCGCACGCAGCAGCTTCCGGACTGGCTGGCGAGCCACGTGCGGGCGCTGGAATATTACGGCGCAGCGCCCACGATCTTCGTACCCGACAACCCGCGAGTCGGCGTCACGCGCGCCGATCGCTACGAGCCGGAGCTGCAGCGCTCGTACGAAGAACTCGCGGCGCATTACCAGGCGGTGGTCATCCCGGCGCGGCCCTATCGACCGAAGGACAAGAGCCGCGTGGAGCTGACGGTGCTGCTGGTGTGCCGCTGGATCCTCGCGCGCTTGCGCCACCAGCGCTTCTTCAGCCTCGAGGAGCTGAACGCAGCGATCCGCCCGCTGCTGGTCGAGCTCAACGCGCGATCGTTCCAACGCCTGTCCGGCTGCCGACGCAGTGTCTTCGAGGCACTGGACCGCCCGGCGATGCGCCCGTTGCCCGCAGCTTCCTACACGTATGCCGAGTGGAAGGAGCGCACCGTCGCCTTCGACTATCACGTCGATGTCGATCGGCACTACTACAGCGTGCCGCACGCCCTCGTCGGTCACAGTGTGTGGGCACGCTTCACGGCGACGACCGTAGAGGTGTTCTTCCGCAGCGAGCGTGTGGCCACTCACGTGCGTTCCTACCAACGCGGCGCGCACACCACGCTCCCCGAGCACATGCCGAAGTCCCACCGGGCGCACGCGCAGTGGTCGCCGAAGCGGCTGATCCAGTGGGGCGAGTCGATCGGCGCGAACACCGGCGCGATCGTCGAGCACCTGTTGCGCTCCAAGCCGCATCCCGAACAGGGCTATCGCGCCTGCCTGGGTCTGCTGGCACTGGCGCGCGAGTACGGCGAGCAACGCCTCGAAGCGGCCAGTGCGCTGGCACGACGCCTGGGCAGCCCCACCCGCAAGAGCGTGAAGTCGATCCTCGAAAGCGGCCGTGATCGCCGAGCGATCACGAGCGAGCTGCCACTGGAACTGCCGGCGCACGACAACGTGCGCGGGCCCGACTACTACCACTGACGATCCCCTCATCACACCGGAGAAAGACGATGCTGACGAACCCGACGATCGAAACTCTCAAGAGCCTCAAGCTGCAGGGGCTACTGGAGGCACTCGAGGAACAGCAGCGAACCCCCGCTGCGCAGGCGCTCGCGTTCGAGGAGCGTATCGCGCTGCTCGTGGATCGCGAGCGGCTCTGGCGCGAGAACCAACGCCGCACGCGCCTGCTGCGCGGCGCGCGACTGAAGGTGGCGGGCGCCAGCATCGAGGACATCGACTACAAAGCGGCGCGGGGCCTGGACAAGCGACAGATCGCCACGCTCGCCACCGGCGAGTGGATCCGCCGCGGACAGAACCTGCTCATCACCGGCGCAACGGGTTCGGGCAAGACCTGGATCGCCTGCGCACTCGCCCAGCAGACCTGTCGCCAGGGAAGCTCCGTGCTGTACTGGCGCGTGCCGCGGCTCATCGAGGAGTTGCGCATCGCGCACGGCGACGGCAGCTACATCAAGTTCCTCAAGACGCTTTCGAAAGCCTCGCTCATCGTGCTCGATGACTGGGGGCTCACTGCACTATCTGTGCAGGACCGCGCCGATCTGTTGGAGATCCTCGACGACCGCGTCAACACCGGCTCCACACTCATCGCCAGCCAGCTGCCCGTGGATGCCTGGCACGCCTATCTCGGCGAACCCACGCTCGCTGACGCGATCCTGGACCGGCTCGTTCACCACAGCCATCGCATCGAGCTGAAGGTGCCCGGAGAATCCATGCGCAAGTGCCGCGCGCCGGCTCATGCGTGAGCTCCCAAAATCCTCGTCATCTGTTGACGGATCGTGAACACCTGACGTAGAAACCAACCCTCCAGTCGCCGGCGCCACGCACTGTTCACCATCGCGTGGATTTACTGTTCACGATCGCCGGAATACGCATGCGACCCTTGGGAGGGGTGCAACACTCCGTTCTCCACCCCCAGGGAACGGCGTTGGTCGGGTGGCCTGTGCGCGAAAGTTGAACGTTGCATGGAGAAGTGCGATTCAACGCTCTCCTGCGAGAGAGCCACTGAGTGGATGGACTTGGCAACGCACGATCTTTGCTCACAGGCCCCTTTTGTTGCTGCAACCTCTGCAATATCTCCGTGAGCGATCCGGCCTGAGTTCGGGTGGCGGTTCTCGAAATCATCTTCGCTCGATCGCAGTGCTGCTCGCTATTACGGGCCTGTGTGCTGCGGAAGAGACACGCACCGCTATTCCTGCTGAAGTGGCATTGCAATGGGGACAGCCTTGCGATGCGCAGAATGGGCGGCTCTACGTCGCAAACGCTCACAGCTTCCGGACGGCGATCGTTACCGTCCGATGGCGAGCGGCTGGCGGCAAGGCGCTCGAACAGCAGTTCATCATCGAGCCTGGCGTGATTACCGAGGTCGGCTGCGCGCTTAACGATGCGACCATTGTGAAGGCGGAGCTGGCACAGTTCTGAGTCAAATGGTTCAGGTATGCATCCTGCTGACTCGGTACAGGTTCCGTCGGCAAGACGAATACGGCACAAGCTTCACATACGTGCAGTGATGAAAGGAACTCTTCGTCGCAGCACTAATGGTTCCAGGTTTAACTCTCCCAACAAGCACTGAGTTAGACCGTGATGTTGTCATGACTGCGAGAAGCGTCCATTTGCCCAGGCTCGGCTCGCGGACCAGGCTCCGTGTGTCCCAACGGTTCTCTGCCGCCACTCGGCCGTTGCTCAACTGGGGTGGCAATCCAGCTCTCATTACCTGTGGGCTGAACGTTGTAGCTTTGTCCCTCCACGTCGATGGTGAAGGACCCACCAGCGAGAGGATCCTTGTTATGGCCAAATACCGGAAACCGTCGCTCGTATTCGGTAGGACTGCCGAGGTAGTTCGTTCCGGGAGGGTTGATGAGCATGTAGTCCGGGCTGCCAAAAACTGGCATGTTCGGCAGATACACTTCATAGGGCTTGTTGTCCGGTAAAAAGTGGCCAAGCTCATCCTGAATCGTTGTCTTCGTTTCAGAGTTTTCCATCTTTTGCCACAAGTCCAACCACCCACTGGGCGCGTCCGCGAGGTTCTCGTGAAAGTCGTATTTGGATTCGCTTTTCTTGCCAAATTCTTTCAGTGGAGATTCGGGTTGTCCGC
>CADEEJ010000247.1:0-2323 GCA_902826315.1 uncultured Steroidobacter sp.
GGCGCGGGCATCGTGCAAGTGCTGCGCGCCGGGCTGCAGGTCGCTGTGATCTCCGGCCGACAGTCGCGCGCGGTCGAACGTCGCATGAGCGAGCTCGGCGTGACCTGGATCCGCCAAGGCGTGCAGGACAAGCTGGCTGCATTGCGCGAGCTGCTGGACATCCTGGCG
The DNA here is from genome assembly GCA_902826315.1 of uncultured Steroidobacter sp. Taxonomy (GTDB): domain Bacteria; phylum Pseudomonadota; class Gammaproteobacteria; order Steroidobacterales; family Steroidobacteraceae; genus Steroidobacter. Next base: position 169 of record CADEEJ010000247.1, read on the forward strand.
CTGGGCCCACAGGCCGTAGCGAGCATGGGCGACGACACTCCCGACCTGCCGATCTTCGAGATTGCGCGCTTGGCGATCGCGGTCGCCGACGCGCATCCCAGCGTCAAATCGCACGCGCATTTCATCACGCAAGCGCTTGGCGGCACCGGCGCGGTACGCGAAGTCTGCGACCTGATCCTCGAAGCCCAGCGGCGCAGCCAGCCATGAGATCGCGATGAACTGGCGCTGGATCTCGCTCGCCGCCCTGCTCGCCGCACTCGTCATCGGCTACGGCGCGCTGATCGATCGCAGCCCGACCCCGACCGCCAACGGCTCGCAGGCCGAGCAGCCCGGCTATTTCCTGCAGGATGCAGTCATCACCCAGACGCAGCAGGACGGCTCGGTCAGCCTCAGGCTCATCGCGAATCGCATCGAGCAGCAGCGTAGCGATGACAGCATCTCGCTGGACACGGTACGCGTGAACTATTTTCAGGTGAGCTCCGATCGGTCGACGCAGCGCGAATGGTTGCTCACCGCGCGCCAGGGTTTCGTGCCCGCGAACTTTCGCGTGGTGCAACTGTCCGGTGATGTAGTGCTGCGGCCTGCGGATGCGCAGCCTACGGCGTTTCTCAGCACCGATGCGCTGGCCATCGATACGCAGACGAACGTCGCGTACAACACCGCATCGCCCGTGCACGTGCGCTTCGGTACGAATTCGATGGTCGTCAAGAATTTTCGCGCCGATCTCAACAACGAGAAGATCCGGCTGGAGTCGGTGCATGGCCGCTTCGAAAAACAATAATCGCGCACGCAGCGGCGCCGCGCTGCTGCTCGCTGCGCTGGGTGCGACTGCGGCTGGGACTGCGGCTGGCGCGGAACTCGTGCGTAGTGGCGATGCGTTCAACTGGGACGCGCAGGTCGTCAGTTCCGACTTCCGCTCCGACACGCTCGAATTTTCCGGCAACGTGCGAGTGACCCAGGGACCCATGTTGATCGAAGCTGGCGCCGCGAAGGCAGATGACGTTCGCTCCGAGAACAGCCGCTGGACCTTCCAGAAGGCGGTGCGCATCGTCACCGGCGAAGCGGAGCTGCAGTCGGACTCGGCGAGCGCCGCAGTCGTCGGTGGTCAGTTGGCGCGAGCGCGTGCCGAAGGCTCGCCAGCTCAGTTCGAGCAGCGCGGCGGCCGCGCCGATCGTCAGGTCCGCGGTCGTGCAGGTGTCATCGAGTACGACTTCGCCGCCGGCGTCGTGAAGCTGAGCGACAACGTGTGGTTCAGCAACGGCAAGGACGAGTTTCGCGGCAACGTCGTGATCTACAACGTGCGCGACGAGCGCGTGCAGATCAATCCCGGCGGCGAGGGGCGCGTCCACGGCATCATCCGGCCACGCCAGGGCACCGAAGCGACCGCGCCGGCGTCGCCGCCGTCGCAACCAGCACCGCCGCAGCCCGAGAGCGGCGCATGAGTCTGCTGCGCGTCGAAGGGCTCGCTAAAAAGTATCGCTCGCGTCAGGTCGTCAAGGATCTATCGCTGGAAGTGGCACGCGGCGAGGTTGTCGGTCTGCTTGGCCCGAACGGCGCAGGCAAGACCACCGCGTTCTACATGATCGTCGGACTGGTGCCGACCGACGCCGGCCGCATCGTCATCGACGGCCAGGACGTTTCCCGTCTACCCGTGCATCGGCGCGCACGCCTCGGCCTCGGCTATCTGCCGCAGGAGCCGTCGGTATTTCGCAAGCTGAGCGTGCGCGACAACATCCACGCAATCCTCGAAACACGGCCGGAGCTCGACGCGGAAAAGCGCGAGGCGATGCTGGAGTCGCTGCTCGACGAGCTGCACATCGGGCATATCCGCGACAGTCTCGGTCAGAGCCTGTCGGGCGGCGAGCGGCGGCGTGTGGAAATCGCGCGCGCGCTTGCCGCAGAGCCACAATTCATGCTTCTCGACGAGCCGTTCGCCGGTGTCGACCCGATCTCCGTGCTCGACATCCAGCGCATCATCCGCCACCTCAGCGCACGCAACATCGGCGTTTTGATCACCGATCATAACGTTCGAGAAACATTGGGAATTTGCGCCCGCGCCTACATCGTCAGCGGCGGTTCGGTTATTGCGGCCGGAACTGCGGAAGAGATCCTTGCAAACCGGCAGGTCCGTGAGGTGTACTTGGGCCAGGATTTC
>CADEEJ010000247.1:2423-8432 GCA_902826315.1 uncultured Steroidobacter sp.
GGCTCGCTTTCACGCTCCCGAAGTTGCGAGACGAATGCTCAAGCCAGCCCTGCAGCTCAGACTCGGCCAGCAGCTGACGATGACCCCGCAGCTGCAACAGGCCATCCGCCTGCTGCAGCTGCCGGTGCTCGAACTCCAGGCACAGATCCGCGAAGCGCTCGAGAGCAACGTGATGCTCGAGGCCGAGGACGAGGCCGGGGCGCTGGAAACCGGCGAAGTCGAAGCCGGTCAGCAGTTCGAAGCCAGCACGCCGACCGCGCAAACCACCGAAGCCCCTGCCAGCAACGACACCGAGCGCACCGAGGCCGGTTCCGATTCGGATCTCGCTGACGAGCAGGACTGGAGCGACGCGCAGGTCACCGGCCCCTCGGAAGCGCCGTGGTCCGGCGACGACGAGCACTCCCAGGATTTTTCCGCCGCCCGCGGCGAAACGCTGCAGGAACATCTCACGTGGCAGCTGGAGATGTCGCGGCTGTCCGAGCGCGACATGCGCATCGGCGCCGCGATCATCGATGCCATCAACGACGACGGCTACGTCATCGAATCGATCGATGAGATCGCGCGCAACCTGCAGCCGGAAATCGTCGCGGCCAGCGCCGAAGTCGAGCGCGTGCTGGCGCACGTGCAGGCGATGGATCCAGCGGGTGTCGGCGCGCGTTCGGTCAGTGAATGTATCGAGCTGCAATTGCGGCAATTGGATCCGCAGACGCCGGGACGCGACACGGCGTTGATCATCGCCGCGAACTATCTCGACCAGGTCGCCGATCAGCAATATGCATTGCTGCGCCGGCAGTTGCGGGTCACCGAAGAGGAAATGGAGCACGCGCTCGTCCTGGTGCGCGCCTGCCAGCCGCGGCCGGGCTCCAGCGTGCATTCCGTACCTGCCGAGTACATCGTGCCGGACGTGTTCGTCCGCCGCACCGAGCGCGGCTGGGCCGTCGATATCAATCCCGCGAGTCTGCCGCGAATCCGCGTGAACCAGAGCTATGCCGGCCTCATCGGCCGCTCCGCCGATCACGCCTTGCTGCGCACGCAGCTGCAGGAAGCGCGCTGGCTGATCCGCAGCCTGGAAATCCGCAACGAGACGCTGCTGAAGGTCGCGCGCTGCATCGTGCAGCGGCAGTCGGCATTCCTCGAGCACGGCGACGAGTCCATGCAGCCGATGATTCTCAAGGACGTCGCCGAGGCCGTGCAGATGCACGAGTCGACGATCTCGCGCGTCACGACCAACAAGTACATGCACACGCATCGCGGCGTGTTCGAGTTCCGCTACTTTTTTTCCAGCCACGTTGCGGCGAGCGACGGCAGCGAGATGTCGTCGACGGCGATCCGCGCCAAGATCCGCAAGCTGGTGTCGGCCGAAGAGCCCGACAAGCCGCTGTCCGACAGTCGCATCGCCGAGATCCTGTCGCGCGAGGGCGTGCTGGTCGCGCGGCGCACGGTCGCGAAATACCGCGAGGCGCTCGGCATTCCGCCGTCGAGCGAGCGCAAGAAGGTTCCAGTCAGGTAGTAGTAGAGCGAAGGAGGCTTCCATGCAACTGAACGTCACCGGCCACCACGTCGATGTCACTTCCTCCCTCAAGGGATACGTCGAGAAGAAGCTCGACCGCATCGTCAGACACTCGGACCACGTGATAGACGTTCATTGCATCCTTACCGTCGAGAAGTTGCGCCATAAAGCGGAAGCCACCGTGCTGCTCAATGGCGGCACCGTCTACGCCGACGCCGTCGAGCAGGATATGTACGCCGCCATCGACGCCCTCGCCGACAAGCTCGACCGGCGCGTCAAGAAGCACAAGGAAAAGCTCGCCGATCACCACGCGCTCGAGGCGCAGAAGACCTTCCCCTCCTGAGCGCGGAGCGCGGCACCAGCAAACACCGTCCCCGGGCTTAAGTCCGATGGCGGATTCTGTCGCGGACGCGGCACCCGCGCGGGCGAATCGGCTATTCTCTTCGCATGCGCCTGGTCATCGTCAGCGGTCTGTCCGGCTCCGGCAAGAGCGTGGCATTGCACATGCTCGAGGACCTGGACTACTACTGCGTCGACAACATTCCGGCCGGCCTGTTGCCGATGTTCATCTCGCACACGGTGCGCTCGAACGAGCCGACCTACGGTTACACGGCAGTCGGCGTCGATGCCCGCAATCGTCCGGCCGAGATCGCCTCGGTGCCGCGGCTGGTGGCAGAGCTCAAGAAGAGCGGCGTGAACTGCGAGGTGCTGTTCCTGCGCGCCGATCAGGAAGCGCTGCTCAAGCGCTACAGCGAAACGCGCCGGCGGCATCCGCTGAGCCGCGAAGGGCTCGGCCTCGCCGAGTCGCTGCGCCAGGAGCGCGAGCTGCTGGAGCCGATCGCCGATGCCGCCGACCTGATCGTCGACACCACGCGCACCACGGTGCACGAGCTGCGCGAGCTCATTCGCCAGCGCGTGGGCGGCCGCAGCGAAGGTCGCATGTCGATCCTGTTCGAGTCGTTCGCGTACCGGCACGGCGTGCCGGGCGACGCGGACTTCGTGTTCGACGTCCGCAGCCTGCCGAATCCGTATTGGGAGCCCGGCCTCGCCGCGCTGACCGGGCGCGACCCGGCGGTCGTCGAATATCTCGAGCGTCATCCGATCGTCGCCAAGATGTTCGCGGACATCGTCGGCTTTCTCGAACACTGGATTCCCGAGCTGATCCGCACCAACCGCAGCTATCTCACGATCGCGATCGGCTGCACCGGCGGCCAGCATCGCTCGGTCTACCTGGTCGAGCGACTCGCGCAGCACTTCTCCGCCAAGTACGCGCAGGTGCACGCGCGTCATCAGGTCGTCGGAACGACACGAAACGGATAGGTCCCGCTACACTGCGCGGATGACCGAAGCCCCGGCACCCAAGACGAGCCGACTCGCCGCGCTGCGCAGCGCGCTCGAGCAGGGCTCGATGCGCCACGGTCAGCGCATGATCAACTCGATGCATCCGGCGGAGATCGCCTCGCTGATCGAGTCGCTGCCGCCGGCGAAGCGCGAGATCGTCTGGGAATTCGTCGACCCCGAGATCGAGGGCGACGTGCTGATCGAGCTCAACGAGGAAGTGCGCGCCGAGCTGATCGGCGGCATGGACGCGGAAGAGCTGATCGCCGCGACCGAAGGCATGGAGGTCGACGACCTCGCCGACCTGATCGGCGACCTGCCCGAGACTCTGAACGAGCGCGTGCTGCGCTCGATGGACGCGCAGGACCGCGCCCGCGTGTCGGCGGTGCTGAAGTTCGAGGAAGACAGCGCCGGCGGCCTCATGAACCTCGACACCGTGACGGTGCGGCCGGACGTCACGCTGGAAGCCGTGATGCGCTACCTGCGCATGCGCGGTGAGCTGCCCGAGCGCACCGACCGCCTGTTCATCGTCAACCGTCACGACAAGTACCTCGGCGGGCTCGACATCACGCGGCTGCTGACCGAGGACCCCGAGCGGACCGTCGGCGAAGTCATGTCGAGCCTGGAAGGCATCGCGCCCGAAACCCCGGCGCGCGAGGTCGCGCAGCTGTTCGAAGACCGCGACCTGGTCTCGGCGCCGGTCGTCGGCGGCGACGGCAAGCTGCTCGGCCGCATCACGATCGACGACGTCGTCGACGTCATCCGCGAGGAAGCGGATCACTTGGGCCTGAGCATGGCCGGCCTGACCGAGGACGAGGACATGTTCGCGGGCGTGCGCACCACCGCGCGGCGCCGCGCCGTCTGGCTGAGCATCAACCTCGCGACCGCGGTGTTTGCCGCGAACGTGGTCGGGCTGTTCGAGGCGACGATCGAGAAGGTCGTGGCGCTCGCCGTGCTGATGCCGATCGTCGCGAGCATGGGCGGCATCGCCGGCAGCCAGACGCTGGTGCTCATCATCCGCGGTCTTGCGCTCGGGCAAATCGAGCAATCCAACGCGCGCTGGCTGCTGGTGCGCGAGATCCTGGTGGGACTGTTGAACGGCTTACTGCTCGCGGGGCTGGTCGGCGTCGCGGCCGGCCTCTACTTTCACAAGTGGACGCTCGGCGCGATCATCTTCGCGGCATTGATGATCAATCTGCTCGCGGCAGCACTCGCGGGCGTGAGCGTGCCGTTGCTCCTGCGCAGGCTGGGAATCGATCCCGCGCTGGCCGGCGGAGTAGTGCTGACGACGGTCACGGATACCGTCGGATTCGCCTCACTGCTCGGCCTCGGCACGCTGTTCCTGACGTAACTGGAAACGCCGCATCATCTGTGTCGCGCCGGTCTTGTCCACGGTGAATCCGCCGAGGAACGAGAGCAGGTCGTCCGAGCGCTTCATCGCATCCTGATAACCCAGAGCGATCAGCTCGCGGGTGTAGCTGTCCTGGAACATCAGGTAGCTCATGAGCTGGCCGCCACCGGCATTCAGCGCGCCCATCGTTCGCAGCAGAGTGCGCAGTGCACGCGGCAGCGAGGCTGTGTGATGCCGCGCGATTTCCGAAAGGTCGCGGCTCGGCATGATCACCAGGATGTCGATGCGCCGCAGCTGCACATTGTTGTCGCCGACGCTCGCCAGCGCTCCGACACGCTCGACGATGTGATTGATCTGCGTCAGCCGCTCCAGGTCCGCGTACAGGCCGTCCGAAAACAGCGCATCGAGCATGTAGCCGAAGATCTGGCCGAACGTCGGGCAGATGGGCGGCAGCGGCCCCTGCGGCCGGTTCTCGTTGCGCGTACCGATGACCAGCAGGCGCTGTGCGCCGAGGTGGATCGCCGCGCTGAACGGATTCGCTTCGCGCATCGCGCCGTCGCCGTAGTACTCGTCGCCGAGCGAGACGGGCGGGAACAGGAACGGCACAGCGACGCTCGCCATCACGTGATCGAGCGACAGGTTCGCAGGCTCGCCGGTGCGGCGCATTCGGCTCCACGGCTCGCTGCCGGGCTTCGATTCGTAGAATGACACCGAGCGGCCGGTCATGTAGCCGGCCGCGGACATGGCGATCGCGTCCAGGTGCCCCGCGTCGATCGAGCGGCGGATGCCCGCGAAGTCGAACTGCCCGCGCAACAGCTCGCGCAGCGGCGAGTTGTCGAACAGCGAGCGCGGCGGCGGCAGCAGCCAGCCGCCGGACAGCATGGCGAGCACCCAATGCAGGCCCGAGCGCACCACGGTGCCGGTGTCGGCACGGAATACCTGCCCGACTTGGAAATTGCGCCAGACGCGTTCCAGGTTGCCGACGGCGACCCGGAACCTATCGGCATGCACAGCGATTGCGGTTGCGTTAACCGCACCGGCGGAGGTGCCGGTCACGACCGGGAACGGGTTGGCAGAGCGCGCGGGAAGCAAGTCAGCGACGGCCCGCAGCACACCCACCTGGTACGCCGCCCGGGCGCCGCCACCAGGCAGCACCAGCCCGACCCTGGGTGGCGCGGCGGACTGCGTTTCGCGCTCGGTGCTCATGAAGTTTTATGAAGCGTGAACTGCCGGCAGTCAGTACCGGATCTAATGTCGCCGGATTAGTATGGCACAGCGGCCTGACTCGTTAGTTGGGCGCCATTCACAGCAATCTCATCTCGTTTCGGGGGAACCCCATGATTCGCATACGCAGTCTCCGTTATCTGCTGCTCCCGCTCCTGCTCGTCTGGCTGGGTGCCTCCGCCGACGGCGCGGCGCCGGGCGTGGGCGCGGCCGCGCCCGAGTTCAAGCTGCAGGACCAGAACGGCAAGTGGCACGAGCTGAAGGACTACCGCGGCAAGTGGGTCGCGTTGTACTTCTATCCCAAGGACCAGACGCCGGGCTGCACGACGCAGGCTTGCGAGTTCCGTGACAACATCTTCGCCTTCCGCGACGCCGGCGCGCAGATCCTCGGCATCAGCGTCGACGACGTCGAGTCGCACAAGAAGTTCTCCGAGAAGCACGGCCTGCCGTTCCCGATCCTCGCGGACTCCAACAAGGAGACGGCGAAGAAGTACGGCGTGCTCAAGACCTTCCTCGGCACGATGGAGCTGGCGAAGCGCGACACGTTCCTGATCGACCCGCAAGGCAAGATCGCCAAGCACTATCC
>CADEEJ010000248.1 GCA_902826315.1 uncultured Steroidobacter sp.
AAGGGCCTTGGCCGCTTTCGACCATGGATATGACAAGCAGGCCGGTTGGCCTCTATCATCCGCCGGCTGTTTTTCTGCGCCGGGACGTCTCCATGCCTTTCTACGAATACGAATGCTCGAACTGCAAGTTCTACGTCGAGGCTTTACAGAAGATCTCCGACCCGCCGCTGCGGAAGTGCCCCAGCTGCAAGAAGCAGACGATGAAGCGTCTGGTGTCGGCGCCGGTGTTTCGCCTGAAGGGCGGCGGCTGGTACGAAACCGACTTCAAGTCGGAGCAGGAAGGTAAGCGCAACCTCGCCGGCGGCGAGGAAGCCGCCGAGGCCAAGCCGGAACCGGACAAAAAGGACGACAAGGACGCGAAGCCGGCGGAATCTGTCAAAGAGTCCGACAAGAAACCCGCGGCCGAGACCAAGAAGGCTGCCGGCAAGAAGCCTGCGGCGCGGCCGGCCAAAGCCGGCAGCAAGGCGAAGTCGAAGCCGAAGCCGGCGAAGCGCGCAGCGAAACGTCGCCGCTGAGCGCTCGCGATTGAACCCGTCGCATCCTTCTTTATGATGGTGCGGGAATGGGGGAAATCACGCAGCTTCTGGATCAGGCGCGCAGCGGCGACTCGCTCGCGCGCGACCGGTTTTTCTCCCGCATCTACACCGAGCTCGATCGGCTCGCGAAACAACGCCTCGCACGCCAGTCGCCGTTGACGATGCTCGACGCGGCGGGCCTCGTGCACGAGGTCTATCTCCGTCTCTCGCAACAGGCTGAGCTCCCGGGAGCGGATCGACGTGCGTTTCTCGCTTACGCCGCGCGCGTCATGCGCAGCGTCGTCATCGACTACGTACGCTCACGCAGCGCAGAGCGTCACGGTGGTGGACGCGAAACGGTGACGTTGCAGACCGGTATTCCCGACGACTCCTTTCGTCCCGATCTCGAAGCGCTCGGTGAAGCGCTGGAATCGCTGTCGCGCGTCGATGAGCGTGCGCATTGGGTCGTCGAGATGCGCTACTTCGGCGGCATGCAGATCGAAGAAATCGCCGAGTTCCTCGAAGTCTCGCCGGCCACGGTGAAGCGCGAGTGGCAGAAGGCACGCGCGTTTCTGCTCCACGCGATCGACAGCCCGAGCGCCGTATGAGCGTCGACGAGCGACCTGCAACGCGCGCGTGGCGGGAAGCGATGGAGCATCTCGACCGGCTGTTGCAGCAGGCGCCGGTTGAGCGTATGCACGCTCTCACCGATCTCGCCGTGTCGCGTCCGGATCTGCACTCGCTGGTGTCTGCGCTGCTCGATGCGGAGGCGCGCGCGTCGAGCGGTGCGTTTCTCGATCCGCCAGCGAAGTCAGGACCGGCGCTGCAAGCCGGCGCGCAGCTCGGGCCGTATCGCGTGCTGTCGCAGCTCGGCGCCGGCGGCATGGGCGAAGTGTGGCTCGCGCGTCGCGACGATGGGCTGTATGACGGTGAAGTCGCGATCAAGACGTTGCACCCGTACTTCGCCGGTGGCGCGTTGCGCGATCGATTCCTGCGTGAAGCTCAGCTGCTCGGGCGACTGGCGCACGCGAACATCGCGCGACTGCTCGACGCGGGCATCAGCGCCGACGGCGGCGTCTATCTCGTTCTGGAATACGTGCGCGGTGTCAGCATCGATACGTGGTGCGACGAACGCCATCTCGATATCGCGCAACGACTGAACCTGTTCATGGAAGTCTGCGCAGCTGTCGCGCATGCGCACTCGAACCTGATCGTCCATCGCGACATCAAGCCGTCGAACATCCTCGTAACCGAAGACGGCCGCGTGAAGCTGCTCGACTTCGGCGTTGCGAAACTGGTCGAGCCGGATGCGCAGCCGGAACGCACCGAACTGACGCGCATGACGGGCCGCATCTTCACGCCCGAGTACGCGGCGCCGGAGCAAGTGCTCGGTCTGCCAATCACGACTGCTACCGATGTGTACTCGCTCGGCGTGCTTCTGCACGTGCTTCTGTCTGGCACGCGTCCATACGGCAAGAGCAACAACAGCGTCGAAGTCGAGCGCGCGATCATCCACGACGAGCCGATTCCAATGAGCCGCGCGGCAACGCGGTTCAAGCGTGAACTGGCCGGCGACCTCGACAACATCGTGGCACGAGCGCTGCGCAAGGATCCGGCGGAGCGCTATGCGTCGGTCCTGGCGCTGCGCGACGACATCCAGCGTCATCTCGCGCATCAGCCGATCACGGCGCAGGCCGAGAGCACGGCGGCACGCGCGCGCAAGTTCGTTCGTCGTCACCGAGTCGGCGTGCTGGCGGCGTCGCTCGTCTTTGCGGCGATCGGTGCGGGCATCGTCGGCGTCGTCTGGCAGGCCCAAGTCGCGCGCAACGAAGCGCGCAAGGCGACGGCAATTCGCGACTTCCTGGTCGGAATCTTCGAGCGCAATAGCGTCGCGCATCCAGACGGCGCGCAAGCGAGACAGACGACTGCATCGGAACTGCTCGCGCAGTCGGCGCAGCAGATCCGCGGCACACTCCAGGACGCGCCGGAAGTTCGCACCGAATTGCTTGGTGTGATGGCGCAGTTGTACGCATCGCTCGATATGCAGAGCGACGCGATTGCGCTGCTCACCGACAAACTCGCGAGCCAGCGCGCGACGCCGGGCTCCGAACTCGCCGTCGCGAAGACGCTCTCCGATCTGGCGTACAGCCAGATTCAGATCGGCGACTACCCGGCGTCCGAGCGCAGCGCCAACGAGGCGTTGCAGATCTTCAAAGAGTTGGGCGACACGACAACGCTCGAGCACGGCGTCGCGTTCGCGAATCTGGCCCAAGCCGGCTACCGCCAGGGCAAGGCCGCGGACGGGATGCGCAAAAACTTCGAGGCCGCGCTGCGCATCATAGAAACGCATCATCCGCGCAATAAATGGCGCCTCGATGTGCTGCTCGGGCTGGCGCGGATCGCGAACCTGGAGGGCCACAACGAGCAGTCGTTCGACTATTGCCAGCGGGCGCTGCGGCTCATCGAATCGAATGGTGTCGATGCCGATGGCATGGCGCGCGGCGCTGTGTACCAGAACACCGGCAACATCTCGCACTGGCTGATGCGCCATGCCGACGCCGAAACGAACATGCGCAATGCGATGCGCGAGTACGAGCAGGCCGGCGGTCCGCAACATCCATTCGCGATCGATGGCAAGCGCGAGCTCGGCGTGTTCCTGACGTGGACCGGTAAGCGCGTCGAAGCAAAGCAGCTGCTCGGCGAAGCGCTCGCTGCACAGGAGCAATCGAAGGGCGCGGATGATCCGGAGCTGACTGCCTACTCACGCGTGGATTTCGCGCACGTGTTGCTGGCGCGCGGCGAGTTCGCCGCGGCTGAGCCTCACTTGATACGCGCGCTGAATGCATGGCGCACGGCGGGCGCGCCGACGGCGCGGCCGCTGCTGTACCTGGCACGCATTCACACGGAGCAAGGCCTGCTTGACCAGGCCGAGCGCGAGATGTCCGGCATCGAGGACGCGATCGCGAAATTCTGGGGTGCAGGCTCGTGGTCGCATGCGACCGCGCTGACCCGGCTCGGAGACCTGCGGCTCGCGCAGGGACGCACGGCCGATGCGAAAGCCATCTACACGCGTGTACGCGACGAATGGAAAGAAGAGCACCTGACGATGAACCGAGCGTACGCGATGACGGCACTCTTACGCATGCAGGTTGTCGCAGGCGACGCCGCGTCGGTGTCTTCTGCGCGAGAGCTGATCGCACAGATCGAATCGTCCCACGGTCGGCGCGATATGCCGGACGAAGAGGCCGCCGCGCACATGCTGCTTGGGTTCGCGTTGATGCGCGCCGGCGATGCCGCGGCAGCACGCGAGCATCTCGAACGCGCGGTCGCGATGCGTGAGCAGCTGGATTCGGCCGAAAGTCCGTGGCTCGCCCAGGCGCGCCTCTACCTCGCCCAATGTCTGCATCGATCCGGCGACCGTGCCGGTGCGCAGCGGATGCTCGATCTTGCCGCCGCCGCCCACCGCAAACATGCCGTCCTCGGCCCGCAACACCGCGAGCTGCTCGCCCAAACCCGCTCTCTGCTCGCTACTTGATCCGGCTGTGAGCCGTTTCGCCGGCCGATTCCGTCCTTTCAGGACAGATGGCCGCGGTGCGGACCAACAAGGCACGGACGGGTGACCGTGCCGCCGCGCGGCGCCATCTCAGGAGAGGGCGCCGTCATGAGAAACGTCTGGAAGGGCGCTGCGGCTGTTGCCGCGGCAATCGCAGTTTCTGCTGTCATAAGCAAGCCGGTAGCGGCTGCAGCCGCCGATCCAATCGGCAACGCGCACATTCCGTTCATCGTCAACCGCGGGCAGGTCGATGAGCGCGTCGCGTTCTACGCGCGCACATTCGCAGGAACGGTGTTCGCGACGCGCAGCGGCGATCTGGTCTACGGACTGCCGGGTTGGGTGTTGAGAGAAAGTTTCGTTGGCGGCTCTGCGCAGCCTTCGGCAGGGCAAGCGGCAGCGACCAACGTCAGCGTGCTCACCGGCGCTGTGCACCTGCCGACGATTGCGACGACGCACAGCGTTCGCTTCGGCGAAGTCTGGGACGGCGTTGAAGTCGAGATCCACGCGCGCGGCGACAACATCGAGAAAGTGTTCACGCTCGAACCTGGCCGTAACGCGCATGACATCGCGTTGCGCATCGAAGGCGCGACGCTCGATCTCGGCGCCGATGGCTCGTTGATCGCGACGACAGGCAAAGGACCGGTGCGCTTCGCAGCTCCGTATGCGTATCAGGACTCCAGCTCCGGCCGCCGCGATGTGCCTGTTACGTACCGCATCGACGGCGGCACGTACGGCTTCGAGTTGGGCCGCTTCGATCCTGCATTGCCTGTCGTGATCGATCCGATCATTCAGTCGACCTACATCGGCGGCTCGGGCAGCTCGTTCGCGCAGGAAGGGCCGCGCGACATCGCGATCCACGCCGCGAGCGGCGACGTCTTCGTCGCCGGCGTCACCGATTCAACCGACCTGCCGGGCGTCACGGGCGGCGCAGTGCCTGCCGGCACCAGTCTCACTGGCTTCGTCGCGCGCTTCAGCGCCGATCTCCAGACGCTGGAACAGGCGACATACTTTGGCGGCAGCGCGGACGAGTGGATTCACACGCTGCTCGTCACCGCGAACGACGTCTACATCGCCGGCCATACCGCCGCGAGCACGTTGCCGGCAGGCGGGACACCCGGCGCGCAGCCCAACGACCCGAATCCCGGTGCCGATCTCAACGGCTTCATCGCGCGCCTGCCGCTGTCGTTGACGAGCGTGACCGCATCGACCTTCGTCGGCGGTTCGTCGAATCGCCGCACGCAGGTCCTGGACGCGACGCTGCATCCCAACGGCGACTTGTACGTCTGCGGCATGACCGAATCCTCGACGCTGCCGAATACTGCCGGCGGCTTCGACGCCGCGAACCCGGGGCAGGACCGCGTTGGGTTCGTCGCACGGGTGACGCCGTCGCTCGGTGCGTTCACGCAGCTCACGTACTTTTCCGAGAACAGCGCGCGCTGCACGGCGATCGTTGCCGATAGCAACGTTCCCAACGACGTGTACATCGGCGGCGAGATCGAGTTCGGCTCGCCGCCGCCGAACATCACCGGCGGCGTGCTGACGACCGGCAACAGCGGTGCCTATCTCGCGCGGCTCAACGCAGCGCTGACACAGAATCCGCAGTCGACGTTCATCGCCGTCACCGGCATGGGAATGTCGACGCCGCAGGTGTATGGCCTGCGTCAACATCCTTCGAACGGTGACTTGTACGTGCTGACGACGAGTCGCACCGGTGCGCCGCTGCCCGCCAACGCGACGACGAACGGCGGGCAGACGACCTGCAACGGTGCGTTCCACTGCTTGCTGGTGATGCGCATGAGCCCGAATCTCACGTCCGTCATCGCGGGCACGTTCTATGGCACGGCGGCCAACGCGCCGATTCCGCGCGCGTTCGATCACATGACGATCGATCCGGCGAGCGGCGATGTGTTCCTTGCGTCGGATGGTCACACGGGATTGCCGAACACCGCTGGCGGCATTCAGCCCGCACCGCTGAGTAACGGCATTCCGGGCATCGTCGTGCGCATTCGCAACGATCTCGGCGCGATCACGCAGGCGACGTACCTCAGTGGCACCGATCCCGGCAACACTGCAGCGACTTCGCCCGCCAGCCTCGTGCTGCATCCGTCGAACGGTCATCTGTATGTCGCGGGTCAGACTAGTGCGCCGAGTTTTCCGCAGACTTCCGGCGGCGCGCAGCCCACGTTCGGCGGTACTTGGGACGGGATCGTGGTGCGCATGACGCCGGATCTGCTCGGCGGCGCGGCCAATCCCGGCACGCTGCAATTCTCGCAAGCGAATTACAGCGTCAACGAAGGCAATGTCTCCGCGCAGATCACGGTCAATCGTATCAACGGCACCGATGGTGCCGTGTCGATTTCCTACGCGACGAGCAACGGCACTGCTGCCGCTGGTAGCGACTACACCGCAGCGAGCGGAACGCTGTCGTGGGCGAGCGGCGACGGTGCGCCGAAGACGTTCGACATCACGATCCAGGACGACGCGCTCGTCGAAGGCAACGAAACAATCGCGCTCGCGCTGACCAACGCGACCGGTGGCGCAACGATCGGATCGCAGGCAACGAGCACGCTGACGATCGCCGACAACGACAGCGCGCCGGTCGCGCAGCCGGGCACCGTGCAGTTCAGCGCTGCGACGGCTAGCGCCAACGAAAACGGCGGGTCCGTCACCCTCACCCTGACGCGCACGAACGGTGCAGACGGCGCCATCAGCGTGAGCGTCGCCAGTGGTGGCGGATCCGCCGCCGCGGGAGCGGATTACACAGCGGTGTCGCAGACGGTCAGCTGGGCGAACGGTGACAGCGCGGCGAAGACTGTCGCGCTGACGATCGCGGACGACTCTCTCGACGAGCCGAACGAAACAGTCGTGCTGGCGCTGAGCAATGCGACTGGAGGCGCGACGCTGGGGGCAGTGGCGACCGCAACAGTGACGATCGTCGATAACGATCCGGCGCCGCCGGGTCCGGCGACGCAGAGCGTGAGCGCACGCGGTTCGTATGGAGGTGGCGCCATGGGATGGTGGATGTTGATTCCCGCATTGCTCGCGCTGCTGCGCGGTTCATTGACCTGGGCCGCCGACAACACCTCGGGCTGGTACGTCGGCGTGCGGGGCGGCGTCGCGACCTCGACTCTCGGCGAGGGCGACATCGAACGCTCTCTCGCTGCGCGCGGCCATGTCGTGGACGCGACGCTCGATGACAGTCATGCGATGGGTGCACTGTTCGGCGGTCATCGCTGGGCGAACGGCCTCGGGCTGGAAGTCGGGTTCGTCGATCTCGCCGAGTACGACGTCGCCCTGTCCGCGACGACCACCGATCCTGCCGCTCTGTTGCGGGACGCGGAGTCGGTGCTCGCCGCTGCCGGCCGGGGCGCGAGCGTGTCGCTGACGTGGACCTGGCAGCTCACCGAGCGAGTCGACCTGACGCCCCGAGCAGGCGGCTACTACTGGGAGTCCGAGAGCGAGTTGCGAAGCAGCGCGGGCAGGGCGCGGCGCGAGGATGACGGACTCGACGCGACTGCCGGAATAGCGCTCGGCGTGCGGCTCTCGTCCGCCTGGTCGTTCGGTCTCGGCTGGGACATCTGGGATGCGGGCGACCGCAACGACGTCCGCGCCTGGAACGCATCGCTGACGTATCGCTTTGGGGCACGCTGAATGGGCACCCCACGAAATCGCATGACCGCAGCAGGCTGCGCAAAATACGTGGCCGCGATTTCGCGGGGAACCCCGCCGCCGTCCTTGCACGGGCTGGGGGGCGTCCGTAACATCGCGCGCTCCGCCCCCAAGCCCGTGTTTTTCCAATGCGTTCCCACTATTGCGGTCAGGTCAACGAGTCCCTCATCGGCCAGGAGATCGGCGTCGCCGGCTGGGTGCATCGCCGCCGCGATCATGGCGGGGTGATCTTCGTCGACCTGCGCGACCGCGAAGGCCTGCTGCAGGTCGTCTTCGACCCGGACCGCAAGGACGTGTTCGCGGACGCCGAACGGTTGCGCGGCGAGTTCTGCGTGCGCATTCGTGGCCTGGTTCGCGTTCGGCCGGCAGGTAGCGCGAACGAGACGCTCGCATCCGGAAAAGTGGAGCTGCTGGCGCGCGAGCTCGAGATCCTGAATCGCGCGGAAACGCCGCCGTTCCATCACGACGAGGTGACGAACGAAGAGCTGCGGCTGAAGTATCGGTACCTCGACCTGCGCCGCGACGTGATGCAGAAGCGCCTGTTGCTGCGTCATCAAGTGACGCGCGCGATGCGCAACTGGCTCGACGACAACGGCTTCGTCGACATCGAGACGCCGATGCTGACGAAGGCGACGCCGGAAGGCGCGCGCGACTATCTCGTGCCGAGCCGCACGCATC
>CADEEJ010000249.1 GCA_902826315.1 uncultured Steroidobacter sp.
TTATGCGCACGCCGCGCGCTTGCGCGTCAATTCTGAATTCCATCGTCCCTCTCCACATACACAAAAAAGAAAAGCCCTCGCAGCACTCGGCTGGGAGGGCTTACTCGGTGCGTTTAGGTCAAATCATCCGAGCAATAGCGCTCCCAGCCATCGATGGTGCAGATGGCAATGATGATTCGAGCGACAGAAGCAATACGCAGCAGACATGTTCAAATCGTATGTGGCCTCGTCCGAACTGTCCAATGTATACCGCTCCGTACGACCTTTCGTCGCAGACGGGCGTGCGTCGAGGCGGATTTCGCGCCTTCCCGGCTCCACAAGTGGGCCCTCATGACTTCGCCGCATCGTCATCCAGCGAATCCGCGTTGGCCGATTCCCCGAGCGAACACTCATAGTGTTCCAACGCATCGAGAATCCATAGCCGCGCGGTCTCGATGGAGAGACCTGCTTCTACTTCAAGGACGAGATGCCAGTCGACAACACCCATTGAACGAGATCGTCACGCGTCATCAGGCGCCCGCCCGACGGTGCGATCTGGCATCCTGGCTTGCAGTTCTGAGCGCGTGAATAGAATGGCTGGTAGCTCTCTTCTCGTGAGACCTACGGCCTTGGCCTCCAACTCTAACCGCGCGAATCGCAACTCAACGCCCGGCGACGCAGCCGAGGAACTTCGCGGCACGATCGAACACGTGCAATTCGCCTCGGACAGTGGCTGGTGTGTATTGAAGGTGCGCACCGATGCCGGAGTGCTTGCGACAGTACGAGGCACGGCGGTCGCTGCTGCCACCGGCGAGCGCGTCCATTGTCGCGGCGGCTGGGTCGAGCATCAGAAGTACGGACGTCAGTTCGATGCGCAGGCGATCCAAACCTTACCGCCTGCAACGCCCGATGCGATCGAGAAATATCTGGCCTCTGGCGTGATCGACGGCGTGGGGCCGCACTATGCCAGAAAGCTAGTGAAGCACTTCGGCGCCCAATTGCCCGAGGTTCTACAACACAATCCCGTCTACCTGGAATCGGTCGAAGGAATCGGACCCGAGCGTCGCCGACGGATCGTCGACAGCTGGCAGAAGCACGCCAACGTGCGCGACATCATGATGTTCCTGCACGAGCATGGGGTCGGGCCGCATCGAGCTGCGCAGATTCATCGCCGCTACGGCGACCGTGCCGTCGGCATCCTGCGCCAAGATCCCTATCGTCTCGCCGAGGACGTACGCGGCGTTGGGTTTGCGACTGCGGATCAGATTGCCGCTCGCGTCGGGATTGGAGGTGATCACGAGAAGCGTGTCGAAGCCGGCTTGCGCGCCGTGATGCAGCGAGCTCGCGCCTATGGGCACTGCGCCGTACCGCAATTGGCACTGATTCAGCAAACTGCGCACCTACTCGACATCGGACGTGACTCCGTGAGCGTGAGTCTCGATCGAGCACTCAACTCGCAGCGATTGGTTCTTGAGAACCTAGTCGGTGAGCCGCTGGTTTTCCTCCGCTCGCTGCACGCCGCGGAAATCGCTGTCGCGACGCACGTACGCCGATTGCAAAGACGCCCGCCGCCATGGGGCAAGATCAACGTCGAACAGCGTATTGAAGCAGCCGAGCGCCGTGCAGGGCTCAAGTTGCTCGCCTCTCAGTTCGAGGCTGTGAATTCACTGCTCGAGCACAAGGTCTGCGTGTTGAGGGGTGGCCCGGGCACGGGAAAAACAACGATCACGCGCGTGATTGTCGACCTCCTGAGCGATCTTCGGCTCAAGATTCACCTGTGCACGCCGACGGGCAAGGCTTCGCGACGCCTCGCAGAGGCGACCGGACGCGAGGCGATGACCATCCACCGTCTGTTGCGCGGCGCGCCTGGGTCGAAAGAGTTCGGTCACGACGCCAACAACTTGCTCGACACGCAGGTCTTGATCGTCGATGAATCGCCCATGATTGACGTCGAGTTGATGGACTCGCTGCTGGAAGCGCTGCCGGATGACGCCGCCGTCATCCTCATCGGCGACGTCGACCAACTGCCGAGTGTGGGACCCGGCCAGGTCGTGCACGATCTAATCGAGTCCGGCGCGGTCCATGTCGTGGGCCTCACGGAGAATCGCCGAACAGCGGAGAACAGCAGCATCATTCGCAACGCCCATCGTATCAACCGAGGCATGGTGCCCATCTGCAGCGACGACCCAAACGATGATTTTCAATGGATCATCGACTCGGACGTCCAGCGGATTTCTGATCGAGTGATTCAGCTCGTTGCGCATGAGCTTCCGCGTCGCTTCGGGCTGGATCCCACACGCGATATTCAAGCACTCTCACCGATGCGTCGAGGCGAACTCGGCACGCTTGCACTCAGTCGACGTCTGCAGCGAGAGATCGTACCGAATCCGCCAGCGAAGCTCGTCATTGGCGACAGCTACTTTGGGGTCGGCGATCGTCTCTTGCAGCTCACCAACTACAACGATCTCGGCGTCTTCAATGGCGACACCGGGCAACTCGTGGCCATCAACGACGCCGGCAAGACGTTTCAAGTCGACTACGATGGCCTATTGATCACGTACGACTTCGATCAGGCCGACGATGTCGCCCTTGCAAATCCGATGACGGTGCACAAAGCGCAAGGAAGCGAGTATCCCGCCGCTGTGATCGTACTTTCTTCGATCCACTATCCACTTCTCAGCAAACGGCTGCTCTATACCGCGGCGACGCGTGCTTCGCAGCGATTGTTCTTAGTCGGCGATACGCAGGCCGTGCAAATTGCGCTGAACAACAAGCGCAATGAGCTACGCTGCACAGGTCTGCAGCACCGGTTCGGTCTTGCGACGTAATTGCGGGAGAAAGTTGCGCCCGGCTCAACCGCACAAACCCAATCGGTTGCACTCTGCACCGTGACGATCGCAGTCGCCCTCCCAGCGCTGAGCGCGTGGCGCGGCTCCTTGCATTCGCGCCCCGAAGGGGTTCGGGGAACCGGGCGCAACGCGCACGATACTATGGGCTCGAGCTACCGGCCACGGCTGCCCTCCCGGGCGCTTGCGATGACCGTAAGAAGCGTCATTCGCGAGTTGGCTGTCCGACTTCGACGAAGTGCGTGTCCATGAAGCTTAGATGTTGCCTATTGACTCGTCAGTGCCGACACTTCCCCCTACCCGGCTGTGACCATGAGAGGTCCGCAATGTTTTTCGTATCACGGGCGCGCGTTCGGCTCACGACGGCGGAGCTCAATCATCTGCGGCAGGCGGCGGGACGCAACGGACACGCTGTGAACCGCATCGACAGCCCCGGAGATCTTCTCCAGGCGACGCTCGATGGGCTTGCACCCGAGCGGCAGGCCGACCTGCTGGAGTTCCTGGAAACGGGGAGTTCGCCGCTCACTCGCGGGAAGTCGACCAGCCCGGCTCATTCGTAGCCACAGCGAGCACGACCACGCCGACCCGTCATGGCGATGGTGTCGACATCGCCGTTAAAGCAAGCGCTCATCCGTTCATCGACAGCCCGCTGCTCAGTCTCTCGATCACCGCTCGATCGGTGATCACGCCTGGGCTGTGTGATCCCCAGCGGTGGGACAACGGTCACAGTGTGGCGCGCGCTCCTTATCCGAAAATGGTCCAGCCTTCACTATCTGGGGCGGACCATCATGAAGATCGCCAGGGCCCTGTTCGCACTTGCGCAGTCGATGCTCTACGTCACTGCCGTCGGCGCAGCAACTGATCCCAACGCTGTGGACGCGGACTACCACAGCAAACTTGCCCAGCCCACAAGCTGCGGCAATCGGCCCTACCTTGCGCGCGTGGCGGCCGACTACCGAATCGCCTGCGATCAGATAGCGAAAGCACTGCAAACAACCATCCGCAACAGTGGGGCGCAATGCGATCACGTGACGGTCGCTTCACCCGCCATCAAGGACTCGCCGATCTCAGAGGTCTTGTGCGTCGTACGCGGCGGCGATGTCGTTCTC
This sequence comes from uncultured Steroidobacter sp., assembly GCA_902826315.1. Lineage (GTDB taxonomy): Bacteria > Pseudomonadota > Gammaproteobacteria > Steroidobacterales > Steroidobacteraceae > Steroidobacter. Next base: position 3,935 of record CADEEJ010000249.1, read on the forward strand.
GGACTGACCACCAACACGGTCAACTACCTTGTCACGCCGACGCGTGTCGAGCGCTTGCCCGCCGATGTCCGGAAATCTCGTGCGGCCGTTGAGGCCGCCGTGGCCAGCGCGATCACACAGCGCGCTGCAAACGCAGTGCCATCCACCGCTCGCGAGCTCGGCGCGAGCTACGATCCGCTGCCCCCGAACTGGAACGTGGTTCTAAACCGTCAAGGTTGGCTGTCCGTGGGCGCTCAGTACTGCACTCAGCGCGGCGAATGCAAGGTGATTGGTGAAAACCTTGGACCCATCCCGCTCGGCGACGGTCGAACCGCTCCACCGCAGATCGGCTGCCGCGTGAACCCCGACTATCCTGCATGCGTCTCGGGTCGAGTGCCTGTGCAACTCTTGGTGCAAGCGCCAGGGATGGGGCCCGTCATCGTTCGCATGAACGACAAGAACTACGCTGTCGGAAGCCCACCCTGGGCGGCAGAGAAGTCGGACGGCTCGGCCATCGGTGGACCCATCATGGTCGAGGAAAGCGGCGAATTGCTTCCACTACACTACCTGCAGACCGGAAAGACTCGCGCTGCTCGACAAGAGGCCGTTCGAAAAGTCGAGCTTCGACGGATGCAAGCTGTTGCGAACGACCTCAGCATCCGTGGCAAGCGTTGCGACAAGCTGGTTTCCGTTGCAAAGACCAGCGAAGGTGGCGAATTCACCGCGACCTGCTTAATCAAGGGAAAAGAGAAACAGTACAAGCTCTACTTCAGCGGCCTTGAGTAGCACCAAAGGCTCATGCAAAGGATGAAAACGCATCGTGTCTGCCGATCTTCGATCTGGAAGGCTGCTCGTCCGACGACTTGGATGTCCCGGTCGATCGTCGCGCACTGGATGTACTGGAATACGTACGGCCAATGAAACGCCGCAACTCACATCTGTTGAAGCACTCGCAAGCCAGATCACGTCCTGCATTCCGCAGCTCCCACAACCTCCAGCGCACTTGTCTTAGTCCACTCCATGGTCGAGTCACCAATTGCAGGTTCACGCCCTGATGTGAGCTTGTGAAGTGTTGCCCACTCCGAGGCAACTTTCGTGGCATCTGCCCACAAGGAGTACCGATGAGTTCCGCATCTCTGTTCGATGCGCGGGCGAGCGCAGAGCTGCTCGCGCGTTGCGTTTTCCTGCTCAGACTCTCCATCGATCTCGCACAACGCGCGCACGCAACCGGTACGGCACGTCGTGTACGTCGCGCACTGCGCACTGCTCGCCACGCACAGCGCACCGTCGCGCGCGATGTCAGACGCGCGTTCTGCATTCGCTCACAGCGAGCAACACCGCCGCTCGGCGGACGGCGTAAACCTCGTCGAGTGATTGCGCCCGACGAGTCGCAAAGCCCTGCTCACTTGCAGTTCTGAACCCGTGAATAGGATGGCGTTGAGGTCGGCCGATCTCGAAAACCTCAACTCATCCGATCACGGAGACGATCTCTAATGAAGGAACAACGAGCCATTAGGATTTTGCAAGCACTGGTCGCGGGCACAGATCCGTTTACAGATGAAGAGCTCCCACTGGAACCGTGCTCCAGCACGCCGATGTCTTGCGAGCAATGCTTGCAGGGATCGGCGCACTTCAGGACTCAGTAGGCCGGGCATCGCGGCGAGCGAGTCTGCCGAAGAACATCGGCAAGGCCTGGAGCGAGGAGGAGCACGAGTCCCTAGTCGCCGCCTTCCAGGACGGTGAGCCGATTCCACAAATCGCTGCGCGACATGGCCGCACGGTGCGGGCCATCGAAGCGCGACTCGAGCGGCACGGTCTGATTCAGCCCTCGGAGCGAACCACGGAGAACCGCTTCGACGAGTCGGACCGGAAGCCGCATTCCGACCAGGACTAACCAGCCACGTTCGGCGCGCTTGCCCTGCCAAGTGGGGCGGGCGCGCCTCTCTTGACGTGCGCGAATGCTCCGCGCTCGATGTGCCGCCTACTTGCAGTTGTCGGTCGCAGCGGAGAATGACTGAGGTCCAACCCCGCAAGGAGATTCAGAGCCATGCCTTCTTCTCTGTTTACGTTGCTCGAACGTGTGATGCTGCGCGATGAGTCGCTGCAGTTCACGATCAGCCGAGCTACTGATCACGCGCTCACGGTGCTCCTTCAGCCAATCCTCAAGGCGGAACCGCAGAAGGGGAACGACGAAGTCGAGTCCATTCGTGCCGCGCTCGCCGGACCTTTGTATCTGTCGCTGCCCGCCACTGAACTCGACGCACGATTCGACGATCTCGTCGGGACGTATGCCGCCGCGCGGGCTGAACTGAGCGACAGCTACCAGGGTATGGTCCGCGCGATTCGCGATGCCGACAAGGCGGCAAAGGCACAGACCGCCAGCGCTCGACGCCCCACCGCCTCCAGTGGTGCCACGCCCTCAGCGGGCGCTAAACCCTCGGCTCCCACGAAGGGAACGACGGAGACCGCGAACACGGAAACGCCGTCGGCCGACGCGACAGCTCCGGCCGCGCCGGCCGTGCGCGCTGCGGAGCCCAAACAACCCGACCAGTTCTCCTTACTCGCATCCTAGGACTGCATCGACATGACAACCGCTACGCAAGAGAACCCCGCCGCTGAGGCTACTGCGCGCATCGCGCTGCCCACGCGCGTATTCCTGATGGGCTCGGTGCGATTGCCCGATCCCGCGCCACAGCTCTCACCGGAGGACGCCATCCGGCTCTACGTGCCCAACTACCCGCACCTTGCCACCTCGACACTGAGTCCGCCCGAAGTGCGTGATGGTGAAGTGCACTACCGCATCGAAAAGCCGCCTGTCACCACGAAGGGCTGAGCGATGCGACCTCGGGAAGCGCGCCATATTCTGGCCGCGTGGGCGCGTGGTGAGTCCGCGCGATTACCTGCCGAGGGGGCTCAGTCATCGACGAAGGAACTTCCGTGTCCGTTGACCGATCAGCAGTTGCGGCGGCTCTTGGAGGTCGCCCGCCACCCCAGCCGCGACCAGCCTGCGAATCTCGATCCGTTCGCGCTCCCACCGTATTGAGCTGGGCGCAACCGGCGCGGATCGTGCCCGAGGGCTGTGCAGATGCAAATGCAACCCTCGCGGACGCGGGCATCCGTTATGACGAGCACGAGCGCCGGGCGCACGCGGTCTGGTTGCGTCACCTGTTGACGTTGGGTTGCATTTCCATTGAACACCTGTGCGAAGCGTTGGCGAGCCCCCGTCCCTACCTTGCCCTCCACCTGCTTGAGATCGAAGGTGTCGCGACGCTGTGCCGTCAGTTGGAAACGATCGTGGCCGCTCACGCGATGGGCTGTGGCTCCGATTGGTATCCCTGCGTGCTGATCGATCTGCTGAGCGTTCGCGAATCGCACGAAGCCATCCTCCTGTTCCGAATCGACGAACCGTATGTGTTCCAGGTCAACTCGTTGAATCGCGTGCCTGTCCGCTTGGCTCGGCTCGTCTACGAGAGCTTCCATCTCGTCAGTCGCACGCTAATGTCCTGCATGCTGCCGCACGAGCTGCGCCGCGATCATGCGCGCTTCCAAGTGGAGGATGAGATCGCCGAGTTTCAGCTTGTCCGCCAAGCGGGAGGCCTGCGCGACATCGAACGCGCCGCCCGCTTCGTGGCCAGTAAGCAGGACTGGAATCGCATGAGTGAGTTCAGCAGCGATCCGCAGGAACTCAAGGCGCAGATCGAATACTTCACGGACGTGCTGTACTGCCAGCCTTCCTGGATGTTCGACCTGAAAATCGACGCTCCGCTTCATCGTGCGCGGCGCTTGTTGAAGCGGCTCAGGCAGTACGAAATCGACATGGACCCTCATCCGTGGGTCGACTACGCACGCCACGTGTGCGAAACCATCCTCGCACGCTTTGCCGATGAACGCGCGCTCAAGGCCTGCTGCAAGCGAGTGTTTAAGCACCTGGAGCAGGAGTTTGACGGCGGCATGTCACCGTACTTCTGTCTCATCCTTTCAAGCAACGGGCCTATCGAAGTCGAGCACGTGAAGGCCATCGCTCAGGGACTGATGGACCAAGGCGAGTGCGCCATCGAGCGCTACGACCTCGCATCCATGGCAACCAAGCCTCTTCGCGAGATGCTGGAACTGCGAGCCCTCGCGCTCGGCTTGTTGGCTCGCGCTCATGCCGTCAACGAGATCGCATTGCGGCGCATCTCACCAAGGAGTGCAATGTGACGTTCTTTCAGCTTCCTCAGTCGCAGACCTCGGTGATCCGCACCGTGCAGGCGCTGTTACTTCATGAGAGTCGCGCACCGGGCGGTTTCCCGCAGTCGCACTGGCTCACCACACACGAGGTCGAGCAACACGAGGGCGGGCCGCTGATCGGCCCCGGAACCCTGCTTCGCGAGGAGGACAAGCGCGCACTCGTCGAGACGCTCCTCGGCACGCTGTCCCAGGAATTCCAGTTGCTGCCGCCGCATGTTCTGGCAATCGGTGCGGCGAAGATCGCGTGGTACGTGCCCGGGCGGGTC
>CADEEJ010000250.1 GCA_902826315.1 uncultured Steroidobacter sp.
CTCTTGGCCGGCGTCGTGTACAGCCGGTCCTTGAGCACGTCGAGATAGAAGCCGCCGAGGTCGACGCTGCAGAAGTTGTGCACCTTCTGGTAGATGAGGTGGAACTGGTAGTTGCGATAGGCCGCCACGACCTCTTCCTGCAGCTGCTCGGTGCGCCACAACGCCCAGCGATCGATCGCGACCAGCTGGTCCGGCGCCACCTGATCCTTCGCCGGATCGAACCCGGCCATGTTGCCGAGCAGGAAGCGCACGGTATTGCGCATGCGCCGGTACGACTCCGCGATGCGCTTGAGAATTTCGTCCGAGAGACTCATCTCGTTCGCGTAGTCGGTCGCCGCGATCCACAGGCGCAGCACGTCCGCACCGAGCGCCCCGATGACCTTCTGCGGCAGGATGACGTTGCCGAGCGACTTGGACATCTTGCGGCCCTTGTCGTCGATCGTGAACCCGTGCGTCAGCACGGCGCGATACGGCGCACGATCGTGCAGCGCGACCGACGTGAGCAGCGAGCTGTGGAACCAGCCGCGATGCTGATCCGAGCCTTCGAGATACAGGTCCGCCGGCATCGTGACCTGCGGCCAATGCTTCGACACGCACTGGTGCGACACGCCCGAGTCGAACCAGACGTCGAGAATGTCGTTGACCTTCTCGTAGTTCTTCGCCTCGTCGCCGAGCAGGTCGACCGGGTCGATATCGTCCCAGGCATCGACGCCGTCTTTCTCGACGCGCGCGGCCACGGCGTCGAGCAGCTCCGCGGAACGCGGATGCGGCTCGCCGGTGACGCGATGCGTGAACAGCGCAAGGGGCACGCCCCAGACACGCTGGCGCGAAATCGGCCAATCGGGGCGGTCGGCGATCATGTTGCCGATGCGGCTCTCGCCCCATGCCGGCATCCACTTCACCTTGCCGATCTCACGCAGCGCGCCCTTGCGTAGACCAGCCTGCTCCATGCTGATGAACCACTGCGCAGTCGCGCGGAAGATGACCGGCGTCTTGTGGCGCCAGCAATGCGGATAGCTGTGCTTGAGGGTCTCCTCGTGCAGCAGCGCGCCGCGCTCCTTCAGCACTGCGATCACGTGCTTGTTCGCTTCGAAGACGTGCTCGCCTTCGAACAGCGGCGTGCCTTGCACATAGCGGCCATCGCTGCCGACCGGATTGTCGATCTTGAGCTTGTACTTCATGCCGACGACGTAGTCTTCGTGACCATGCCCAGGCGCCGTGTGCACCAGGCCCGTGCCCGCATCGAGCGTCACGTGATCGCCGAGCACGACGGGAACAGTGCGCTCGTAGAACGGATGCGCGAGCTGCAGACCTTCGAGCGCTGCGCCAGGCACCTCGCCGACGCGCTTGAACTCGTTGACGCCGGCGCGCTTGAGCACAGCCGGCGCGAGCTCCTTCGCGAGCAGCAGCAACTCCGAACCCGTGTCGATGAGCTCGTAGACGACTTCCGGTCCCGCGGAGACGGCCTGGTTCGCGGGCAGCGTCCACGGTGTCGTGGTCCAGATCACCACGCTCGCCGGCGCAGCGAGCCGAGCTGCGACACCGAACCGTTGCGCCAGATCGGCGAGGTCCTTGATCGCGAAGCGCACGTCGATCGAGGGCGAGACCCGATCCTCGTACTCGACCTCTGCTTCGGCGAGCGTCGAACGGCAATCCAGGCACCAGTGCACCGGCTTCAGTCCCTTGTAGATGTGACCGTTGCGCAGGATCTGCGCGAGCACGCGCAGCTGCTCCGCCTCGTAGAACGGCTGCATCGTCATGTACGGATGGTCCCAGTCACCCATCACGCCGAGCCGCAGGAAGTCGACGCGCTGCGCTTCGACCTGCGACAGCGCGTACTCGCGACACGCCTTGCGGAATTCGCGCGGACCGAGCGCCCGCACTTCCTTGCCGCGGGCCTTCTCGATCTGGTGCTCGATCGGCAAGCCGTGACAGTCCCAGCCGGGCACGTACGGCGAGTCGTAGCCGTCGAGCGTGCGCGACTTGACGACGACGTCCTTCAGCACCTTGTTGATCGCGTGACCGAGATGAATCGTGCCGTTCGCGTACGGCGGACCGTCGTGCAGGATGAACGTCGGGCGGCCGCTCGCGACCTCGCGCAGCTTGTCGTAGATGCGCTGCTGCTCCCAGAACTTCTGCACGTCCGGCTCGCGACGAGCGAGGTCCGCCTTCATCGGGAAGTCGGTCTCAGGCAAGTTCAGGGTCTGCTTGTATTCCATCGCCATACTTAACGACTCAAAATCTCGCGCGCGCGGGCCGCATCCTGATTCATCTGCTCCACCAGCCGGTCCATGTCCGGGAACCACAACTCGTCGCGCAGCCGCGCGATGAAATCGACGTGCAGCGTCTGCCGATAGAGATCGCCGTCGAAGTCGAACACGTGCGCTTCGAGCAGCAGCTCCTTGCCGTTCACGGCCGGCCGGGTCCCGAGACTGGCAACTCCGGGCGCGTTGTGCAAACCACCGCCCGACACCCGGATCGCGAACACACCGGCGAGCGGCGTCGCGCGCCGCTGCGGCCGCAGATTCGCGGTCGGAAATCCTAACTTGCGGCCGAGCTTCGCACCTTCAACGACTTTGCCCGTCATCCGGTACGGCCGCCCCAGCAGACGCGTGGCCCGGGCCATGTCGCCGGCGTCCAGCGCCGCCCGAATCAGCGAGCTGCTGACGCGCTCGCCGTCGATTTCGAACGGCGGCACCTCGGTGACCGCAAATCCCGCCTCGGGACCGGCTGCGCGCAGCGTCGCGACGTTGCCCGCCATGCCGCGCCCGAACTTGAAGTCGTGGCCGACGACGATGTGCCGTGCGCCGAGCGCATCCGCGAGCACGTTGCCGATGAACTCGTCCGGGCTCATGGAGCGCAGCGCAGAGTCGAAGCGCAGGCAGACGAAGCGTTCGACGCCGTAGACCCGCAGCGCCTCGTACTTCTCGCGAAAGCGCGTCAGGCGCGCCGGCGGCGTCGCCTTGGCAAAAAATTCACGCGGCGTCGGCTCGAAGGACAGCAGCACCGACGGCAGGCGTTCGGCCGCCGCAATCGTCCGCAGCACCCGGATCATCTCCTGGTGGCCGCGGTGAATGCCGTCGAAGGCGCCGATCGTGAGCACGCACCCGCGAGCCGCCCGATCCACGTTGTGCAAGCCCCGAACGAGCTCCATCGTGGTCTCGCGCTCCCAATCGTTCACCGGATGGCCGGCATTATAGGGGGGATTCACCCGCGGGTCCGGGCGGCTGCAGCCGGAACTGCTTGGCCCGCACGCCCAGCAGCCACAAAACACCGAAATAGACGACGATGCCGGCGACGATCAGCCCGCTCAGCCGCAGGACGCGGGTCGAGGTGTGGCTGTCGAGCCAGAACGCCAGATCGCCACCGAGCCAGGCCAGCAAGGCTGCCATCGCGGAACTCGCGATCACGATGCGCGCGAGCATCCCGCGCATGACGTGGCCGGGCTGAATGATGCCCATCCGCGCGAGGCCTACGTACAGCAGCCCCGCGTTCAGCATGGCCCCGACGCCGTTCGTCAGCGCCAGCAAGGTGTGCGCGCCCGCCGATTTCAGATTTCCGGTGAACCACAGCGCCGCAACCACGACCACGTTCAGCGCCATCGTCAGGCCCAGGGAGCGCATCGCGACGCGCACCGGCCCCTTCGTGTCCTGGCGCGCGTAGTACCCGGTGGCGAGCACCTTGATCAGGCTCCAGCCGAGCAGCGCGAGCGAAAACGCCATCAGCGCGCGCTGGGTCATGTCGACGTCGAAGCCACTGAACTTGCCTCGATGGTAGATCACGACCGTCAGCGGCCCGGCGAGCACGAGCATCGCAACGGACGCCGGGATGACGATCAGGCACACGAGACGCAGCGCCCAGGCGAGCGTCTCGGCGAACTCCGCTGGGGTCTGCTTCGCGTGATGCGCCGAGAGGCTCGGCAGGATCACGGTCGCGAGCGCAATGCTGAAAACACCGAGCGGGAACTCGACGAGACGGTCAGCGAAGAACAGCCACGTCATGCTGCCGTCGGCGAGCAGCGAGGCGATGGCGGTGCTCAGCATCACGCTCAGTTGCCCCATCGACGAGCCGATGATCGCCGGGCCCATCAGCAGCGCGATGCGTCGCACGGCTTCGTGCTGCGGGTTCCAGCGCGGCCAGCGGACGAGGCGCATCCGTAGCAATGCCGGCACCTGCATCACCACCTGGACGATGCCGCCGACGAACACACCGGCCGCGAGCGCGAGCACCGGCTGCTCGAAATACGGGGAAATCCAGGCCGCGAACACGATCATCACGACGTTGAGCACGACGGACGCGAAGGCCGGCAGCGCGAATTTCTGATAGCTGTTCAACACGCCGCCGGCGAGCGCCGTGAGCGAAACGAACAGCAGGTACGGGAACGTCCAGCGCAGCGCCTCGACAGCCAGCTCGTACTGGCCGGCTTGCTTCGAGGCGAAGCCCGGCGCGCACAGCCAGACGATCAGCGGCGCGACGATGACGCCGAGAATCGAAACGATCGCGAGCACGCCGCCGAGCGTGCCGGCGACCGAGTCGACCAGGTCGCGCACTTCATCGGTGCTGCGCTTGGCGCGGTATTCGGCCACGACCGGCACGAACGCCTGCGAGAACGCGCCCTCGGCGAACAGGCGGCGCAGCAGGTTCGGGATCTGGTTCGCGAGGACGTACACCTCGAGCATGACCGCGGGGATGATCGCGGCGAACACCATCTCCCGTGCCAGCCCGGTGATCCGGGACAGGAGCGTCGTGGCTCCGACGACAGCGGTGCTGCGGAAAAAGCCGCGATTCATCGTTGTCCGCGGCGCGCTGAGGGGCTCATGGGGCGGGCATGGTACAGAGGCAAACTGGCCCGTTGCGGGCCGATGTGGATGAATTGTGGCTTCCCCTTGCCTCGGGCTGCCCGCATCGGCAGAATTCGCGCTCTTTTTTGGAGTCCCCCCGCCCGTGGCCAATATCAAGTCAGCCGAGAAGCGAGCCCGTCAGACCGTCAAGCGCCGTGCGCGCAACGTGGCTGCCCGGTCCAAGCTGCGCACCGCCATCAAGAACGTCGTCAGCGCCGTGAACGCGGGCAACAAGGACGAAGCGGCTGCCAAGCTCAAGGAAGCCGGCCCGATCATCGACTCCGCCGTGAACAAGGGCGTCATCCACCGCAACAAGGCGTCCCGGCACAAGAGCCACCTGAACGCCCGCATCAAGGAAATGTCCGCGGGCTGATTGCCCGGCTCACTCCTCGTCAGGCGGCTGGAATCCCAACTCCTCGAGCCGCTTCATCACGTCACGGCAGAGCGCGTCCGTGCCCTGCCGGGCCAGAGCTGAAATCCGATAGACCGGTCCCTTCCAGCGCAAGCGACGCACGATGTCCTTGCAGCGCTGTTCGGCTTCTTTCGCCGGCAGCAAGTCCAGCTTGTTCAGCACCAGCCAGCGCTCTTTCTTCGCCAGATCGGCGCTGAACTTCTTCAATTCGGCGGTGATTGCGCGCGCATCCTGCACCGGGTCCGCCTCCGGATCCGGCGGCGCGATGTCGATCAGATGCAGCAGCACGCGGGTCCGCTGAAGGTGCTTCAGGAAGCGGATTCCCAGCCCCGCGCCTTCGGCGGCGCCTTCGATCAGGCCGGGGATGTCGGCCATGACGAAGCTGCGGTGGATCCCAACCGCCACGACGCCCAGATTGGGGTGCAACGTCGTGAACGGATAGTCGGCAACTTTCGGCTTCGCCGCCGAAACAGCGCGGATCAGGGTTGATTTGCCGGCATTCGGCAAACCGAGCAGGCCGACGTCAGCCATGACCTTGAGCTCGAGGCGCAGCTCGCGCTTCTCCCCGGGCAAGCCGGGCATGGCCTTGCGCGGCGTGCGGTTCGTGCTGCTCTTGAACTTCGTATTGCCCCAGCCGCCCTTGCCGCCCTTCACGACCAGCAGGCGCTGGCCGAAGCCGATGACATCGCCGAGCTGCTCTTCGGTCTCGACATCGACGATAACGGTGCCGATCGGGACGGGAACTTCGAGATCCGAGCCGCCTGCGCCAGTGCAGTCCTGGCTGCTGCCGGGGGTCCCGTTGGGCGCGCGGAAGGTGCGGTGATAGCGGAAATCCGCGAGCGTATTGATGCCCTCGGTGCCGACGAGATAGATGTCCGCGCCCTTGCCGCCGTCGCCGCCGTCCGGCCCGCCGAACGGCACGAACTTCTCGCGGCGAAAGCTCACCGCGCCGCGCCCGCCGTTGCCGGCCTGGACTGCAATCACTGCTTCGTCGACGAATCGCATGGGTGCCCTGGAAGCATAAAAAAAGCCCCGGACGGACCGGGGCTCTTTATGCCATGGAGATGGCTCGAACCTTTACTCGGCGAGAACGCTCACGAACGTGTGCTGCTCGACGCCCTTCTTCCGATACTGCACACGGCCCTTGGCCTTGGCAAACAGCGTGTAGTCGGTGCCCGTGCCGACGTTGTCGCCGGCCCGGTAGACGGTGCCGCGCTGACGCACGAGGATGTTGCCGGCCAGCACCTTCTCGCCGCCGAACTTCTTGAGGCCGAGCCGTTTCGACTCGGATTCGCGGCCGTTCTTGGTACTGCCGCCTGCCTTTTTATGTGCCATGACGCGTTCTCGCTATGAATTTCGCCGGCTCAGCCGCCGACGATGCTGGTGACCTTGAGTTCCGTATAGGGCTGGCGGTGCGTGCCCTGCCGCAGGTAGTGCTTGCGGCGGCGGAATTTGACGATGCGCACCTTGTCGCCCTTGCCGTGACTCTGCACGGTCGCGACCACTTTGCCGCCGCTCAGGAACGGCGCGCCGATCTTGACGCTGTCGCCCTGCCCGACCAGCAACACCTGGTCGAACTCGACGTTCGCACCGGCCTCGGCGGCGAGCTTTTCCACGCGAAGGACCGACCCTTCGCTGACGCGATACTGCTTGCCACCCGTCGAAATTACGGCGTACATGCGACCTTCGGCTCCGGGACAGGCCGGGGGTGCCGGCCATAAAAGGGCGTGCAGTGTACGGACAGCCGGGGTCAGTGGCAAGGTTTCGCCAACTTCAGGGAATTCAGCGGTTTCACTGACCGCGGAAGGAGGTAGCTGGGCAGCGCGGGGGGTCCATCGGCTACCATTTCCAGTCTTTCCGCCTGGCTCTCACGGTATGAGTTTCGCTTCTGTCAAAGCCCTGGTCGACGATGACCTCCGCGAGGTCGACAACGTCATCCGCACTCGCCTCGCCAGCGATGTGGTCCTGATCAACCAGATTGCCGACTACATCGTCGGCAGCGGCGGCAAACGCCTGCGTCCGCTGGTCGTGCTCGTGGTCGGACGTGCCTGCGGCACCGATCGGCGGCACGCGGAAGCGGCTGCGGTGATCGAGTTCATTCACACGGCGACGCTCCTGCACGACGACGTCGTCGACGGCTCGACGCTGCGCCGCGGCCGCGACACGGCCAACGAAGTGTGGGGCAACGAAGCGAGCGTGCTGGTCGGCGACTACGTCTACTCGCGCGCGTTCGAGATGATGGTGTCGCTCGGCAGCATGCGCGTGATGGACGTGATGGCCGGCGCGACCAACAAGATCGCCGAAGGCGAAGTCCTGCAGCTGCTGAACGCGAACGATCCGCAGACGACGCAGGAGCGCTACTTCGAGGTCATCTACCGCAAAACCGCGAAGTTGTTCGAATCCGGCGCGCAGATTGCCGCGATCCTCGCGGGTGCGCCGGCCGCGGTCGAGGGTGCGATGACACGCTACGGACGTCATCTCGGCACTGCGTTCCAGCTGATCGACGACGTGCTCGACTACCGCTCGGACAGCGAGCAGCTCGGCAAGAATCTCGGCGACGACCTGGCCGAGGGTAAGCCGACATTGCCTCTTATATATGCACTGCGGACCGGCACCGAGGAGCAGCAGCGGGTCATCCGGCACAGCATCGAGCACGGCAGCACGGCCGAGCTGGCCGCGGTCACGGCTGCAATTGAATCGACAGGGGGGCTTGCGTACACTGCGCGGCTCGCGCGGCAGGAGGCAGCCCTTGCCATCGAGGCGCTCGCCGAACTACCGGACTCGGCGTACAAGCAGGCCTTGCGCGAACTCGCAGATTTCGCCGTCGAACGCCACTACTGAGCGGGACACGCGCGCCGGTTTCGGGGTGTAGCTCAGCCTGGTAGAGCGCTACGTTCGGGACGTATAGGTCGCAGGTTCAAATCCTGTCACCCCGACCAACTCATTTCCTCTCGGCACTCGCCTGCTGTTGCTTGACCAGGTAGGCACGCGCCAGCTCCCGCTGCCGATCGAAATCCGCAAGATCTTCGACCGGGTGCGTGACGCCCGCCTCGCGCAGCACGCTTGCGTCTATCCGCCGGATCCTGAAGTGGAACTTGCGCGCCA
>CADEEJ010000251.1 GCA_902826315.1 uncultured Steroidobacter sp.
CGCTACGGCGCACATTCACCCAGCGCTTCTCGATTCGAGCGCTGCTACAGGCGCACACCTATCTCGGACTCATCGGTGCGCTGTTGGCACTGATTCACAGCGGCCATAAGTTTCTGAGCGCGCTCGGCATCGCATTGACCGCCGCCATGCTGCTGGTGGTCATCAGTGGCTTCATCGGTCAGTATTTCCTGCGCTACGTGGCCGACGACATTCGTGAGAAGCAAGGAGAGCTTGGTGCGCTCTGGAGGACGCTCGAGGTCAAGTCGCGCGCGCTGGCGAGCGGACCGCTCGAGTCTTCTGTGCCAATGCAAGCCGCGGCCGAGCTCATACCGGTCGCAACCGCGACCGCGGAGCTGCAGTACTCCCTTCACTTTCAGGAACGCGTCCGCACTCTGTTCAACGCGTGGCTGAACATCCACATCGTCTGCTCGGTTCTCTTCTATCTGCTGCTGGGTTTGCACGTGTGGGCCGGAATCCATTTCGGTCTGCGCTGGTTTGAATGAGCACGCGCATGAAAAAGCTGCTCGGCTTGCTCGCTGCCCTGGCAGTGATGCTGGCGCTGGTCATGTCCGTGCCTAGTATTCGAACAGCGAGCTTCTGGCAAGCATTTGTCGAACCGGGGCCGTTGTCGACAGCGCACGGCTTCCTGCAGGGCGACTGCTCGGGATGTCACGTTTCGATCGAAGGCGTTCAAGCAGCGCGGTGCATCTCCTGTCATGCCAACGAAACCGCATTGCTACAGCGCCAACCGACTGCGTTCCACTCAAGCATCGAAACCTGCGTTGAATGCCACCGCGAGCACGAAGGCGATGCGGGGCTACGGTCCGCCATGGATCACCAGGCCCTGGCCACACTCGGACTGCGCCTGCTCGCACGCGCACCGGAAGGCAGCGAAGCACGCTTGCTGTACTCGCATCTGTTCGCACACGGGCCTGCGGGAAGCGCAAGCGCAGGTACGGCTGGCTTCGCAAATACCCCACAGGCACAGTTGCTTGATTGTTATGGCTGCCACCAAAGCCGTGATCGCCATGAGGGACAGTTCGGACGTGAATGCGGCTCGTGCCATCGCACCGCCCAGTGGACGATTCCCGAATACAGCCATCCACCGCCTAGCTCAACGGATTGTGCTCAGTGCCATCGCGCGCCTCCGAGCCACTACATGGGGCATTTCGAAATGGTCTCGAAGAGAGTCGCGGGTGTCGAGCATGCAAATGTGGAGCAGTGTTATCTCTGCCACCAGACGACGTCGTGGAACGACATCAAGTCAGTGGGCCTGTATGACCACCACTGAGAGGCGCCGCTCATGAACTTGGCTGAGTTGCGATCCGGCATCGAGATCGTAGGCTTTGGATTCGAGACGGTGGGCGTCGGTGTCATCGCGCTCGGGACTGCGCTCGCAATCGGACGCTTCATCGCGCAGGGCCTAAGCAACCTTCCGTCGCGCTACCGCGCGCTGCGACACGAGCTAGGAGGCACGATCGTGCTCGGCCTCGAGTTTCTAGTCGCAGGCGACATCATCCGCACCGTCGCCGTCGATCCCTCTCTGCAAAGCGTCGCAGTCCTCGGACTCATCGTCCTCATCCGCACGTTTCTGAGCATGGCTTTGCAGCTGGAAATCGATGGCTGCTGGCCTTGGCAACGTCGCGCTCGCGCACCATCCCGTCCAGAAGCAGAAGCGTGAACTCACGGCGCCGGGCGCACGTGCGCTCAGCGCGCTATAACTGGTTGGAAACACCCACCGCGAACTCACGATGCTAGTTGAAGTGATCCTTCCCCGCGCTTTTCTACGATGCGCAGTGTCCTCTTCAGCGGTGGCAATGCTTACCCGCACTTTTTGGCCCGCAGCTGCTGGCGCCATCCATTAGGCGCCAAGCCTTCCCGTTTGTAGACGGACAGGACAGCCACAGTCATCAAGACGACTAGACCGCCGATGGAATGCAGCAACGAGCCCGGGAGATTGCGCGGATCCGCACTCGTCGACGCAAGCTCCGCCATATAAGTGACGCTCTGCATCTCCAGGAGGAGAATCACGGTGGCAAAGATCGTGAGAAGAAGTTTCACCAGCACCCAATAGTAGTGGAACAGACCCCATGAGCTCGTTAAGGCATTCACCGTTCCGATGAGCACGGACGCAATCCCCAGCGGGACGATGACGTAGCGGATCGTCAAATCCATCCCGAAGTAAGCCGCTCGCACAGACGCAATGTCCTCACCCGCACTCGCCGCGATGTCGAGCGCAACGTATGCCAGCACTGCACCGAGCCAGCCAACCGAGGTGACGATGTGCACAGTGAGCACGAACCGGCTGAGGCTGCGAGGAAGTGTCATGCCGCCAGCTCAAGACCTTCTGCAGTCGCTGAATGGCCATGAATGTGGCGGCCGGGGCCGTGTTTACCAGGGAACCAGATCAGCGCTATCACGATCAGCAGAACTACAATTGCAGCAGTCACCGCGAACACCTTGACCCAGAGCGGCATGGGCGGCGGCGAATTGTTGTCAGGAGTCGAACTCACTGTGGTGCTCTCCATCTAGCTTTCTGATGACGTGAACATTTCGCAAGCCCCACTTGTCGGACTAACGACCGATGTGCCTATCATCGTCCGCTTGTTGTTTGGGCGGACGCCCTGCTGATCGGTGCAGTAGTAAGGTCGAATAGCGCGTGCCGTCAATGAACAGATGCGACGAAATGTCCAGAACTGGCAAATTTCTTTGAACTCGGAGCTGTGATGAACCGCAAGGCGACGAGTACACGTGGGCCCCGCACGCAGGCGGGACTACAGCGGGCCTTCAAAGCGCTGTTGCGAAGGAAGCCGTACGAAAGCATTGCCGTCGATGAAATCTGCAGGGTCGCGAACGTCGGCCGTTCGACTTTCTACACGCATTTTCGAAGCAAGGACGATCTCAAGCGCAGCGGGCTGGAAGCGCTGCGCAGGCAACTTGTTGAACGGCAGAAGTCAGTTCGATCGCATAGGGAGGAGCAAAGCCCATCTCTGAGCTTCACGTTCGATCTCTTCGCGCACGCCCGTGATCACTTGGATCACTACCGTACGCTCGTCGGCGGTCGGGGCGGCACGGTCGTTCTGCGGAAGCTGAAGGACACGGCGACGGATCTCGTGCGCGCGGAGCTCACCACGGCTTCAAGCTCGAAGGCTTCTGACGGGATAGAACGAGAAGCTGCCATTCAGTGCATCGTGGGCGCGTTCATGACCCTGCTCACCTGGTGGCTAGATCGTGGCGCAACCATTCCCGTAGAGCAGATCGATGCAATGTTCCAGCGCTTCCTGCGAGAAGGAGTATTTCCGTTGCAGCGCTGAGACGTCACCTTCGACGCCATGCCGTGACGAACGCGAACTCTTGTTTTCGGAAGCTCCTGAACAGAAGCAGAAAACCCGACAGCGACAGCCACAACGCGGCGAAGCCGATCGTGATTACGAGCGGGTTATTGAAGTTGTCTCGCCCGCGGTAATCCATTGTGTGCAGCATCCAGAAGACGTCGAACAGGCGCCAACTATTGTTGCGCTTCTGAATCAATCGTCCGTCGTCGGCGGAGAAGTAGAACGTCGTTCCACGATCATCGTCGAAGCGCGCCTCCCACGTCGCGCCCGAATCCCGCGTCTCGATCGTTGGGTTCGAGTGAAAGGTCACCGAGGCGAGTTGGGCAGCCCCGGCGTAGTGCTGCTGCGCCAAGTTTCGGATCGATGTCTCGGTGAGCTGGATGACGTCACCGCTTGTGGCATCCCTCAGCACGACACCTTGCGTGGTTTCGACGCGCCAAACCCATCGCTCGAGCACTGACGCGAGCCGGATCTCGAGGATCTCGCTCCAATTCAGCTCACCCAGCCAGCTCGCCGGCTCAGCAAGTGCCTTCTGGACCGTGAACACTTGAGGCTCCACTTCGCGCACGCTGTGCTCACCCGACACTTCATGATGATCGAGCCACGCGAATATCACGCCGCTCACGGCCCAGAGCAGGACCTGCAGACCGACGATGAGCCCAAGCCACTTGTGCAGTTGGCGAAGAAATCTCATTCGATCAGGTCCGGTTCTGATGAAGTTGAGGCACGCCGCGCCGGCGCCTTGCGCCGCAAACTGAAATACAGGAGCCACCCGCCACTGAGCACGGCAACCAGCCCTGCCACGGTCGCGGTCCGCAGCAGCGCATTGTTCACGTCAGTTCGCGTATCGAAATCCAGAATGTGAAACATCCAAAGAAAATCGAACCAACGCCAGAAGCGATGACGTCGTGTCACGAGCACGCCTGTGTCTGGATGGATGTAGAGGCTCGTTTGCAACCAATCCTCGAAGTCCACACGCCAAAGCGGCAGAGGTCGTGTCTGAATCTCCAGCGGCGCATCGCGTTCGATCAAAGTCAGTGCAGCCAGATTGCCGGCGCCCGCGTAGTACTCTCGTGCGAGTTTGGTGACGGAATCCCGCGGCAGCGGCGAAATCCTGTGTCCCGTCGTTGAGTCGACGAGCGCTTTGCCTGTGCGAGTGGTGACCTCGAACACAGGCGCAGAGACTCCGGGCAGCGCGCGCAGGGATACCTGAGTGACGTCCTCGAATTGGTCCGCGACTGCAGCGAAGGAAATGGAAGGCGGCTTCGCCTCGAACGGCACACGAACGTTGTGCACCAAGGGATCGCCATGAATGAAATCGAGGTCGACCACGACCATGTAGAAGCCGCTCAGCGTCCACAGCACGAGCTGCAGACCGACGAACAACGCCAGCCACTTATGCAACGTGCGAGCAAGACGAGCCAGCTTCATCGAGAGTCTCGAATGCGTTACGAGCGTGAGGCGGGCTGAGGCCCGCCGCAGCTATCGCTTACTGCAGATTCCAGCTGGCGCGCAGATACCAGCGCTGGCCCAGCAGGTCGTAGGTCATCGTATCGGTGTTGGCATCGGTCCAGCTCGCCACATAAGGCGCATCCTCGTCGAACAGGTTGTCGACGCCGACAGCAACCTCGATCTCATCGGTCACGCGATAGCTGAACTGAACGTTGTGGTAGAACAAGCTATCCACGTGGCTGCCGGGTCCGGTGTCAGTGTTGATATCGTCTGCCTGCCCGATGTACTGGATGCCCCAGGTGCCCGCCCATCGGTCGCGGCCGACCTTTACCCTGGCATCGGAGCGCCAGTGCGTGTAGCTGCCGTTGCCGCCCGTGATCATGCCTGCATATTCGATCGGCTCGGCGCCTTTGAACGGGGTGACGTTGTACTCATCGAGATAAGAGATGTTCCAATCCAAGCCCGTGGTCAGCCCCCACAACGTAGTTGCGTAGACGACGCCAAGATCGATCCCGGAAGCGGTCTCCGAGCCGACATTGCTCGGCTGAGCCGAGAGGAAGTTGACCTCGCCCGTCAGCGGATCACGTGTGTGATGCTCAGGGCTGCAGAAGGGATGATCAAGATTGCCGGTTTCGTAGCAGATTGCGAGCTTCTCGGAACCGGGAATCTGCTGGATCGAGTCCTCGATCTCAATTTCCCAGTAGTCGAGCGTCATCGACAGGCCGGTCGCGAACCAGGGCTCCCACACCAGTCCGACCGTAAAGGTGTCGGCGTCCTCGGGTTGCAGCTCGGAATTTCCTCCCACGGTTGTCCGGATCGTGTTGCCGAGCTGGACGTAGTTTGCCGGGACGCCGGCAGCCTGGCAGCTCTGATAGATCGGATCGCTCGGGCTACGCTGGCTCCACCCGCCGCAGGGATCGGTCGTCGTGAGGTTGCCCTCGGCGACACCGCCGAACAGCTCCGGGATGTTTGGGATGCGAAACGCCGTCGAGCTGGTGGCGCGCAGCTTGAAGCCGTCTGCGATCTGCCACAGCAGGCCGACCTTGTAGTTCGTATCGTTACCAAACAGGTCGTAGTCGGAGTATCGGCCCGCGAGACTCAGCTCGAGGTGCTGCACGCCCGTCAATCCGTGCAGTAGCGGCACCACGAATTCGGCATAAACCTCATCGACCTCGTAATGTCCGGAGATCGCGTCCTGCTGATTCGTGTTCGCAATGTTCGCGACGACCAGCGGATCGGGATCACGCCAGCCGGACTCCTCGCGCCGTTCCACACCCGCTGCGAATCCCAGCGCTCCCGCCGGCATATCGAAAATCTTGCCCGTGATATTTGCCGTGACGGACTCTTGCTCATTGCCGCCCGTGTCACGCTGCGTGTAGAGGATGTAGTCGAGCACCTGCTGTGACACATCCCCGTTGCCAAGATAGTCCGCACACGGAACAGTGACGTTGTCGCACGCGAACATCGTCTGGTAGACGCGTTCGAGGTTCGCGACGTTCGTCGAACCGTCGATGCCAGTATTGCGCCCCTTGTTATAGGCAACATCCCAGGACCAGTTCGAGTTGATGTTCCCTTGGAAGCCCGCCACGATGCGCCACGTGTCCGTCTCCTGGAAGAACTCCCGCACTCCGGCTTCCACCAGACGCTTGCGGTCGAGGCGAATGTTCTGTCCGGTCGGATTGGTTGGATGGCTCGCCGGAATCACGAACGACGTGCGCCCGACGCCGGGTTGGTAGTAGTCGAGCAATGTGCCGGGTGTCGCGATCTGGTCCGACTCGCGCTGGCTGTAGATCATCTCGCTGAAAAACTGCACATTCTCAGCGACGTTGAGGTTGCCAAACAAAGAAAACGTGGTCTTCTCGATCGGATTGACTGCGTTTAGCCACTGAAAATAGGAAATGTTGTGGAGCGCGCCGCTGTAGGGCTCGAAGAGATCGCCATTACCGGCCGGATCGTTGTTGAAGTTGATGCGCTGCCCGGTGTTTGGCCCGGTGAGGAACGTGGCGCGTCCGCCTGACGTGCTCGAGCTCCCGGAGCATACAAGCGTGCCCTCACCGGCATCAGCGAGCGCGCAGCTCGCGCGATCCGCCATGTTTACGGCCTTGCCTTCCGTGTAGCTCATAGACCCCATGAGGCTGCCACGCTCACCGGTCACGCCGAACGTGATGTCCGCTGCAATCTCTTCGCCGTCGCTCTGCGAGGTCTGCCCAAATTTCGAGCTGATCTTGAGACCATCGAAGTCCCTGCGCGTGATGATGTTCACGACACCGGCAACAGCGTCCGCACCGTAGAGCGCCGATGCGCCGTCCTTCAGGACCTCGATGCGCTCGATGATCGAGGTGGGAATCATGTTGAGATCGACGGCGCTGTTTGCTCCTGTGCCGCCATAGACGATGCGCCGGCCATTGAGGAGCACCAATGTGCGATTGATACCGAGACCCCGCAGATTCACTTGCGCGGTGCCGTAGCCATTGCCAGTCCAGTAGGCGTTCGTCTGATTGCCGGCGAAGCCCGCCGATGCCGAGAAACGTTGCAGGAGCGTCTCCGTCGAAGTCACGCCGGTCGCTTCAATGTCTTGCGCATCGAACACGGTGACCGGTCCGACGCCTTCGAGATCCTGCCGCTTGATACGGCTGCCGGTGACCTGGATTTCCTCGAGCGTTGTACCCTGTGCCAGCACGCTCGCGGGAACCGAAATCGCCGCGCACGTCGCCATCAGCAAGGCAAATGATGAGCTGTTGTTGGACCTTCTCATAATATTCCCCACGTCTGTGCGTTAAGTCATGGATATCCGCATTCCGTGGCAATGCGAGTGCCCGACGTCAGGCACGCGTGGTCCAGACAACGAATGGAATCAATCGAAGCGGACGTCATGAAGTGACCTGCGTCGTGAACTGCAGACGCCCCATCAGGCGATACCGGCTCGAAGGCGCAAGGATACGGGCGTAGCTCACCAGGCCGCACTTCGCCCACGTCGTGCGCGTGATCAAGAGACAGGGCTCATTGCGACGGATGCCCATCAATTCGCACTGCGCCGCTTTCGGCATCGCGGCCGCGATCTCCTGCCGGGCCTCGACGAGCGGACAAATGCGCTGCAGGTAGTGATTCGGGGTCTCTACGGCAAGATCGGCTTCGAGGTATCCGGGCGCAGCATCCGGCCGGACATATCGATACTCGAGCTGAACGGCTTCATCGTCCGCAAGATGCGCGATGATCGAGTGGTAGACCGTCGCGCCGCGCTCGAGCTCAAGGGCAGCTGCAATTTCGGCGTCGCACGTGATCGCACGATGGCGCACAACGCGACTGCCATAGCGCTGACCGGCATCGATCACTTCGTCAGCAATATTTCGAACGACAAGATAGGAGGAACGGACGCTGTCGTCCGCGATGAAGCTCCCTGCACCGCGGCGCCGGACGATGTCACCCGAACGGGCGAGTT
>CADEEJ010000252.1:0-1719 GCA_902826315.1 uncultured Steroidobacter sp.
CAGCGGATCCTGCACGCCGGTCCACACTTCGCACCGACCGTCGGCGATGCGCACAGTGGCGTTCATCGGCTCCATCGTCGCGTGCGCGAGGAACGGGACGCGATATTCCGCTTCGACGAGTTTCACCGCGCCTTGCAGGGCGTCGGCGCCTTTGCCGGACGTGTGCAGCTTGTCGCTCTTCTCGCCGTCGAGCGCAGTGCCGATCGCAGCGTAAATCGTGTCGCTCGTTTCGGCACCCTTGCCTGTGTCTTCGAACTTCGGCGCGAGCGCACGCACGCCTTTCAGCGCGCGCCAATAGCCATCGGCCACGACGGCAACTGCGTCGTCGAGCTTCACGACTTTCTTCACACCTGGCAGCGCTTCAGCAGGCGCCGCGTCGACCGACACGAGCTTCGCGCCGAACACTGGCGACGCGGCGATTGTCGCGTACAGCATCTGCGGCAGTGTCACGTCGACGCCGTAGGTCGCCGAGCCGTCGACTTTCGACGGAATGTCGATTCGCGGCGTCGGCTTGCCGACGATCGTGTAATCGTCACGCGACTTGAGCGGCGGATGCACCGGCGGCGTGAGCGAGGCAGCGTGCGGAGCGAGCTCGCCGTACGTCATCGTGCGGCCAGATCCGGTGTGCGTGACCTTCGACAGCTTCGCCGTGCACTCGGAGACCGGAACATTCCACTGCTTCGCAGCCGCTTCGACCAGCATGACCTTCGCCGCAGCACCCGCGAGCCGCATGCCGAGATATCCGGTGCCGCGCACTGCGCTGCTGCCGCCGGTCACCTGCAGATCCATCATCTGCGTCAGCTTGAACGTCCAGAAATCGATGCCGCGCTCCATGTACTTCGGCACGACTGCGACGACGGGCACGAACGTGCGCACGAGATAGCCGTTCGCGTAGTCATCGGTGCCGGGCGCTTCCTCGATGCGCACCTGACTCCAATCGGCCTCCAGTTCCTCGGCGCACATCATCGCGAGCGCGGTGTGTACGCCGGTGCCCATTTCGCAATGGGGGATGATCACCGAAACGGTATTGTCGGCCCCGATCTTGACCCAGGTCGTGAGCTGCGGCGTGCCCTCGCGACTGTCGGGCACGACACGCAGGCGATTCGGCGCGAACGCGATTCCGGCGACACCGAGAGCGAGACCGCCGCCGACCAGGCCGCCGGTCGCGAGCAGCGTGCGGCGAGTCCACTTGTTCATGGCGCACCTCCCTCGGTCGGAGCCTGCGCGACGGAATGGATCGCGCGGCGCACGCGCTCATAAGTTCCGCAGCGGCAGATGTTGGTGACCTCCGCGGAGATCTCGTCGTCGCTCGGGTGCGGATTGCGCGCGAGCAGCGCCGCAGCCGCCATGATCATTCCCGACTGGCAGTATCCGCACTGCGGGACCTGGTGCGCGATCCAAGCGGCCTGCAGCTTATGCGGCTGCTCTTTCGGCGCGAGCCCCTCGATCGTCGTGATCTTCTGGCCCTGCATCGCCGAGGCGGGCACGGAGCAGGAACGCATGGCGGTGCCGTTGATGTGCACGGTGCAGGCACCGCACGCAGCGATGCCGCAGCCGAACTTGGTGCCGGTCAGGCCGAGCGACTCCCGCAGAACCCACAGCAAGGGCGTGTCTTCGTCCACGTCGGCGGTGCGCGACTCGCCGTTTACGTCGAGCGTGATCTGCATAGGAGTTCCCCTGGCTCTTCTAGTCGTGGCGGCATTGTGCGCCTTTCCGTCG
>CADEEJ010000252.1:1819-8173 GCA_902826315.1 uncultured Steroidobacter sp.
CCGGCGGGCGTGTTTGTCGGGGCGGCCTTCCGGCGCCGGCGGGGCGAGCCGCGCGTTTGCGCGGCGCTGCTCGCGCGCCGCGATGCTCGCTTCGGTCTCGACGTAATGACTGCGCGCCTCCGGCGCCGGCCCACGCCGCACCGGCAAGCTGAGGACGACGATCTCGAACCGCAGTTCGTCGCGCGTGATGTCGATGCGATCGTCGACGTGCACGGCGCGCGCAGGCTTGACTCGCTCGCCGTTGACGTGCACGAGACCGCCGGCGACGGCCGCGGTCGCCTGCGCTCGACTCTTGAAGAAACGCGCGCACCACAGCCACTTGTCGATGCGCAGCCCCGCGGATTCCCGCGCCTGCTGTTCCATGCCACGAGTCTACGCCTGTATCATTCCCGCGCTCGGTTCATCGCTACCTTTCAAGGGGTTGACGTGGCGGAGAGCGACTGCGTCGATCTTCTCATCGTGGGCGGTGGCATCAACGGTGCCGGCATCGCACGCGATGCCGTGGGACGCGGGCTCAAGGTCACGCTGGTCGAGCAAGCCGATCTCGCCTCGGCCACTTCATCGGCGAGCACCAAGCTGATCCACGGCGGCCTGCGCTATCTCGAATTCTTCGAGTTCCGCCTGGTGCGCGAGTCGCTGATCGAGCGCGAGCGCCTGCTGCGCATCGCCCCGCACCTCGTGCGGCCGATGCAGTTCATCCTGCCGCACGTTCCCGGGCTGCGGCCACGCTGGCAGATCCGCTTCGGCCTGTTCTTCTACGATTATTTCAGCGGCCGGCGGACCTTGGCGCCCTCGCGCAGCGTGCGAGTCGGTGGCGGTGCCTACGGCGCGCTGCGTCCCGGAGTCGATCACGCCTTCGCGTATTCCGATTGCTGGGTCGACGATGCTCGCCTCGTCGTGCTGAACGCGATGGATGCTGCGCAACGTGGCGCCGCGATCCACACGCGTACGCGTTTCGTCGCCGCGCAACCCGAGAACGGCACGTGGCGGGCGCGCTGCGTACGACAGAGCAATGGCGAAGCGCTGGAGATCCGTGCCCGGGCCATCGTCAATGCCGCCGGCCCGTGGGTCGAGCAGGTTCTGAATTCGTTTCCCGGCGTGGACGTCGCCGGCAGCGTGCGGCTCGTGAAAGGCAGCCACATCGTCGTGCCGCGGCTGTTTGCCGGCAAGCACGCGTTCATGCTGCAGAATCCCGACGGCCGCATCGTGTTCGCGATTCCCTACGAGCAGAAGTGGACGCTGGTCGGCACGACCGACGTGCCGTTCTCGGGCGATCCCGCGCACGTGCGTATCTCCGACGACGAAGTGCGCTATCTGTGCGACACGATCAACAGCTACTTTCAGCGTTCGATCTCGCCCAGCGACGTGTGCTGGACGTATGCCGGCGTGCGGCCGCTCTTCGACGACGCATCGAAGAGCGCTTCGCGTGTCACGCGTGACTATCGCATCGAGATGACGCACGGGCCGGAGCATCCGCCGCTGCTATCGATTTTCGGCGGCAAGCTCACGACCTATCGGCGCCTCGCGGAAACGGTATTGGAGAAGCTGCAGCCCGCGCTCGGCAGCAGTTCTCATTGCTGGACGCATCGCGCGTCGCTCCCGGGCGGCGATCTGCCCGCGCGCAGTTTCCGGCGCTTCGTCATCGACGTGCGCCGCCGCTGGCGCTTCCTGCCGATCACGGTCGCACGCCGCCTCGCGCGCTCGTATGGGACGCGCGTCGAGCAGATCATCGGCAACGCTCAATCGTTCGCCGATCTCGGCGAGCACTACGGTGCCGGCCTCACAGCTGCGGAGGTCGACTATCTCACGCGCAACGAATGGGCGATGACCGACGAAGACATCCTGTGGCGCCGGAGCAAGCTCGGCTTGCACATGTCGGAGGCCGAGCGGCAGCGATTTGCTGCTGCTCTGGGCACGGGGTCGAGCGCTTGCGCCTGAGCGGCATCAGCTACCGCGCGGGCTCCGAGCTGTGGCTGCGGGACATCGATCTTGTGCTTGCGGAGGGCGGCATCAACGTGCTGCTCGGCGCGACGCTCGCCGGCAAGACGACGCTGCTACGGATCATGGCCGGGCTCGATCGCCCGACCACGGGGCGAATGATCGTGGGCGACAGGGATCTCACCGGGATACCAGTGCGAGAGCGCAATGTCGCGATGGTCTATCAGCAGTTCATCAACTATCCGTCGCTGACGGTCTACGAGAACATCGCTTCGCCGCTGCGCGTCGCGCGCAAGAGCGAAGCTGAGATCAAAACGCGCGTGACGCAGCTCGCGCAGACGCTGCGGCTCAATCAATTCCTGTCGCGCTATCCCGCCGAGTTGTCGGGCGGACAGCAGCAACGCACGGCGCTCGCTCGCGCGCTCGCGAAAGATGCCCAGCTGCTGCTGCTCGATGAGCCGCTGATCAATCTGGATTACAAGCTTCGCGAAGAGCTGCGAGCCGAGCTCACGCAACTGTTTGCAGGCGGACGCACGACTGTCGTGTATGCGACGACCGAACCGCTGGAAGCACTGCAGCTCGGCGGCCACACGACCCTGCTCGCCGAAGGTCGGGTGCTGCAGTCGGGTCCGACGCTGGAGGTGTTCCGGCGACCGGCCACTCTCGAAGCCGCGCGCGCGTTCAGCGATCCGCCGCTCAATGTAATACCTGCGACGGTTGCGGACGGCATACGACTGCCGATCGCGTCCCCAATGGCAAGCGAAGTCCTGCTCGGCATCCGCGCTCACGAGTTCTCACTCACAGGGTCGGCCGGACAGATCGCGCTGCGCGGCCGCGTCGAGCTTGCGGAGATCAGCGGCTCGGAAACCTTCATCCATCTCGCGCGCGACGACGTGCGCCTGGTCGCGCAGGTCCCGGGCGTGCACGATCTGCCGCTCAACGAGCCCTGCACTCTTTATGTCCGGCCGGAAGCTCTGTATGGCTTCGATGCCAGCGGGCAACTGCTGTTCGCGCCGGAGACCTGAGCGTGGCGCGCATCGATCTGCAGGATCTCGGTCATCGCTATCCTGGCGGCGGCGATTCCTGGGCGTTGCGGCCGATGACGATGACCTGGAACGACGGCGGCGCTTACGCCCTGCTCGGCCCTTCCGGCTGCGGCAAGACCACGCTGCTCAACATCATCTCCGGATTGATCGCACCGACGCGCGGCAAGGTGTCGTTCGACGGCCGCGACGTCACGGCGCTGCCGCCGGAAGCGCGCAACATCGCGCAGGTGTTTCAGTTCCCCGTCGTCTACGACACGATGACGGTGTTCGACAATCTCGCCTTTCCGTTGCGCAATCGTGGCTGGGATCAGGCACGTCTGCGACAGCGCGTGGAGGAAGTGGCGGAGATTCTCGAGCTGCAGGCAGACCTCGGGCGGCGCGCGCGCTCTTTGTCTGCGGACCAGAAGCAGAAGATCTCGCTCGGACGCGGCCTGGTGCGGCCGGATGTCGCGGCGGTGCTGTTCGACGAGCCGCTGACCGTCATCGATCCGCACTTGAAATGGCTGCTCCGCCGCAAGCTGAAGCAGATCCATCAGCAGCTCAAGCTGTCGCTGCTCTACGTGACGCACGATCAGACCGAAGCGCTGACGTTCGCCGACCACGTCGTGGTGATGAGCCAGGGCGAGATCGTGCAGATCGGTACGCCGGAGCAGCTGTTCGAAACCCCGGCGCATCGCTTCGTCGGTCACTTCATCGGCTCGCCCGGCATGAACTTCCTCGCGTGCGAGTGGAGTGCCGGTGCCGCGACGATTGCCGGCGTGCGCGTCGAGACGAGCAGCTCGCAGTCCCCGCCTGCAGGTGCGGCGCTGTCGATCGGCGTTCGGCCTGAATATCTCGAGCTCGCATCGACAGCGGGGCCGAATACGATTCCGGCGCGCATCGCTGCGGTTCGCGACCAGGGCATCCAGAAGATGGTGCAGCTGGAAGTCGGCTCGACGCTCGCCTGGGCAAAGTTGCGTAACGCGACCGCCGCCCTGCCCTCCGACACGACGTTCGCCCGCTTGCCGCCCGCGCGCTGTGCGCTCTACGCAGACGAGCGGAGAGTGCCGTGAGCGCGACCAAGCCCGTCAATCAGCGCGCATGGTGGTTCGTACTGCCGGTGCTCGTCAGCGTGGCGTTCTCGGCGCTCGTGCCGTTGATGACGATCGTCAACTACTCCGTGCAGGACATCCTCGGTCCGGACCAGGCCGTGTTCGTCGGCATGGAGTGGTACAAGGAAATCCTGCGCGATCCCGATCTGCACGGCGCGCTCTACCGGCAGCTGATTTTCACCGCCGCGGTGCTGGCGATCGAGATCCCGTTGGGCATCACGCTCGCGCTGGCGATCCCCGAGCGGGGTTGGCGCGCCTCGCTCACGCTGGTGTTGCTGGCGATGCCGCTGCTGATTCCGTGGAACGTCGTCGGCACGATCTGGCAGATCTTCGCGCGCGGCGACATCGGCCTGCTCGGCTACGTGCTCACGCAACTGGGCGTCGATTACAACTACAGCCAGCATCCGACGGATGCCTGGGTCACGGTGCTGGTCATGGACGTCTGGCATTGGACGCCGCTGGTCGCGTTGTTGTCGTACGCGGCGCTGCGTGCGATTCCCGAGCCGTTCTATCAGGCCGCGCGCATCGACGGCGCTTCGCGCTGGGCCGTGTTTCGCTACATCGAGCTGCCGAAGATGCGCGGCGTGCTCACGATCGCGCTGCTGCTGCGGCTGATGGACAGCTTCATGATCTACACCGAGCCGTTCGTATTGACCGGCGGCGGGCCCGGCACGGCGACGACGTTCCTCTCGCAATACCTCACGCAGAAGGCAGTCGGCCAGTTCGATCTCGGCCCGGCGGCCGCGTTCTCGCTCGTGTACTTCCTGATCATCCTGTTGCTGTGCTTCGTGCTGTACAACTTCATGAAGGACCCGCAATGAGGCGGAAGCACAGCTGGCTGGTGCTCGCGGTCTACCTGCTGTTCACGCTGGCGCCGATCTACTGGATGCTGCACATGAGCCTGCGCAGCAACCTGGCGATCACCAGCACGTTCGCGTGGATTCCGGAGTCACTGTCGCTCGCGAACTACGCGACGATCTTCACCGACCCGGCGTGGTACGGCGGTTACGTGAACTCGATCATCTATGTCGTGCTCAACACGATCTTGTCCGTCGCGGTCGCGCTGCCCGCCGCGTACGCCTTCTCGCGCTACTCGTTCATCGGCGACAAGCATCTGTTCTTCTGGCTGCTGACGAATCGCATGACGCCACCGGCCGTGTTCCTGTTGCCGTTCTTCCAGCTCTATACCGCAATCGGCCTCATGGACACGCACCTGGCCGTCGCGCTGGCGCACATGGTCTTCAACGTGCCGCTCGCCGTGTGGATCCTCGAAGGGTTCATGTCGGCCGTGCCGCGCGAAATCGACGAGACGGCCTACATCGACGGCTACTCGTTCCCGCGCTTCTTCGTGAGACTGTTCCTGCCGCTGATCAAGGCGGGCATCGGCGTCACCGCATTTTTCTGCTTCATGTTCTCGTGGGTCGAGTTGCTGCTCGCGCGTACGCTGACGTCGGTCGACGCCAAGCCGATCGCGGCGACCATGACACGCACGGTGTCTGCGGCGGGCATGGATTGGGGGACACTCGCGGCAGCCGGTGTGCTGACGATCGTGCCGGGCGCACTCGTGATCTACTTCGTACGCCATTACATCGCCAAGGGCTTCGCGATGGGGAGGGTGTGATGTCGCTGCTATCGTGGATGGCGTGGACGCCGCCGGTCGCGATCTTCTTCGTCTGCATCGGGCTGCTGCTGATGGCGATGACAGTCTGGGAGCTGCGCTCACCGACAGTCGCGCGCAAGGGCTTGCTGCCGCTCGTCACGACGCGCGGCGATCGCTTGTTTATCGGCTTGCTCGCCGCGGCTTACGTGAATCTGGCGTGGACCGGGCTCACCGACCTGGCGCAATGGTGGGGCGCAGGCTTGAGCGCCGTCGCCCTCGTTGCGATCATGAGATACGGATAAAGGGGGACCTTCGATGAAATGCGCACTTGTCGTCTCGATCATGCTTGCCGCCGCACCGGCGCTCGCCGACGAAGCCGCCGCGCGGCGCTGGATCGACCAGGAGTTCCAGCCGTCGACGCTGTCGAAAGAACAGCAGCTCGCCGAGCTGAAGTGGTTCATCAACGCGGCGGCGCAACTCAAGGCGCAGGGCATCAACGAAATCAGCGTTGTCTCGGAAACGATCACGACCCACGAGTACGAAGCGAAGACGCTGGCGCGCGCGTTCGGCGAGATCACCGGCATCAAGGTCAAGCACGACCTGATCCAGGAAGGCGACGTGGTCGAGAAGCTGCAGACCTCGATGCAGTCGGGCAAGTCGATCTACGACGGCTGGATCA
>CADEEJ010000253.1:0-3895 GCA_902826315.1 uncultured Steroidobacter sp.
GAACTGCGCGTTGAGGCCGACGGCCGAATAGGCCGCTGGGCCGCGCACCGGCGCTGCGGCGGGGTTGCTCCAGAAGAAATCCTCTGCGCACAGGAAACGGTCGGCGCAGCTCACACGCCCTTGCTTGTCGAACTGCACGGTCAGTTGCGCATGACCGCCGTCGGTGAAATCGCCACCCATCAGCAGATGGCCGCTCGGATTCTCGTTGTCGCCTTCGGCGCTGACGCCGTACGACGTGCCCAGCTCGAAGCCGTTGAAGTTCTTGTTGGTGATCACGTTGATCACGCCTGCGACTGCGTCGGCGCCGTAGACTGCCGCCGCGCCGCCGGTGAGCACCTCGATGCGCTCGATGTTCGCGGTGGGAATCGTGTTGAAGTCGACCGCGGTGGTGGTGGAGGTGCCGCCCGGCAAGCGCCGGCCATTGATCAGCACGACCGTGCGTAGCGGGCCGAGGTTACGCAGATTGAGCTGGTTCAACCCGGAAGCCGCTGCACCGGAGAAAGTCGATTGCGTGCGCGAAGCGCCGAAGGCGGGCGAGAACTGCGGCAACGTGTTCGCGACGTCCGCGAAGTTCTCGGAGCCGAGCGCGGCGAAATCCTGCTGGCCGATCGCCAGCACGGGCGTGACGCTTTCGAGGTTCGGGCGCGCGATGCGCGAGCCGGTGACGATTACTTCTGCGATCTCGGTGTCGTCGGCTGCCCGTGCCGCCGGCAGCGCTGCTGCCGAAACGGCGGCGCCTACGAGAACGGCGCGAACTGCGCGCCGCAATGAATTGCCAGATGCCATGTACTTGTGCTCCTGCTGAGAGATCTGTTGTATGCGCCGAGCGCAGCGGCGCTCGCCCGCGGGTGATCATTCAAAGCCCCGCGACGCGCGAACAATCTCCGTCGACAGGAGCTGTCACTGACGAAGGGAAGCTTCCTCGCAATGCGCTGACGAGTCGTTGCGACAGCGAGACGACCCGGCTGCCACGATTGCGAATCGCAGCAATGCGCTGCGCGCAGCCGTCGACCACTACCATCGTCTAATCGCTCCGCCGGCGCGCGCGTGCTCTGATCGCGTCCGTCAAGAACCATGTCTGAACCCCCTCCTCGACCCACGGACTCGCGCCCCACCTCCCCTGATAGCGAGTGCGCCGAGGAGGGGTTTTTTCACCGAAGGAGCACAGCCATGAATGCAGTTGCAGAACTTGCAACGCGCGACAGCAGCGCGTTGCGTCCATTTCGCGTCAACGTTCCGGAGGCGGAGCTCGAGGAGCTGCGCCGGCGCATCAAGGCGACCGTGTGGCCCGAACGGGAAACGGTCGACGATGCGACGCAGGGCGTGCAACTCGCGACGATGCAGGCTCTCGCTCGCTATTGGGCAACGCAGTACGACTGGCGCAAGGTCGAAGCGCGCATCAATGCGCTGCCGAACTTCATCACCGAGATCGACGGGCTCGACATTCATTTCATTCACGCGAAGTCGAAGCACCCGAATGCGTTGCCGCTGATCGTCACGCACGGCTGGCCGGGCTCGATCGTCGAGCAGCTGAAGATCATCGACCCGCTGGTCAATCCGACGGCGCACGGCGGGACCGCGGCCGACGCTTTCGACGTGGTGATCCCCTCGATGCCGGGCTACGGCCACTCAGGCAAGCCGAGCAAGCCGGGCTGGGGCCCCGCGCGCATCGCGCAAGCGTGGGTCACGCTCATGAAGCGCCTCGGCTACAAGAAGTTCGCGGCGCAAGGCGGCGATTGGGGTGCCGTCGTCACCGAACTGATGGCTGTGCAGGCAGCTCCGGAGTTGCTGGGCATTCACGTCAACATGCCGGGCGTCTTTCCAGCCGAGATCGATGGCGCGGCGTTCTCGGGCGCGCCGGTGCCGGCGGGCCTGTCGGCCGACGAGAAGCTCGCCTACGAGCGATTGCAGTTCGTCTATCAGAAGGGCATCGCCTACGGCTACCAGATGGGGCTGCGGCCGCAGACGCTGTACGGCATCGCCGATTCGCCGATCGGGCTGGCGGCGTACTTCCTCGATCACGACGCGCGCAGCTATGAAATGATCGCCCGTGTCTTTCGCGGAGAAGCCGAGGGCCTGTCGCGCGACGACGTCCTCGACAACATCACGCTCGCATGGGTGACGAACACCGGCGTGTCCGGCGCCCGGCTCTACTGGGAATACTTCGGCCAGGGGTATTTCAACGTCAAAGGCGTCGCCATCCCGGTCGCCGTGAGCGTGTTCCCCGACGAGCTCTATCCGGCGCCGCGCAGCTGGACGGAGCGGGCGTTCCCGAAGCTCATCCACTACAACAAGTTGCCGCGAGGCGGCCACTTCGCGGCCTTCGAACAGCCGAAGTTCTTCACGGACGAGGTTCGCACGGGCTTGCGGTCGCTGCGCACCTAATGGCGCGGCTTCGGAAGCAAGGAACGGCTACTGTCTGAAAATAGTTCTGCGGGGTTTTTCTCCGGCTGGCGCTGCGACAGGCTGCCAGCCGTGAGAAAAGCCGCCGCCGTGCTCTTCGCAGCGCTCGTCGCGTGCAGCGCGTCCGTGGCGGTGTCGGGGGCTGGCGATCTCGATCAAGCCACGCGCCTTCTGCAGAGCGCTGTCGATCGGGGGCAGTACGCGGGTGCGGTCTCCCTCGTCGTCCATCGCGGCAATATCGTGCAGCGTCAGGCCGTCGGGTATCGCGACGCGGCGCGCAACGACCCGATGCGGGTCGACGCAATCTTCCAGATCTATTCGATGACCAAACCGATCACCTCGGTGGCGGCGCTGCTGCTGCTGGAGGAAGGCCGGTTGCAGCTCGACGATCCCGTCAGCCGCTTCATACCCGAGTTCTCCGGCAAGGCCATCACGATCCGGCACCTGCTCACGCACACGGCGGGCTTCGCAGCGGGCGAGAAGTTGAGCGGTCCCGCCGTCGACCGCCTGAACGACGCGCGTTTGTACGAGTTGCCGACGCTTGCCGCCTATGCGACTGGCCTCGCAGCGCTGCCGCTCGCGAACGAACCCGGTACGCGCTTCAGCTACGACGGCGTGAACACCGAAGTGCTCGCCCGCGTGATCGAAGTCGCATCGGCCACGCCGTTCGACGAATTTGTCCGCAAGCGCGTGCTCGTTCCGTTGCGCATGGTCGATACCGATTTCAGTGTGCCGCCCGAGAAGCGCTCGCGCATCGTCGAGATGACATCGACAGACGAGACCGGTCGCCTCGTCAAGGCAAGTGGCGGGCCGAAGGCACTCGGCGACAGGTTGAAGCGCTATCCGAGCGGTGCGGGCGGCCTCTACTCGACCGCTGACGACTACGCACGCTTTTGCCAGATGCTGTTGCACGGCGGCGAGCTCGACGGAGTACGGATTCTCAGCCGCAAGACCGTGCAGCTCATGATGTCGAACCAGCTGACGTTCTCGCCGCCGGTGAACGAGTTCAACGACGGCGAAGGCTTCGGTCTCGGCGGCTATGTCGTACTCGATCCCGTGCGGCGCGGCCAACTCGGCTCGGTGGGGCAGTTCGGCTGGAGCGGCGCGGCGGCGACATGGTTCACGATCGATCCCAAGGAACAGCTGATCACGATCCTGATGATGCAGCACCTGCCGCAGCGTCTGCATAACGATCCGCCGCGGCTCGGCAGGCCGTTCAACAATCTCGTCTATCAAGCTGCAACCGGTGCCGCCGACCGCGCGCGCAAGATCGTGCTGATCGGCGGCATGAAGAGCGAAGCCCCGGGACGGCACGACTACCCGAAAGGAATTCGCGTACTGGAGCGGCTGCTCACCTCCTCGCCCGATTTGCTGGGTGTTGCAGGTCTCGTCGTCGCAGCGCACCCAAACGGCTGGCCGAGCGACCAGGACCTCGACGGCGCCAGCACGGTGGTGTGGTATTTCGACGGCGTCGACAAGCATCCGCTGCTCG
>CADEEJ010000253.1:3995-8140 GCA_902826315.1 uncultured Steroidobacter sp.
TATCTCGACGAGTTCTATCCGACGATTCGTTGGCGCAGCGACGGCGACGCGCTCAAGCCGATCCTCGAGGCGCAGCTGCACGTCGAGGCGCGCGAAGGTAAAGATCTCGTGCTCGGCGAACCCGTCACGGCCACGGTCGCATGGGTGTACGAACGCGCCGACGGCGGAAGAGCGTTCGCATTCACCGGCGGACACTACCTCGCTGCGCTCGATCAGCCATCGGTGCGCAAGATGATCTTGAACGCGATCGCATGGACGGCGCGCATCGAAGTGCCGTTCGAAGGAATTCGTTCGCAGTACCCGGACGCGGCGAAGGAGGCAGTAGGCGAAGCGGTGGTAACGCGTGCAGCGAACGCGCAAGTGATCCCGCAGCCCTGGGGCAAGCTCACCTGGTACGTGTCCGGAGAGCTCGGCAACTCCGAGACGATGACGGTCGGCGAAGCGGTCATCAAGCCGGGGCAGCAGAACCCGCGTCACTATCACCCGAACTGCGACGAAGTCCTGCACGTCGTGCGGGGACGCATCCTGCACACGATGGGCACGCAGCAGGCCGAGATGACCGCAGGCGACACAGTGAGCATTCCAATGGGAGTGCGGCACAACGCGCGCAACATTGGGACTGAGGATGCGGTGCTCGCGATCAGCTTTTCGTCCGCTCATCGGCAGGTCATCGGCGAATGAAGCTCGCCGGCGCGGTGGCGATCTGCGGTGTGTGTCTCGCATCGCTCGCTCGCGCGGCGCCCTTCGATACGCTGACGTTCCATCGCGATCGCGAGCGCACCGGTTGGAATTCCACTGAGGCCGTGCTCACGCCGGCGGCCATCGAGCGCGGAGGACTGCGCGCCGCTTGGGAGTCGCCGCAGTTCGACACGGTCGACGACTATCCAGCGCGGCTCTATGCGTCGCCGCTGTATGTCGAAGATGTGCAGATTACGTCCACCGCTCATCGTGGCGTGTTTCGCGTCGTCTTTGCCGCGACCAGCAACGGCATCGTGTACGCAGTAAATGCCTTCAAGAACGGCGGCACGGCTGCTGGAACGATCTTGTGGCGCGCGCAACTCGGCGCGGCGTGCAAGCTGGAACCGGTGCTGCTCGACGGCATAGCGACTGGAATTCTCGCCACGCCTGTCATCGATCGCCAACGCAATCGCTTGTACGTGACGAGCTGCGAGCAGACGAAACGCTGGCAGGCATTCGCGCTCGATCTTGCGGACGGCAAAGTGCTGCCGGGCTGGCCCGTCGCGCTGGATGAAGCGACGCTCGGCTCGCCGGGCATGAACCGCAACGCCGGTTCGGAAGGCGACGCGCGCGAGCGGCCTGCGAACTATCGGCTCCAGCGCGGCGCATTGAACCTCAGTCCCGACGGCTCTCGTTTATATGTGACGTTCGGCGAAGCCGTGACCGGCTGGCTCGTCGCCGTCGACACACAGAAGCCGAAAGTGGCGAGCACGTTCGCGTCCGTCGCGACGCCTCATCGTCACACCGGTGGCATCTGGGGACCCGGCGGCGCCTCAGTCGACACGGACGGCACCGTGTTCGTCGTCACCGGCAGCAACTTCTCGGGTCTCGTCGAGCAGGAGCGCGATTGGTCGCAATCCGTCCTCGCAATTCAGAACAGTGCGGCGGGTCTGACACTTCGCGGGACCTACACGCCGTTCAACTACTGCGCGACCGCGGCGATGGACATCGATCTCGGCTCCGGCGGCATCGCACTGCTGCCCGCCAACCTGGCCGTGGTCGGCGGCAAGCAAGGGAACGTCTACCTGCTGGATCGCCGTCGCCTGCCGGGCCGTCTCGATCGGCGCGCTCCATGCAGCGTTGACTCGGCGACAGATGCATCGCTGCTCGCTCCCGAGCCGCAACCGCAGTTCGGCAAGCGTGGCCCGCTCAACGTATTCGGCCCGTACTCCGAGACGTACGGCGCGATGGACCTGGCGCGCGGCCGCTCGGTCCCCGCGAGCTTTCGCTCGCCGGACGGCGCGCTGCATGTTTTTCTAACCGGCAGCACGAAGAAAGATGCAGCGTCGACCACGAACGTACCGCCCTCTGTCGCGCGATTGAAGGTGATGACCGCGGCGGGACGCGCACCTTGGCTCGCCGTAGCACAGCTCGAGCGAACGCTCACTTTCGAGAATCCAGGCTCGCCCGTCGTCACGAGCAACGGCTCGCGCGATGCTGTCGTGTGGGTGCTCGATACGAATGCGCGTCGCTCGGCCCTGCTCGTCGGCGACGGCGCGCCGCGACCTGTTCTCTATGCGCTCGACGCGATGACGCTGAAGCGGCTGTGGAGCAGTGAACCGGGACAGCTGCATACGAGCGGAAAATACAACGAGCCGACGATCGCGCGCGGCACAGTCTTCGTGGGTACCGATCGGATTCAGGCCTTCACGGCGCCGTAGCTATAATCACGCCATGGCTACCGTGGCTTTCATCGGACTCGGCAATATGGGCGTCGGCATGGCGCAGCGCCTGTTGCAGGCCGGTCATGACCTGCGCGTCTACAATCGCACGCGGTCGAAGGCCGCCGAGCTCGAACGCGCCGGGGCACGCTACTACCTGACACCAGCGCAAGCGTGCACAGGTGTCGATGCGGTGTTCGCGATGACGGCGGACGACGTCTCCTCGCGTGCAACCTGGTTGGGCCCGAACGGCGTGCTGACTACACGACTCGCTCCGCACGCATTCGCGATCGAATGCTCGACGCTCTCATATAAGTGGGCGATGGAGCTTGCCGACGAAGCGCGAGCGCAGGGTCTTCGGTATCTCGATGCGCCGGTCACCGGACTTCCAACCGCCGCTGCCGCCGGCAAGCTCACGCTACTCGTCGGCGCCGACCCTGCAGACCTGGACTCCGCGCGCCCGCTACTCAGTGCTCTCGCCGACCGCGTCCTGCACTTCGGTGCTGTCGGCTCGGGAACGGCGTACAAGCTGATCGTCAACATGATCGGCGCGGTCCAGATCGCTTCGCTCGCGGAGGGACTGGCTCTCGCAGAGCGCGCGGGGCTCGACCTGAACACTGTCGCGGACGCGATCGCTTCCGGTCAGGCCGCTAGTCCGCAGGTCGTGCGCAACGCGCGCCGGATGGTCGCCGACGATCACGAGCAGAACGTCGTGTTCACTCCTGTGTTGCGTCGGAAAGATATCGGATACGCGCTGGAGCTGGCTCGCCAGCTCGGCACCCGCGCTCCGTTCGGCCAGGTGGCGGCTGAGCAGGTGCAGCAGTTGATCGACCTGGGCCATTCCAGCGTAAACGAGAGCAAGATCATCGAGGTCGCGCGACTTCAGCGCACTCCGTGAGCTACGTCGCATTGCGACACCCTTGATGTGACCTGGGACACGCGTACCCAGCCTCATTTCGCTACCATGCCGACTCAACGCCTGCCATGGTCGCCCTGCGCCGTTGTCATACTCGATCTCCCGCCCGGCTCCCCTCATTTGCCTCGTGCTGGCGTGGACGCTGCTCGCGACAGGCCTGACGCCCGCGCATGCCGCGGATCCGCATCCGGCGCAGGAGCTGATCGATCGAGCCGCAGCCGGCGTGCGCACCGACCCCGATGCCAGCAGCCGCGATGCGCAGAAGGCACTCGAA
This sequence comes from uncultured Steroidobacter sp., assembly GCA_902826315.1. Lineage (GTDB taxonomy): Bacteria > Pseudomonadota > Gammaproteobacteria > Steroidobacterales > Steroidobacteraceae > Steroidobacter. The sequence goes on from CADEEJ010000253.1 coordinate 7,585, forward strand.
GTCCTGGCCCGCCAACCCGATCCCGATCTGGAGATCCGTGCGCGCTTGCTCCTGTGCGACCACTTGTCCGAGAGAGACAGGGCGGCCGCGGAGCAGGAAGTCGCGCGTGCGCGGCTGTTGCTGACCCAGGCCACGCGCCCCGGCCTGCAGGCCGGCGTGCTGACGTGCGAAGGCACGATCAACGAGACGGCCGGCGACAACGTGCGAGCACGCGACTTTTACGAGCGAGCCGTACAGGTCGCGACTGACACCAGCGATAAAGAGATGCTGGCAGGTGCGCTGTTCTCACGCGGCTACCTGCTCGGAGTGCAAGGGCACTACGCCGCCGGCCTGAGCGATCTCAAGCGAGCGCAAGCGGTTTTCGAAGAGATCGACTTCCCCGATCACGCGCTGACCACGCTCAATGCCATCGCCATCCTCTACAACCGGATGGGCGACTACGCGCAGGCCATACATATCTATGATCGTGCGCTGAAGGCGCAGCGCGACGCCGGCATGCGCCGCGAACAGGCAGTGACGCTGCACAACCTGGGGCGCGCGCACGAGAACCTGCTCG
>CADEEJ010000254.1 GCA_902826315.1 uncultured Steroidobacter sp.
GTCTAACCCGCAGAAGTAGCGGGAGACCATCTGTACCGAGAGCGGCGTGCCGTAGGCATACAAGGCCGTGTCCTTCGATTGAGCGGCTAGTGCAGTGTGGATGGGCACAGTTCGCACCTTGGTCACCGGCAGGGCCTCGACATGGTCTGTGATCAGGGGCTGCTCCCTCCAGCTCCACGGCTGATAACCGAGTGGCCCGATAAATTGGGTCGAGTACTCGTAGTCGTAGAGCAGGAATGATGCTCTTTGCGCTTTCCGGAGAATGCGTTCTGCCTGCGACACTTTGATTTCCGGAAACAGCACAGTGCGTTCCCGGCGTCGCTTGGCCTCCAGGTAAGCGACTCCAGTGATCGGTGCTGAGCCCTTGTGGGCGACAGTGACAAGTAGCCCGATGTCTCCGAAGGTTCTCTCCTGGAGGCCTGTCTGCTTGTAGCACTCCTGGTCACGCGAACGCGCTCATGACCTCGCAAGTACGGACGTGATTGCAGGCTGCCGTGAATACGATGTAGCAGCTGGTAGCTCAAATGGTCCTCAGCCCATGCATGCGGATACGCTTCATCGATGACTTCGGTGATCGTCTTCTCGAGCGTGGCAGCCAACTCAGTCCATGTGTCCATGCGTATCCGTTAACTCCGCTCAAGCTAGTCGATTGTTCTACTCAGTTTGCGTCGCTGCGCCCTGCTCAGGGACGGAAATCTCGCGATGAAGTCAGCAAGCTCAGCATCTTCGCAATAGAAGTAAGGAACGGGAGTGCCCAAAATGCTTGCGAGGCGCGTCAGCGTCTGAAGGTCTGGCATGTGCTTGCCGCGTTCGTATTGATTCACACGAGCGCTGGCAGAGAGCTCATCAATTCCGGCTTGAATGCCCAGTTGCTTCTGCGACAAGCCTGCACGCAGCCGCGCCTCCCTGAGCCGCTTGGCCACGATGGAAACCTCGCTCATCCGTGCCCCTTTTCTTGTGTATTGGCGGCACTAAGAGCTTCTTAGCTTTCGGGTTGACGCGCTACTAAGACATCCTTAGTATGGGTGCGGACCTGTCTTTGGATGTTCGCTCAGCTGAGCGAGAGGAACGCTAGGAGCATTCACAAAGCTTGAGCGGCGCCCGCCGCGGATTGCAGCCGCGACGGACGCCTAACCACGTCAGCCTAACTAGGAGGCCAAACATGGCTAAGCGCAATTCTACGTCGAAGAGCGGTCGCAGCCGCAAAAGCGGTTCGAATAAGAGGCCGCGGTCCGCGGCTCGCCCGCGGGCAGCAAAACGCGCCGATGACAAGTCTTCCGACCTAAATCCATTCGAAGACTTCGGGGGTGAACGAGCGAGGCTCATGAAGGCTGAGGCCATCCTCAACTGTCTGAGTTTCACTCTTAACTACTCTTCCTGGAACGCGGCAGATGGAACGACATATGGCATGGCCGCGGATGTTGCGCGCGATCTCGTTCAGGACAGTATGGATCGCCTTGAACAACGCGATCGGGCGATCGACGCAGGGAGGCGCCGGTCATGATCGTCGACGGCGTCGTTTCCGTATTCATGCGCGAGTGTCGAACCGAGCGGCGAAAAGTTCTGGTGCAACGATGAATGGCGGCCGTGAGGGAAGCAGGGGAGAGCGTCTGGGCTATCGGTTGGGTCACGCGACGCGCAGGTTTGTGCGTCGCGTGACCGACGTCAGAGAGGCGATGGTCGAATGGGGTGTGCATCCCCTCATTGCTACGCTCTTAGTGCGGGCCGTGCCGGTGGCATTCGCCGCCATACTCACATGCGTCGTGCTCGGGTTGGGGCTGCTGATTGTTCTGGCAATCGTACTCGCGCGGCTGATCGAGAACGCCGATCTCAGAGGGCACTGCTGCAGCTGTCAGCACTGCCATTGCCAATGTGTCTGGTGCAACCCGCTCTTTTGGGACGACGATACCTGGAAGTGATGCAGGCGGACGGCGCCTACGATGCGCCGAAGGCGACGCGCCGGCAATGGTTCGGTCGCGCAATGGCGGGACAATACCCCGAATAGGCAATCGTTCTTCTACGGCTGCCTTTCAACTTTTACAACCTTGACGAAACCTTTGCTTGTACGGACGTAGTGGCCGACCGTTAGCACGCTGATCCGCAGCGGACTCGCTCGCCGGTACTCTGGTGGATAGTCTCGCGTCCGCTCCCAGCCCGCTTTCGGCGTATCCCGAGGCGGATAGTTTTCGATCTCAATGACTTCGTCATCCCTATACTCAATCGCAGAGCCGTCCTCCAAGGTCACGCGCAACATACATTGACTCCTTGGGTTGGGCGTTGTTCGGACATATTCACGCCGTGATGGCGAGAGTTGAACGACAGTCAGAAAGTCATTGCAAGAGCCCTGCAACCACATGGCTAGTCGAACCTGACCTTCGGCGACGGTGCTAGTTGCCGGGATACTGCGTCACTTAGCTTGTGCGCGATCGTTGAGTAGTTTGAGATCGGCAGCGAACCGCCGCAATGCATGGCGGGCGTCCTCCTGAGGAATCTTCCCCCGAAGGTCTCTGACGAGCGTGAAGTGACAATCTCGGAGGCGCCGCCCACTAAGGCAAGGGCATTCCCAATGTCCCTCGACCTGTTTCGCCTCAAGAGCCCGTAAGTATTGAAGGATCGCTTGCTGATTGTCCGTCCCGAGCAGCCCGTTGTAATAGTCCAGCTTTGCCTGCAGTCCATGTGCCCATTCGCCGAATGGCCAGGGGTCACCGCGCTCAACTAGAGCTTGTCCTAGAAAGTAGTTGCGGAGTGGTCCGTCGATGTATGCCAAGAGGCTAGAACCTCTCGGCCACAGCTCCCAACGCTGATCAGGCAGCAAGACACAGCACTCTCCCGAACTCGGAATGACATGCCTGTCGAGCGCATGCGGGATACGGCCGCCGATCTCTCGGACGATAGGCAGTTCGTTCGGATAGCCGACCGGAAGATTGATTTCGACAAGAAAGTGATCGACCTCAGCCGTACCTTCTCGAATCGGCAGAGTGCCTGCGATCCTGCTTACGTCATTGCGAATCGATGCATGAAGAAGCGGGTACTTCGCTTCTACTTCAGCTATATCGAGTGCATACGTGTGTGGATCGCGGACGTGCCACGGCTTCATGACTCGTCGGGGCACCATGGGCGGGATTGCACTGAAACACCCGCCGCGATGCGACGGAGCGCGGCCGTCGTCTGATCAGCGGACTTGTCCTCGACAGCACCGAACACGGCTTCCCAACCGGAGGACTCGATGAGCGACAGCGTCTGCCGCGCGACCGCTTGCAAAATGCTGCGAGCGGCGTCAAGCGCCGGGGACAGATCATTACCCTCGGGGTTGGCGGGATCTTGCACGCTGAGGCTATCGGCGTGGTCGCGAAACTCCGTCCACACGTGCTCAAGCTGATTCGACAGGCTGGACCGCTTCCTGTTCTTGAGCAGGTCGATGACAAGCAGTTCGAGGACGAAATGCTTCAGCGTGATCCCGTTCCGCAGCTTCCACAGCTTGACGAGTTTGATCGCGTCGGTCAGTCCGCCGTCCCGGACGTGCGCAATGTGCACGTCGATGTTCGTCTTCAGGCGCTTCTTGTCGCTCCCAGCCTGATAGAGAAAGGCATCGGTCCCCGAGTTGTCAGTCTTGAGCCGGAGGGCGGACGTCTTTCGCTCGACGAGGTATTTGGTTTTCAGTGCCCTCTCAACATTGTTGTAAATGTCTTCGAGCGTTTCTCCGGCTGCGGTGTCGTCGTGCGGGAAGTAGCAGATGATGTCGAGATCGTATGACTCTTTGATCATCGTGCCCTTCACCGACGATCCGCTGTAGCGGATCGTCGGTGAGCACTTGCTGAACTGGTTGCGCAGAAGCGCCTCCACGTCCGCGCGGTGTTTCTGCAGTGCCTGAATCTCATCGCCATCGTCCGCCAGCGTCTGCGACGACAGCACCTTCTTGAGATAGTCGTTCGTGTCCATAGATCAATTCACTGAGGTTATTAATGTGAAGCCGCCGTTTGCCTTATCCGCGTCGTACACGAGCAACTTCGGATCCACCTTGGGAAGCAGCTCTCGGCCGCAGAGCACGGCGATCGGCGCCGGTACAGCAGGAAACAAGTGCAGTTCGCCGAGATCGGCATGCTCGCGATCGATAGTCCGAAGCGCAGTCTGGTATGCGAGTGGGAAATTCCGGAGATCCGCCCGCGTCTTCAGGAAGTGAAGACTCGGCGGCTCATTGCCAAGCGTGAGTTCGTAGACCGTGAAGCGATCGTCAATCTCGTGAGCAAGTGCGTTCGGATCGATTTTCCCGCTCAACGACAGGACGAGCGCGACTCGCGTCACATCTGACCCGTGACGCACTTTGCCAAACCGGTATTCGGCTCGCGGCGTCTCGGTCTTCCAGGTCCAGTCCTCGGTGTCACGATGGCGCTGGAACAGATCAACTTCGACCTTGTCGCTGAGCTGGCGGCCCAAATAAACCAACAGCGGGATAGGCCCCAAGGCGAACAGCGAGACGTGCTGTGTCATTTGGCGGTCGATGCCTACGGTCGAGAGCTGCGCCAACTTCTGCGCGATTTCCGCCTGCGCGAGGCGGACAAAGTCCGGCCCGCTTGCCGCAATGGCGCTCAGATCGACGACAACTCCCTTCTTGTCGACCGGATATCGCGGTTCGACGGCCTTCGCGATGTGATCGAACGGAATTGCCGTCGCTCGCCCTGCGATGCGCGCGACGAACTGAACGATAGTCGTCTTGAGATGAGGAGCGATCCCAGTCAGGTGGATGATTCGATCTTCATGGGCTGCCTTCGCGGCCCGAAGGTTTTGGACCGGATACTCATCCGGTCGGTCATCGATCTGCTTGTGGCACTTGTGACAGAGCACCATCAGATTGCTTAGGTCGTTGATGTACTCGGTGGGAAGCGGCTCCCTGCCACGTGGGCCATCTGGGCGGAATGCGACGATGTGCGCCATCTGCGCGAAGTTCCCGGCCTTCAACGTCAAATGATGCTCGAGCAGGTAGTCGTTGCATCCAGGAAACTCGCAGCGCCCGCACGCCCGCACGAATAACAGCAGGCGTTCGAAATCACCGATCCCCCGGTGCGAAGGGATGAGGATGACAGGTGACGTCGTGGCCGCCGCGCGCGATTCTCGTCGTCCTTTGCTCTTATCGACTACTGCCATGTCGTACAGTGTAAGCTCACTGAGCGAACACGGCAAGGTAAAAAAGTCAGAGCGTCATTTGGCCGCCTTTTTCGGCGGGGTATAGGTCCTGGATGCGAATGCGCGCCACGATCGGATTCACCTGAAACGTCTCAGCCAACGTACGAACGGCTGCTTCGTGCCGCGCTGGATCGATAGTCACACCGCCGAGGTTGCCGGTGGATACGAGGAATGGTTTCAGGGCCTCATTGATTAGTTTGCGCGGCATCAGCAGACCGCCGATGGCCTGATTCGCGTGATACTCCCACCATCGGCCGTCATACTTGCGTCCCACTTGCTGGTGCCCAACGACATCTCTGCAGAGAATTTGGCAGTTCACGCCGCTTTCTCCATCGAAAAGGTTCGGCGTCGGCTCGCCTAAGGCGAAGAGTTGTGAATGTAGCAGGCCGTGACCAGCCTCGTGAGCCATCGTCGTTCTGATTCGCCGCTCGGCCGTTTCCGTTCCCTCTTCATCAAGTGACCGGGCGATCACTATCGCCTGTACCCCGTCTTTCCCAAACTTTGTGTACCCCAGTACTCCTTCGTTCAGATCGCCGTACTCGGGTGAGACTTTGAATCGCCTTTCAAGAAAGCGGTCGATCCGAACCGGCGAAGGGGCGTCAGGGAGTAGCTTGAGCTTCAGGAGCTCTTGCAAGCAAATGCGATCAATTTCCCCCGGTTCAAAGAAGGGTTGTTCCCTGAATGGTCCCGACTTTGACCGAAAGGTCTTCATTTTCCTTTGGTCTTGCGCCCCTCTTTCTCCTTCACCATCTCCAGCAGTTCATCTGCAGTGATCTTCTTGCTGTTTGCTCGCTCGACAACAGTTCTGAACGCGAGAGCGAACTTCGGATTGGCTTGTGTAAGACGCTTGATCTCGTCGATCGGTGCACGAGTATCGTGCGCCCGAAGATCCTCAACGCTTGTGCGGAGTATTCGCGCAATCTCCGTCAGCACCTCTTCCGAGGGATGGCGACGGCCGAGTTCAACGTCGGAGATGAATGCTGCAGAACAATCTAGACGCTTCGCGAACTCTCGAAGCGACAAATCACATTCGTCGCGCTTGAGACGAATGTAGGCGCCTAATCCTTCCATACTGTCAGCTTATATAGCTAACACACAGTAGGGTCAATGATGTCCGTGCAGACATGATGGTGAAGTAGACGAAGCAGCGAAACGAACACCATTGGGTCTTGGTGGAAACATCAATACGACAGCTGAGACAACTGTTCAGCATCCTTTCCATAGCTGTTGGAGCAATAACGGAGGTCGTGTGACAGCCCGAAGGGTTACGAGAAGGCGCGCAAAGCGTAGGCCACTCCTGCACGAGAATGACGAGCTTCGCAGGCTGTCGGCGTTGGGGTCGACCCTGCTTCACGCTGGGCTAGCGGCACGAAGCGCAAAGGAGAGTCACGCCAGAGTCGGTTTGCTTATCAGTGACCTGCTGGCCCTGCTCGACCTCGTGAACGCACGCATGGAGGCGATAAAGTCTCGACCAGGTCGAAAGCGTGACGAGAAGGCCGCGACGAAGGTGCGTTCTGCGGCTATCTGGGTTCTCAAGGAGCTAGCAAGTCGTCCAAAGCGAGAGGAGAAGCGCCTCAAGGCCATGGCCGTCGAGCGTTTCGTCGTGAGAGCGGACGCGCTGAGAAAGGAAGTCACCATCCGACGACGTGTCCTGCGGAGCATGGCGGACGAGCTCGGCATTCCGCCCATACCAGAAGGGACTGACGACGATCAGCTGCTCAAGATTGTCAGTGACTACGATGAGGCTCGCAGCCAAGGTCCGATGGTTCTCCAGATCGCTGAAGAAGCATCCAAGATGCTCTACGAGGAAGCGCTGAACCGCCAAAGTCGTCGGAGGCAAAAATTGCGATGAATTGCGCCGCCGACTTATCTGAGCTTCGTGGCCCTCTATCGTTAGAATCTGCTCCCAAGGACGGTCGGTGAGGCTTGAGTATGTTTACTGGCAATTTTTCGATCACGATCGACATCAATCTCGTACTGTCGATCGTCAGTTTGATACTCAGCGCCGTTGCGCTTCGGAGAAAAGGAACTTCCCTCGCGCGACGGCGGGCACGCGACTAGGAGAAGTGTTCACAACTGCCTGCCCGCCGAAGATCGGAGGCGCGCTCGATGTGCTTAGTCGATCAGCTTCGGACGATCGATCCAATACTCGGGACGGCTGTGTCCATGCGCTATAGCCAAAAACCAGATCACCTGATCGCGAACGACGTAGGAAATGTAATACGGAAAGATCTGGAGATTTACTCGTCGATACCCGCCGGGCCGAAGGCGTGGCACTTCATGGTTTCGTGCGATCCACGCGATGTGCTCATCCACTTCGTCCCAGAGCCGTTGGCCTAGACCGCTGAGCTCGCCTTCATAGTACGCGACTGCGTCTATCAGTTCGAAGTGTGCTTCAGATAAGAACTTGATGATCATCGCGAAGGAAATCGGCCTGCCATTTCCTTCTTGATTTGCTCATAGGGGATGCCGTAGACGCGACCTTCATCAACTGCTTTGATGCGAGCGCGAATTTCTTCGTCCCATGCGCGTTCGACTTCGTCACTCGCGCCTGGCTGATCGAGGTCGAGCAGCAATCGGACGAGAGCCAAGCGCTGATGCCGCGGAAGGTCGATAGCTTCCTTGGTGATCTCTTCGATGCTGGCGGCCATGAGTGCCCCTCTACAGAGAGAAAATGGCGCGCCCGGAGAGATTCGAACTCCCGACCAATCGGTTCGAAGCCGATTACTCTATCCAACTGAGCTACGGGCGCGTGTTTGGCTGGAAAAATTCTAGCAGATCGGCAACGTGGTCACGCTTTGGTCACTCCACGCTGCCCACCTCAAACGGCGAGCGTGTAAGTCCCTGACGACAGCGCGAAAACTGAGCGATTCGAACCACTGCTTGACTCGTTCGAAGCCAGGTACTCTATCCAACTGAGCTACGGCCGCGCGGGGG
>CADEEJ010000255.1:0-5958 GCA_902826315.1 uncultured Steroidobacter sp.
TTATGACAGACAGGCGCCACGTTTTTAACGTCATGGGGAGCTTTCGTATGCGTTCTCGCCAGCGCGGTGCCACCTTCCTCGGCATCGTGGTGATCCTCGGCATCATCGGCTTCGCCCTGTATGGGGGCATCCGGGTCGCGCCGCTCTATCTGGAATACATGGCCGTCGTCCGTGCGCTCGAGCAGACGGCCAAGGAGAACTCGGGTCCGACCAGTCCGCAGGTGCTGCGCAATGCGCTCCAGCGGCGCTGGACCATCGAGACCATCGACAGCATCCAGCCCAAGGACATCGAGATCAAGAGAGCCGGCACCGGCTTCTCGATGCGCGCCTGGTATCGCGCCGAAAGGCCCTTCATCGGCAACGTTTCGCTGGTCGCGGACTTCGACAAGACCGTCAACACCGGCGGCGGCGAAGTCGTCGAGTGAGGTGAAGACGGCAGGCGAATGGCTGCATGGCGCGCTCGGCTACGAGTGCCGGGACCCGGCGCTGCTCGAAGCAGCACTGACCCATCGCAGCGCCGGCGGCGCCCACAACGAGCGGCTGGAGTTCCTCGGCGACGCGGTGCTCAACTGCGTGGTCGCGATGCTGGTGTTCCGCGAGTTCGGGGCCGCCGACGAGGGCGAGCTGTCGCGCTTCCGTGCGAGCCTGGTGAGCGGCGAGGCGCTCGCGGTCGTCGCTGCCGAGATCGAGCTCGGCGAACAGTTGCGATTGGGGTCGGGGGAGTTGAAATCCGGCGGCTTCCGCCGCAAATCGATCCTCGCCGACGCGCTCGAGGCGCTGTTCGGCGCGATCTACCTGGACGGCGGGTTCGAAGCGGCCTCGCAGGTGATCGAGCGGTTGTTCGTGCCGCGGCTCGACCGGTTGCCGAGCGCCGCGGAACTGAAGGATCCGAAGACCCGTTTGCAGGAAACATTACAGGCGCGCGGCTTGCCGCTGCCCAGCTATGCAGTCGAATCGACCTCGGGTGAGGCGCACAATCAGATGTTCCAGGTCCGCTGCTCCGTCGATGCACTCGGGTTGCGCGTCGTGGCGAGCGGCCCGAGCCGGCGTCGTGCCGAGCAGGCGGCAGCACAATTGATTCTCAACGCACTCATGCAGACCTCTCAGGGAGACCAGCGGTGAACGAGCAGCAGCCTGCGGCAGGGCATCGCTGCGGCTTCGCGGCGATCGTCGGCCGGCCGAACGTCGGCAAGTCGACGCTGCTGAACGCGTTGCTCGGCCAGAAGATCAGCATCGTCAGCCCGAAGCCGCAGACCACGCGGCATCGCATCCTCGGCATCCTGACGCGGCCGGCCGCACAAGTGATCTTCGTCGATACGCCCGGCCTGCACGCGGGCGGGCGGCGCGCGATGAATCGACACATGAATCGCGCGGCGCTGGCCTCGCTGCAGGACGCGGACGTGAACTTGTTCGTCGTGGAAGCGCTGCGCTGGACCGACGAGGATCAGCGCGTGCTCGACGAGCTGGTGAAACAGGATCGGCCGATCATCCTGGTGCTCAACAAGGCGGACAAAGTCTTCCCGAAGGAGCGCCTGCTGCCGTTCATCGAGGAGCTTGGCCGGCGCGCGAGCTTCGTCGAGGTCGTGCCGTTGTCGGCGCTGAAGCGCAGCAACATCGAGCAGCTGCCGGCGACCATCGCCGGTTACCTGCCGGAAGGGCCGGCGCATTTCCCCGACGACCAGCTGACCGATCGCTCGGACCAGTTCCAGGCGGCGGAGATCGTGCGCGAGAAGCTGACGTTGCGGCTGCGGCAGGAGCTGCCGTACGGCCTGACCGTCGTGCTCGAGCAGTTCAAGGAAGAGGACGGGCGGCTGTTGGTCAACGCCGTCATCTGGGTGGAGCGCAGCGGTCAGAAAGCGATCGTCATCGGCAACGGCGGCGAGCAGCTCAAGGAAGTCGGGCGCGCAGCGCGACTGGAGATGAACGAGCGGTTCAAGCGGCCGGTGCACCTGGAGCTGTGGGTGAAGGTGAAGGAGAACTGGTCCGATAACGAGACAGCCCTGCGCCAGCTAGGCTACGAGACGTGAGCGAGCCGCGCAGGGTGCAGCTGCAACCCGCGTACGTACTGCATCATCGTCCCTACCGCGACACCAGCCGGATCCTCGAACTGTTCACGCGCGACTATGGTCGCGTATCGGTGTTCGCCCGCGGCGCGCGCAGCGCGCGCAAAGCCGGGACGGCGCTGACTTCGATCCTGCAGCCGTTCAACCGCTTGCTAGTGTCCTGGAGCGGCAAGGGCGAGGCCGGCCAGCTGACCGGCGCGGAGTTCGACGGCGCTGTTTCCTCAGTGCCAGCCGATCGCCTCGTCAGCGGGTTCTATCTCAATGAGCTGCTGCTGAAGCTGTTCACGCGTCACGACAGCCATCCCGATGTTTTTTCTCTGTACAGCACGACGCTCGACGCGCTCAAGGTCGACGCCGATGGCGTGCGCTCGCTGCGGCTGTTCGAGAAGCGCTTGCTGGACGCGATCGGTTACGGCCTCGCGCTGGAGCGCGATCTCGCTTCCGACCAGCCGCTCGATGCGAGCCAGGTCTATCGCTATCGCGTGGAGCAGGGCGCGATGCGCATCGACGGCGTTGCCGAGGGCGTAGACATCTTTTCCGGCAGAACTCTGCTCGCTGTTGCTCGCGAGGACTTCGCCGACCCGGTAGTCTGCTCCGAGGCACGTGTCCTGCTACGTGCTGCGCTGGATCGCTGCCTGGAAGGCAAGGAGCTGCGCACGCGTCAGGTCATGCTCGCGCTCCGGCGGAGAGATCGTTAGCATCTCGTTCATGCTGCATCTCGGAGTCAACGTCGATCACGTCGCCACGCTGCGCCAGGCGCGCCGCGCGAGCTATCCAGACCCCGTCTTCGCCGCGCTGATCGCCGAGCAGTCGGGCGCCGACAACATCACGATGCACCTGCGCGAAGATCGCCGGCACATCCAGGATCGCGACATCCGCATCGCCCGCGACGTGCTGCAGACGCGGCTGAACTTCGAGATGGCGGCGACCGCAGAAATGGTCCGCATCGCATGCGAAGTGCGGCCGGCAGACTGCTGCCTCGTGCCCGAGCGCCGTACCGAGGTGACGACCGAAGGCGGTCTCGACGCGGCATCGCAAGTCGCGGCACTCGGGCCAGTGTGTCGGCAGCTCGCCGATGCAGGTATCCGCGTCTCGTTGTTCATCGATCCAGATTCAGCGCAGCTCGAAGCGGCGGCGCGCATTGGCGCACCTGCCGTCGAGTTGCACACCGGCGCTTATGCAGACGCGCTCGGCGAGCAGCAAGCTCGTGAGTTGCAGCGGCTGCGTGACGCCGCACGTCACGCGAGCAGCCTCGGGTTGATCGTGCATGCCGGGCACGGCATGAACTATCACAACGTGCAGCCGATCGCCGCGATCCAGGACATCGTCGAGTTGAACATCGGCCACGCCATCGTCGCGCGCTCGTTGCTCGACGGCATGGCGCGCGCAGTGTCGGAGATGAAACGCCTGATGATCGAAGGGCGCGGCGCGAGCGCCGGCGCATGATCTTCGGCATCGGCACGGACGTGGTGCAGCTGGAGCGCGTCCGGCTGGTCCACGAGAAATTCGGCGACCGCTTTGCCGAGCGCCTGCTGTTGCCCGCCGAGCTGGAAGCCTTCCGCGGTTACACGCGGCCGCTGCGTTTCCTGGCGATGCGCTTCGCGGCGAAGGAGGCGATCGTCAAGGCGATGGGCACCGGCTTCGCGCACGGCATGTGGATCCGCGACAGCGGCGTCGTGTCGAACGCGTGGGGCAGGCCGGAGATCATCTGGTCGGAGCGCGGCCGGCAGATGTGCGACAAGCTCGGCATCGGCGAAGGGCACGTGACGCTGACCGACGAGGCTGGCCTGGTCGTCGCCGTCGCCGTGCTGATGAAAAAGCCGTCCGGATGAGGAATTGATCGGCATGGCCGTGTTCGTGTTCGACATCGAGACCGTTCCCGACGTGGATCTCGGGCGGCGCATCTACGGGCTGCAGGGCCTGGACGACCGGCAGGTCGGCGATGCGATGCAGGCGAAGCGTCGTGAGGACACCGGCAGCGAATTCCTGTCGCTCGAACAGCAGCGCGTCGTGGCGATCTCGGTCGCGGCACGCATGCGCGACAGCTTCCGCGTCTGGTCGCTCGGCGAGCCCGACGCGCCCGAGGCGGAGCTGATCCAGCGTTTCTTCGACGGCATCGAAAAGTACACGCCGGACCTCGTTTCCTGGAACGGCGGCGGCTTCGACTTGCCGGTGCTGCACTATCGCGCCCTGCGCCACGGCATCGTCGCGCCGCGCTATTGGGAAGCGGGCGAGGCCGACCAGGCATTCCGCTTCAACAACTATCTGAGCCGCTATCACTCGCGCCACCTGGACCTGATGGACGTGCTGTCGAGCTACCAGGGCCGTGCCCGCGTCAGCCTGGAAGGCGCGGCGATGCTGCTGGGCTTGCCGGGCAAGCTCGGCATGAGCGGTGCGAAAGTCTGGGACGCGTATCTGGATGGACAGATCGCGGAGATCCGCAACTACTGCGAGACGGACGTCGTGAATACGTACTTGATCTTCCTGCGCTTCGACATGATGCGCGGCCGGCTGCTGCCGGAGGAGTATCGCGCCGAGGTGGCTCGCGTGCGCGACGTGCTCACGCAGCAAGCGAAGCCGCACTTCGCAGAATTTCTCGCCGCGTGGCAGGAACCGCACTGTTGAACGCAACGGCCGAGATCGTCGATCTGGCGCATGACGGCCGCGGTGTTGCGCGGGTCGACGGCAAGACTGTGTTCATCGACGACGCATTGCCGGGCGAGCGTGTCGAATGGCGGCGCGTCAAGCGCGGTCGTAACTTCGACGAAGGACGTCTGCAGCGCGTGCTCGAACCGGCTGCCGATCGCGTCGAGCCGCGGTGTGCCCACTTCGGCATGTGCGGCGGCTGCGTGTTGCAGCATCTCGCTCCTGCGCGTCAGCTGGAGTTCAAGCAGCGCCAGCTGCAGGAAGCGCTGACCCGCATCGGCAAAGTCACTCCGGCTGAGTTGCTTCCGCCGCTGCAGGGAAGCGTCTGGAACTACCGTCGCCGCGCACGTCTCGCAGCCCGGTGGGTGCCGAAGAAAGAACGCACCGTGCTGGGCTTCCGCGAGCGCAGCACCACTTACATCGCGGATGTGAAGCGTTGCGAAGTGCTGCTGCCGCCGGTCGATTCATTGGTCGAGCCGTTGTCGTTGCTGCTCACCGCGCTGAGCGTGCGCGATCGCGTGCCGCAGATCGAAGTTGCAGTGGCGGACAACGCCGTCGCTCTGGTCGTACGTGTGCTGGATGAGCCGACACCAGCCGATCGCGAGCTGTTGCTGCAGTTCGCGCGTGAGCATGGCGTGCAGATCTACTTGCAGCCGGGCGGCTACGACACGATCGCACCGCTGAGCGAAGTCACGCCGCTCGAATATCGACTGCCGCAATTCGACGTGACGCTGCGGTTCCAGCCGAATGACTTCGTGCAGGTCAACGGCGAGCTCAACGCACTGATGGTCGCGCGCGCAGTCGAGCTGCTCGCGCCCGCGCCCGGCGAGCGAGTGCTCGATCTGTTTTGCGGCCTGGGGAATTTCTCGCTGCCGCTCGCGCGCAGCGGTGCGCAGGTTGTCGGCGTCGAGGGTGACGCCGGATTGGTCGCGCGCGCCCGCGCCAACGCGGCGCTGAACGGCATCGACAACATCGAGTTCGTGTGCGGCGATCTGGCACAGCCGACGGCAGGCGACGCCGCGTGGGCTCGACGGCCGTACGACAAGGTCCTGCTGGATCCGCCGCGCGCGGGTGCGCTCGAAGTGCTGCCGATCCTTGCGCGTTGCGGTGCGAAGGTCGTGCTATACGTTTCGTGTCATCCCGGAAGTCTGGCGCGCGATGCGGGCATCCTCGTACACGAGCACGGCTTTACGCTGCGGGCCGCAGGTGTGATGGACATGTTCCCGCATACTGCGCATGTCGAATCGGC
>CADEEJ010000255.1:6058-8104 GCA_902826315.1 uncultured Steroidobacter sp.
TGACACTGGGTCCCCTGATGATCGACGTGCAGGGCACGACGCTCAGCGACGAGGATCGCGACCTGCTGCAGCATCCGCTGGTCGGCGCGGTCATCCTGTTCACCCGCAATTTCGAGAGCATCGAGCAGCTGGAGCGCCTCGTGGCGGATATCCGCGCGGTGCGCACACCACCGCTGCTCGTAACGGTCGATCACGAAGGCGGGCGAGTGCAGCGCTTTCGCAAAGGGTTCACGGTGTTGCCGCCGATGCGCACCATCGGTCGCGAATACGATCTGGATCAGGCGGCAGGACGACAGCTCGCGCGGCAATGCGGCTGGCTGATGGCGGCCGAGCTGCGCGCGGTGGCGATCGACATGAGCTTTGCGCCGTGCGTCGACCTCGACTACGGCGTCAGCAGCGTCATCGGCGACCGGGCTTTTCACCGCGATCCGCAGGTCGTTGCCGAGCTCGCGATCGCCTTCTGCGGCGGCATGCGCGAGGCGGGCATGGCTGCGACCGCGAAGCACTTCCCGGGCCACGGGGCCGTCGTCCCGGACTCGCACGTGGCGATCCCGGTCGACCGCCGGGCGCTGGCCGACCTGGACGAGGACCTCTATCCGTACCGGCGCCTGATCGGCAACGGCCTCGCGGGCGTCATGGCCGCCCACGTGATCTTCGAGCAGGTCGACGACCGGCCTGCAGGGTTTTCCTCACGCTGGATCCAGCAGGAGCTGCGGGGCAATTTAGGGTTCGACGGCGCTATTTTTACCGACGATTTGTCGATGCAGGGGGCAGCGATCGTGGGCGACATGGCCCAGCGCGCCGCGGCTGCCCTGGAGGCCGGCTGCGACGTGCTTTCCCTGTGCAACGATCGCAAAGGTGTGCTGCAAGTCATCGATTCTTTGCGGGGAACCGGTGATCCTCTGAGCCAAGTGCGGATGGTCCGCTTGCATGGCAAGCCCGGTCCGACGCGGGCGGCGCTGCGCGCCTCGACGGAATGGCAGGCCTGCGAGGCTGCCGTGCGAGGCAGCATGGAGCGGCCCGATCTCGAGCTGGATTCTTGATTCGAAGCGACATGAGCGTGGAAGCAAGCGTGTCTCAAGGCACTAATCAGGCCCTGTCCCAAGCCCTCTCCCAGGGCCTCTCTCAGGGTGTCTCCTCGGGCGTGTTCCAGGCCCTGGCGGCGGCCGCCCCCGAAGGCATCGTGATCTGCGACGCCCGGTCGGGCGAGTGGCAGGTCGTCTATGCCAACGCCGCGATGGAGCAGCTGACAGGCTACGACGCCGCCTCCCTGCGCGGCCGCAACCTGCGTTTCCTGCAGGCCGACGACCATGACCAGGAGGGCCTGGCGCGGATTCGCGCGGCTCTGAGCGACGGTGCGCCCTGCCAGACCACGCTGCGGAACTACCGGCGCGACGGGACCATGTTCTGGAACGAGGTCACCCTCGTGCCCCTGCGCGACGCGGAAGGGCGCGTGACGCACTTCGCCAGCTTCCATCGCGAGGGCGGCGACCGGCTGCGGCTCGACCCGCGCGATGCCCGCGACCCGTCGATGAACACGCAGACCATGCTGGCCTACCTGCGCGACGACAAGCTCACGGGCCTGTTGCGCCGGACGTATTTCGAGGAGCTGGTGAAGCGCGACTGGGGCCTGGCACAGCGCGAATCGCGGCGCCTCAGCTTCCTGGTATTCGACCTCGATTGCTTCTCGCAGTACCGCGACGTGTTCGGCCGCCCGGGCGCAGATCAATCTTTCCGTCGCATCGCGCGCGTCATCGCCGGCTGCTTCCGTCGCGCCAGCGACCTGTGCGGCCGGTTCGACGAGGACCAGATCGCGGCGCTGACGACCGGGCTCGATCTCGGCCAGGCGTCGAAGCTCGCCGAAGCAGTGCTCGCGCGAGTGCGCGACCTGGCGATCCATCATCCGCGTTCGACGGTGTCGCGTTACGTGACTGCGAGCGCCGGCGTCGTTTCGCTGGTCCCGCCGCACGATGCAAACCCGACGCGTGCCTACGAGTCGGCGCTGCGCGCGCTGAAAGATGCGAAAGAGCTGGGGAAGAATCGGGT
>CADEEJ010000256.1:0-6108 GCA_902826315.1 uncultured Steroidobacter sp.
CCGGATCGCGCAGCGACCAGCGCAGCATGCGCGCCGCTTCCTTGATGATGTCGTCGCGCTTGATCCGGTCTTCTTCATTGAGCATTTCGTCGGCCGCGAATCCGAACTCGATCGAGATGCGCACACGTCGCCACAACACCTTCTTCGACAACTCCGGCACCAGCGGCGCGTACGCCTTGACCATGCGATCGGTCACCATCCGATGCGATTCGATGCGAACGTGCGCAAGCTGCGGCACGGCTCGCAATGCACGCAGCGTCCAGATCGCGCCGGGCTCGGCAGCCGTCACGTCCGCGGTCTCGCGCAGCAGATCTTCGGTGTGATCGCCCAACGCCGTCAGGCCTTTCGGCGCGTACCGGTCGAGCCACGCGAACAGCACTTCGTTCTGCCGGTCCATCAAGCGGCGCCCGAGCGCTTCGAGCACCGCGTACTTGTCTTTGAAGTAGCGATACAACGCGGGCGGCGTCACGCCGGCGCGGGCGCAGATCATGTTCGTCGAGATGCGCTCGATCCCCACCTCACCGAGCAGTTCGCCCGCGACATCGAGCAAGCGCTCGCGCGTTTGCACCGCGCGCTCCTGCTTGGGAGCGGCACGTGACATCCGTGCAGTTGAAGTGGCAGCGCGCGTCATGTCTCGTCAAGTCTCCACTATGGTAGCGGTCACGGCTCGCTCGCGCCGACGCAGCGCGAACGCAATTGCGACGGTCACCGCGAGCGCGACGGCGCCGAAGCCTAACGCGCCGCGCACGTCCGCGTCGCTGACGACGAAAGAAGCGAACAACGGGCCGAGGCTCCCGCCCGCCAACTCCGCGCCGCCGACCAACACCGCCGCGCGACGCGTCGGATCCGCTGCGATCGCCATCGGCACCATGAATGGCAGCGACAACAGCCAGAAGAAGCCGAACACACCCGAAGTCAGTAGATACAGTGACTCGCCCGGCAAGGCTGCGAATGCGAGCAGGCAACCGACATTGGCGATCGCACAGAACATCAGTGTTGGGAACCATCGCAAACGACCCGCAAGCAGCGTCGCTGTCGCACCGCCGAGCACCTGGCATGCGAGCGACACAGAAACCGCAACGCCCGCAACAGTCGGGGCGTGCCCAGCCTGCCGCGACAACGGCTCCGCGTACACCCACACGCCGACGATGAACGCCATCCACAGGAACGGCGCCGCCAGTGCAACGAAGCCGCGAGCGTTCGGCATGTTGCTACCTGTGTCGCCAGCAACGAGCGGGGCGAAACTATTTGGCAGTGCCAGTGCAACGACGGCGCTTATGACGCACAACACGGCGAGCGCGACGAAGCCGCCGTTCGCGCCAGAGCGTGAGATCACCCATGCAGCCAACGCCGCAGCGAGCACGAACTGCGCTAGCGTCTGGATCGTGAGATAGATGCCCGCCCAGCGCTCCGGCGTCGGCGAACGCGCGATCATCGCGATCGTGATCCAGATCAGGATGCCGCTCGGCACACCCGCGAGAGCACGGATCAACGTAACGGTCTCGCCGCTCGCCCAGACCGTCGCGACATTCAGCACTGCAAGGATCAATGCGCTGACGATGCCAATCGCACGCAAGCGCTCGGCTTTCCATCGACCGCCCGCATAGGCGCTCGCAGCGCCCATCAGCAGCAGCTCAGCCGTTGCAGCGTGACCGAGCTGCGCGGCGTTGATGCGGCCTTCCTGCGCGAGCGTACCCAACAGCAGCGGCTGCAGCCCGGCGATCATCACGCCGCAGACGCCGACCATGAGGATGGCGCCGAGCTGTAGCGCGGTCGGGCGTTCGCCGATCCATTCGGCGGGTGCGTTCAAGCTGCTCCTCGTTCTTGTCAGTAGTTGTATCGGGCATAGATGCCCGCTGTCCGCGGCGGACCGACCGAGAACAGGTCGAAGCCCAGCCCCTCGATCGGGATGATATCGCTGATGTTGGTCTCGTCGAACAAGTTGCGACCCCAAACCCCGAACTCGAGGTGCTCATCGGCCGTGGTCCAGCCGATGCGTGCGTTGACGAAGGTGCGCTCCGGATCAGACAGGCGTTCCACGTTGCGCGTGTCGTAGAAGACCTTGGAGCGAAACGTCGCGTCCGTCTGCAGCGCGAGCGAGCCGCCGAACATCGGCCATTCGTAACGCAACGAAGCCGTAATGCTGGTGCGCGGCGCGTTCGGCAGGCGGTTGTCCGAGTAGTCCTGGCCCACGGAGCGGAAGTCCTGATAGGTCGCATCGAGCCATGCACCGGACAGCGACACGTCGAAGTGATCGATCGGCGTAATACTGAATTCCGCCTCGGCGCCGTAGATGCGCGCGTTCGATGCGTTGGTGAAGTTCTGCACCGTGATCGCGCCGCGCAGGATCAGCGTGTACACCTGCAAGTCCTGGTAGTCGTAGTAGAACGCAGCGAAGCTGCTTCGCATGCGCCGCTGCGGCGACTGCAGCTTCGCGCCGATCTCGAACGCGTCGACCTTCTCGTCGTCATACGGCGTGAGATCGGCCGGCTCGACGGTCTGCCCGCCGAAGAATCCGCCGCTCTTGTAGCCGCGGCTGTAGCTGCCGTACACGTTGACGTCGTCGTTGAAGCGGTACTGCAAGCCGAGCTTGCCGGAAACGGAGCTGAAGTCCTTGCTCTCGTCCAGCGTGAAGATCGTGATCTCGTCGAACTCGGCCGTGGAGGCGTAGTTGAAGTCCTTGCTGTCGCGGGAATAACGCACGCCTGCCGTACCGGTCAGCTGCTCGGTGAAGTCGTAGTCGATCTGGCCGAATGCTGCCCAGCTCTCGGTCTTCTGCGTGTACGGATAGCCGAACACACCGACGCTGAACTCCGGCGCGAAGCCGTTCGGATTGTCGGGGGAAGCGAATATCGGCCGAAACAGGCGCAGCACATCGAGATACGAATTCGTGTCGAGATCGTCGTTGGAGTAGTACAGACCTGCGACCCACACGGCAGGCGATTCCTCGTCCGTCGACTGCAGTCGCAGCTCCTCGCTGAACACGCTTTGCTTGGCGCGATACGTAGCCGTGATGACATCGTTGGGACCGGCGTCGGTGTCTTCGCGATCGTCGCGGTCCGCGTGGTCGTAACCGGACACCGACACCAGTTGCAGATCGCCGAGGTCCCAAGTAAGAGTCGCCGACGCGCCGCGCGTCTCGACCTCATCCTTGCCTTCGAAGTGATAGTCACCGCGGTACAGATCGCCGCTCGTATTCGAATACCCGGCGACGTCGCCGCATTGGCCGGACGTGTAAAACCCCGCTGCGCACACGCCATCCGGGCCGGTCGCTGCATCAGTGAACGGAAACAGCGAACGGTTGTAAGCCCAGATCGAGCCACCGTTCGTCTTGCCGTAGCGCAGCTGAACGAGCGCGTCGAACGTCGCTGAAGGCGTGAAGCTGAGCGACCCGCGCGCAGCCCAACGATCGGTGTCGTTGCCGGAGTGCCCGGTCAGGCGATTCCTGCTGTAGCCGTCGTCGCGGATGACGTTCACGGCAATACGCCCGGCAACGACGTCCTTCGCGATCGGTCCGCCGAGCGCCGCCTCGACGTTGACGGAGTCGAAACGTCCAGCTTCGACGCTGATGTCGCCCTCGGTGTGCTGCGTAGGCTTGCGGGTGATTACGTTGATCGCGCCGCCCGTCGTGTTGCGGCCGTACAGTGTGCCCTGCGGGCCGCGCAGCACTTCCAGCCGATCGATATCGAAGAACTGCGTCATCTGCGCGAGCGGCGAGCCGATGTACACGCCGTCCGAGTACAGACCGACTGCGCTGGCGGTGTTCGGATTGAAGTCGTTGAGCCCGACGCCGCGTATGAAGACCTTCGGGTTGGCAGCGTTGTCGTCCGTCTTCACCTGCAGGCTGGGCGCCAGCTGGTTCAGGTCGGTGACGTCGCTGACGTGATGATCCTGCAGGGCCGCGCCGGAAAACGCGCTGACCGCGACCGGCACTTCCTGCAGGCTCTGCGCGCGCTTCTGCGCCGTGACGATGATCTCCTCGATCTGCGGCGCCGGCGCCTGTTGCGCGAGTGCCGCGCCGGCGGGAACCACCAACCCGCACAGCATGCCCAGGACTGCTTTGGAGTTGCTCATGTCGTTCTCCCCATGTGCACGCAAGACAGGCGCCGGCCAAAAGATAGCGATCGCTAACCAAAGAGTAGCACTCGCTATTGTTTTTGCAAATTACGGTTGGCCCAGAACCCGCGGGTTAAGCTGCGCGTTGGGTGGCAGGAGCGGATGGCGAGGGTGCGGCTGATGAAAATGGTCACCACCGAAGACGCACAGTTGCGAGTCGAGCACTCGCTGCGACCCGGCGCGCCCGCGCTGTTGCTGCTCAATCCTCTCGGATCGACCTTGGAAATCTGGGATGACGTGTTTCCCGCATTGAGCGAGCGCTACGAAGTCGTGCGCTACGACTTCCGCGGCCACGGCGAGTCGACGGCTGGCTCGAAGACCGAGCTCACGATCGAGCAGCTCGCTCGCGACGCGCTTGCAGTTCTCGATGCTTGCGGAATCGCGCGCGCTCACCTGTGCGGCCTGTCGATCGGCGGCATGACGGCCATGCAGATCGCGACGTTATGGCCGGACCGCGTGCTGAAGATCGCCCTGTGCAGCACCACGCCCTACATGCCTTCCCGCGATACCTGGAACGCGCGCATCGAAATCATACGCACCCAGGGAATCGCACCGCTGATCGACGCCATCCTGCAGCGCTGGCTGACGACTCCCTATCGCATGGCTCATCCGGACAAGGTCGACTGGATTCGCGCGATGCTGCTGATCGTGAAGCCGGAGGGATACGCTGCGTGCGCGGCGGCGATCCGCGACATGGATCAGCGGCAATCGATCAAGACGATCACGGCGAAGACGCTGGCGATCGGCGGCACGCAGGATACCGGTGCGACGCCCGCGGATCACGCACTGATCGCCGCTTCGATCCCGGGTGCGCAGCTCGTCATGCTCGAGGCCGCTCACCTGCTCCATATAGAACGACAGGCGGAATTCACCGACACGCTGCTGCAGTTCTTGGCAGCGTGAAGCAGCCACCTTCGCAGGATTCAGGCGGCGGGCCTGCTCGCCGACATGTAGATGGCGATGTAGGTTAGCGCCACGTATCCGGTGCTCATCCAGATCGGCGGGCTCCACACTCTTCCCGCACCCTCGGCCGGTGCCGCGCGATAGCGGCGTCGACAGACGATGCCCGTCGCGAACAGCAGGACTGCGAGCGTGCACACCAGCCCCCAGCGCTTGCCGTCGTTCATGAAGTCCATGGCCGAGAGCAGGATCATGAGAGCCACGAACGGCAACAGGCCAACGAATCCGACGAACGCGATGGCGGCCGTCGCCGCCACAGCACGCGGTGAATCCCTGACGAACTGCAACGCGAGCATGATCAGCAGGGGCACTTCGATCACGGCGATGATCAGCCACACGGTCGACTGATAGCGGCCGGAGGTGCCCTGCATTTCGAGCCAGTCGATTGCCGGGTACGCGATCAGGATCGCGGCCAGCAGCATCGCTATCGTTAGTTGGCGCATGCGGTGCGAATCGTACTGCAGTTTTGGCAGCGTGAGCGCAAAGGGGCTAGTCTCTCGCCGCCGCCAGATACAACGCCGCAGGGGAATCCGCCGTGACCGATTTGACCCGCAGAGATTTCATCAATAAGTCGTGGGCGACCGCCAGCGCGCTCGCCGCAGGCGCCGCCATTATCGGGCCGGCGCTCGCCGCAGGCGCGTCGGATCGCAAGGCCATCTACAAGGAGGTCGAGCGTCGCCACGGCGAGACGGTGAAGCTGCTGCAGGACTGGATCGGCGTCGGATCGATCGCCGCCGAGAACGTCGGCATGGCGGAAGGCTGCGACATGATGCGGCGGCTCGCACTCGACGCCGGCTTTCAGCGTGCCGAATGCATCCAGACGAAGGGGCATCCGGGCGTGTTCGCCACGCTCGACGCAGGTGCGCGGCGCACGCTCGGGTTGTACTTCATGTACGACGTGAAGCAGGTGAACCCCGAGGAATGGTCGTCGCCGCCGTGGGAAGCGCGCCTCATCGACATGCCCGACCGCGGCAAGGTCGTGATGGGCCGCGGCGCCGTGAATCAGAAGGGTCCGCAAGCGGCGTTCCTCGC
>CADEEJ010000256.1:6208-8041 GCA_902826315.1 uncultured Steroidobacter sp.
GACCTGGCGGCGAAGCAGCTCGACGAGAAGCAGCTCAAGGACTCGTACGGCATCAAGAGCTGGGCGCGCAACGCGACGTGGCGGCAAGCGCTGGAGGACGGCGTCTCTCGACCGACGGTCACGATCGAGGGCCTCGTCGGAGGCCACACCGGCCCCGGCGGCAAGACGATCCTGCCGCATCGAATGGTCGCAAAGCTCGACATGCGGCTCGTGCCCGACATGACACCGGAAGACACGGTCGCGAAGTTGAAAGCCCATCTCGCGAAGCGCGGCTTCGGCGACATCGAGGTCGCGATCAATGGCGGCATGAACGAAGTGTCGTCGACGTCGGCAGACTCGGAGCTGATCCGCGCCGAGCAAGCGACGTATCGCCAATATGGAATCGAGCCTCTGCTGATGCCGCGCGCCGGCGGCTCCGACCCCAGCTCAGTGTTCACCGGCGCCCCGCTCAAGCTCGCGGCCGGCAGCTTCGGCATGGGCTTCGGCGACCGCGCGCACGCGCCGGACGAGTACTACGTCATCGAGTCGAACAACCCGAAGGTCTCAGGACTCGACGGCGCCGTGCGATCGTTCGTCGATTGCCTGTACGCGCTCGCTTAGACGGTGCCGCGCTTAGACGGTGCCGGGTTAAAAAAACCGGCCCAAAACTCAGCAGTGCAGCAAGACGACCCGACGCAAAACTACGCACACTCGGCGTAAAGCCGCGGACGAAGGCGTTGACGAGTCGGTAGGATGGCGGAAGTCCAACATATTGTGGCAAGGAATGCCGCGACCTCCTCGCATCCATGCGCCCGGCGCGATGTATCACGTCACGCTTCGTGGCAACCATCGACGGGACATCTTCTTCACGCGGGCCGATCGCCACTTGCTGACGACGCTCATCCGCGAGGCGATCGAGAGTTGCGGCGCGCAGGTTCACGCGTACTGCTACATGCCGAATCACATTCATCTGCTGATGCAGGTCGATCGCACGCCGCTCGGCAAGATCATGCTGCTCATCGCGAGCCCGTACGCCCGTCGGGTCCAGGCTCGGCTGGAAACGACCGGCCATTTCTTCGAAAGGCGTTATCACGCCGTCCTCGTCGATACCGACGCGTACCTGGTGACGCTCCTGCGCTACATCCACCACAATCCGGTGCGCGCCAGTCTGGTCGCAACTCCGGACGACTACCCGTGGTCCAGTCATCACGCGTATCTCGGTACTCGCGCTGAGCCATGGGTCACGACCGACTTCGCCCTTCGCATGCTCGACTCCGAGCGCAGGCGCGCAATCGAGCGCTACAAATCACTGATGACTCGCCCGATCGCGACCTCGCCACTTGCGGAGTGCAACGCACGCGATCCGCGCATCCTCGGCAGCGATTCCTTCGCCCACAAGCTACTGGGAGACAAGTGGAACGGGCAACTCAGCACGTCCGTGACGCAATTGATCGAGGATGCCTGCACAAGGTTCGGCGTGACGACGGCGGAGCTTCAGTCATCGAGCCGGCTGGCCAACGTCACGGGCGCGCGGTCGTGGGTTGCTGAACAGGCAGTCGCCGCTGGAATTGCGTCGCGCGCGTCGGTGGCGCGTCACTTCAACCGCTACGCACCGAGCTTCCGGCGCACGTTACGACAAAGCAGATCGCGAGGCTGAACGGTGTACGTCCATGCTGCGCTGCTCAGTAATGGGCCGCTTTTTAACCCGGCACCATCACCCATCACACGTTGAAGCGGAAGTGCATGACGTCGCCTTCGTGGACGACGTACTCCTTGCCTTCGAGCCGCAGCTTGCCGCTTTCCTTCGCGCCCTGCTCGCCCTTGTTCGCGACGTAGTCGTCGTAGGCGATGACT
>CADEEJ010000257.1:0-4814 GCA_902826315.1 uncultured Steroidobacter sp.
GCATACCTCCAGTTCGTCGCGGTAGCATACCGGCATGAAACGCGCAGCACTCCTCCTTGCAGTCCTGGTCGCCGGCTCGGTCAACGGTGCGGACACCGTTCCCTACCCGGACAACTTCCGCAACTGGTCGCACGTCAAGAGCGGCGTGATCGGCCCACAGCACAAGAACTTCCAGATGGCGGGCGGCATTCACCACGTCTATGCCAACAAGGAAGCGATGGCCGGTTACCGCACGCGCCAGTTTCCGGAGCAGTCGGTCATCGTCTTCGAATGGCTGGAGTGGGGCGAAAAAGACGGCGCGTTTCTCGAAGGCCCGCGGCGCCAGGTCGATGTGATGGTGAAGGACTCGCAGCGCTACTCGTCGACCGGTGGCTGGGGATTCCAGCGCTTCGTCAAGGACAGCAAGACGGAGCTGGCGGACGCACCCACGCCGCAGCAGTGCTTCGCCTGCCACAACCAGATGAAGAAGGACGGCCTGGTGTTGAGCCAGTACCGGGAATGATCAGGGCTTGCCGACGGGCGTGAACAGCAGGTCCTGGTAGTCGTAGCTGAAGTCGGCGAGCGGCGAGACCGGTTTCATCGTGATGCGCGCGACCTTGCCGTCCGCATCGAGCTGAAACGTCACGTACGCGGGCTCGATGGTCTTGTCGTCGAGACGCGTAGCGAACGTGTCGTACTGCCAGTGCTGCAGCGTTCCGGCCATCCGCGGCGTGGATTTGAAGTCGATCGTCAACGACTTGTCCCGGACGCCGATTTCGACGTTGCCGTACCAGGGGTCTGCATACGTGCCGGCATAGCGCGCCAGCGGTAGCGACGGCCCGACCTTCGCGCCCGCAGCCGGCTTGGCCGACGCCGACTCCAGCGCCTGGAGCGCTCCCGCCAACCGCTCCTGCTTGAACGCGGAATACTTCTCCGGCCAATCGTTGCGGCTGAAGCCGAGATAGTGATCGAGCAGCTCGTACATCAGTCCGAGCACGATCTCGCCGTCCTCGCTGTTGATCTCGATCGCGAAGCCGATGTTCTTCGAGGGAATCAACGTGACGACGCTCTGGAAGCCGAGCACCGCACCGCCGTGCGTGATGATCTTCGTGCCGCGATAGTCGCGGACGCCCCAGCCAAGCGCATACGCCTGGAACATCGGCTCGGCGAGCTTCAACGTTTCCGGCAGCGACCCGGTCGGCTGCAGTACTTCCGGCTTCCACATCGCCGCGTGCGCCGCTTCGCTGAACAGCCGCTCACCGTTGGGTAACTTGCCGCGCGCGAGCTGCAACACGAGCCACTTGGACATGTCGTTCGCGCCGATCGACAGACCGCCTGCCGGAGCGCCTGCGCGTCCAAGCTCGTCACGCTCATCGAGCAACTGCAGCGGGCCAGTGCCACGCACTCGACCTGGCCGCGCATGCGGATAGGCGCGATTAGCAGTGGCGAAGCGACGATCGCTGTCGCTCGTCGACTTCGTCATCCCCGCGGGCTGCAGCACGTGCTCGCGCACATAGTCTTCCCACGTCTGGCCACTGACCGCTTCGATCAGCTGGCCGGCGACCATGTAGAGAACGTTGTCGTAGGCATAGGCGCTGCGGAAGCTCGTCGCGGGCTTGATGAAGCGCAGTCGCCTCACTGCCTCGGCGCGCGAAAGGCTGCCACGCGGCACCATCAGCAGATCGCCCGCGCCCAGGCCGAGACCGCTGCGATGGACGAGCAGATCGCGAATCGTCATCTCGCGAGTGACCCAGGCGTCGTACATCTGGAAGCCGGGCAACCGATCCGTGACCTTGTCGTCCCAACCGATCTTGCCCGCGTCAACGAGCGTGGCGAGCGCGGCGACCGTGAACGCCTTGCCGGTCGAGCCGGTCGGGAAAATCGTGTCGGCATCGACGCGCTCGGACGCGCCGGTCTTGGCGACGCCGTAGCCACGCGCGAGCGTGGCCTCGCCGTTCTCGACGATCGCAATGGCCATGCCGGGCACGCCGATCTTCGCGCGCAGACTCTCAACGCGTGTGTCGAAATCAGCGGGAGGCGCAGCCGCGAGCGGCAACGACGCGGCAGCAAGCGCGAACGCAAGGAAGAATCTCATCGGGTCTCCAGACAGGCATCGACCAGCCGTTCGAACTCTACGCCGCCGCGAATGGGATCGGCGACCGGCAGCCGCAGGCGCTTGCTCTCTTGTGCGATCAGCTGCTGCGCGTCGCTTGCGGATAGCTGCGAGGTGTTGAGGCTCACACCAGCGCAGCGAATGCCGGGGTTCGTGCGCCGGCCCAGCGTCAGGTTGAGATCGATCGTCTCTTCGATGCTCGGCAGCTCGAACTGCGCGTGGCCGAGCATGTGCGTGCGGCCCGGTTGATGGCACACGACGATCACGTCGGGCTGACTGCCGTGCAACAGGCCGAGCGAAACGCCGGCGTATGCAGGATGAAACAGCGAGCCCTGCCCTTCGATCACGTCCCAATGATCCGGCTCGGCGGCCGGCGACAGCATTTCCGCCGCACCGGCTTCGAAGTCGGCGACGACGGCGTCCATCGGCATGCCGCGGCCGGCGATCATGATCCCGGTCTGGCCGGTGGCGCGAAAATCCGAGTCGATGCCGCGCTGCTGAAACGCCCGCGCAATCGCGAGGGCGGTGTACTTCTTGCCGAGCGCGCAATCGGTTCCGACAGCGAGCAATCGCTTGCCGCTGCGCTTACGTCCGCTGGCGATAGGAATGTCGCGTGGCGGCGTGCGCACGTCGATGAGACGGCGGTGATAACGTTCCGCCGCTGCGGCAAGCGCCGGGGTCGTCGCGAGCCGTGAGTGCATGCCACTGACGATGTCGAGCCCTGCGACCAGCGCTTCGAGCAGCGATGGCACCCACGTGTCGAGGATCCGCCCGCCGACATTCGCGACGCCGATCACCATCGAGCGTGCGCCGCGCGCTTTCGCCTCTGCAGGTGTCAGCTGCGGCAGCCCGATGCTGATCGCATTCGCGAACGACAGCTCGCCGACACACTGCTCGCGCGCCCAATCGCGAAGGCCGAACGCCGTTTTGGCGTAACCGGCCTCCGTGACATCGCCGAGGAACAGCAGGTACGGACGGGGCAGATCGAGTCGCGCAATATCCGTGGCTGGCGGAATGAGCGTCATCCGGTCCCTCAGAACGAGAAGCCTACCGTCAGTCCGAAAGTGCGCGGCCGGATCACGCCGGTTGCGAGCGAGCCGAGCGGCGTCGCCCCGAGCGCGCCCGTCGAAGTCTTGCCCTCGCTGTCCGTGATGTTCTTGCCGTACAGCTCGATCGTGTAGCGGCCGAAGTCCACGCCGGCCTGCAGATCCACGACCTCGTACGACTCGACCTCACGCTGCCGGCCGTTCGCGGCACGGAATGCGGCGTCGTAGGCGGCGGTCTGATCCGAGAGATAGCGTACCGAGCCGCCGAGGTAGGCCATCGCGTTCGCGCCGACCTCCCACTCGTAGTTCGTGCTCAGCGTCGCGCTCCACTCCGGCGTGAACGGCAAGGCGTCGCCTTTGCGGCCGCCAGAGAGTGCCGGCGTATCGTCTTCCAACTCGGCGTCCGTCAGCGCGCCGTTCAGCGATACGTTCCATCCGTCGGCCAGGAACGCGCTGGCCGTCATTTCGAAGCCGTCGCTCCTCGCATCGCCGCCGTTGATGTTCACGCCGAAGTTGTTGACGCGCGCGAACAGCTGGATGTCCTCCCAAGCGATATGGAACGCGGCGAAGTCGAGGCTGTACGCACGGTCCGCAGACTCGACCTTGAGCCCGACCTCGTAGCTGGTCAGCGTGTCCGAGTCGTAGAGCCGCGGCACTTCCGGCGGCGCGTTGGGCGGCAGCACGTTCGGACCGCCCGGCCGGAAGCCGCTGCTCACGCGCACGTAGACCGAAGTGTGGTCGTCGAATTTCCACTTCGGCGCCACCGAATACGTGAACACGTCCTCGGAGGAGGTCGCGTTCGGGAACGCCCGCGGACCGCCCGCCAGCGCGCCGTCCGAAGTCTGCACCGCATCCTGGTCGTTCTCGCTGTAGCGCCCGCCCAGCGTCACGTCGAACTGCTCGGAGAAGTGCACCGTGCCGCTGAAGAAGCCGGCGAACTCCTTGTATTCGGAATGCAGCTTGGCGTCCGCCAGCAGCGGCGTGGGCAGGATGTTGAGCGTGCCGGGTGCCACCGCATCGATGTGCTGAATGATGTCGCCCTGCTCCTTGGTGTAGTAGGCGCCGACCAGCCACTCGAACGTATCGTTCGACGGCGACGCCAGGCGCAGCTCCTGCGTGACCTTGTCGTACTTCGTCACCTGGTTCTGCAGCAGCTCGTTCGGCCCGATCAGCGGCGCGATCGCCGCGCTGAATTGCGTCGTCAGGTCGGAGCGAAACGGCGACTCGAGCTCGCCGTAGCTCGAAGCGGACGTGAGCGTGGCGAAGCCGAGGTCGAAGTCGAGCGTGGCGTTGTACACGCGGTAGTCGAAGTCGCTGAACTCCGGCACGAACTGCGATTGCGTCGGCCCGCCGTACAGCGTCTTGAGCGTAGTCGCGTTGCTCTCGATGTCGCCGCCCGCCTCGTTGCGGATGTTCTGGATGATTGCGCTCACCCGCGCCGAGACGGCATCGCTCGGCGCATACAGCGCCGAGAAGCGGCCGCCGTAGCTCTTCGAGCTGTTGATGTCCTCCTGGCGATCGGAGCCGGCGGTGCCGATCGAGTCGATGAATCCGCCCTGGTCGCGGTAGTAACCGGTGGCGCGAATGGCGAACGAGTCCGAGAGCGGCACGTTCACCATGCCGGTGCCCGAGTAACCCATCTCGCCGTCCGCCACGTTCTCCGCGCTGAAGCGCAC
>CADEEJ010000257.1:4914-6740 GCA_902826315.1 uncultured Steroidobacter sp.
TCGTGGTACAGCTTCACGGTGACCGCTCGCGCGTCGCGCATCGACTCGGCTGACACGTCGCCGCCGGAGTTGAAGTTTTTCTGGCTGTACATGGAATTCACCGGGCCGATCACGAGCCGCAGGCGGCTGCCTTGACGCAGCATGCGCGATACGAACATGAAGCCATTGAAGTCGTAGCGCAGCGGCTCGCGCGACGCGATCAGCTTCGGCGTGCGCAAGCTCTCGCGATACCGCGCACGTTGCACGTCACCGGTCAGCGCGATCGAGCTGCCGTCGGGGCGAACTTCGTAGACGGCCACTGCAAAGTCGGTATCGGGCTGGTCGATTGCGAGCCACGTCGACAGCTTGAAGAAGCCGCTGATTTCCGTGTCGCGCTCGAACGGCGCAGTGTGATAGACGAGTTGCTTGCCGCGCAGCGCATGGATCAAGCGCTGATCCGTCAACGACGCCGGATCGACGACCGCTTCGATCGCGGCTACACCGACGTCGCGCGGATCGTAGACGTATTGATCGGGTTTACCTTTCGCTTGCGCAGACCCGAGCGAGCCGGATGCGAGCACGTCCGTCGCATTCGCCGCGGAGTCCAGGTAGTACGGCCGCGACTCAGCGGTGACCGCGTCGAGCGAGTCCGCGTAGCGCCACTTGTCGGCATCCATGACGTAGTACGCGACGCTCTTCTGCAGGAACTGCGGCTTCGCGCCGCTCTGCATCGTCCACGCGTACCAGTCCAGATGCAGCTTCGGAATGTCGACGAGGCTCGCCGGCCCGAAGGTCAGGCCACCGAACTGCGCTTGAGGTGTGCGCGTGCCGGCGTGATCCCACGGGCCGATGACCAGGTAGTGCCGTGCGCGCCCTTCGGCATTTGCAGCCTTCATGTACTGCCGATAGTGCTCGATCGCGCCCGGCTGATCGCCGTCGTAGCTGCCGGTGATCGTCAGGATCGGAATCGACAGCTTCGCGTACTGCTCGGCCGTCGGGTTGTAGCTGTCCCAATACGCATCGATCGATGGATGCGCGAGCCACTCCTGGAAGGTCGGCAAGGGATTGCCGACGATCTCGTCGAACTGCTTGAACGGCGCGCCGGACTCGAACCACTCGCGATTCCTGGCGCGCCAGAACGCGTCGTCGCCGAAGATGCGGTCCTGCGAGGCGTGACCGCTGGTGAACGTCAGCCACTGCACCAGGTACGGCGATGCGATGTTGCCGCGCATCGGAAAGTCGATGCCGGCGTACGGCGAAGCGACCGGCACGATCGTCGCCAGGTGCGGCGGAAATTCCTTGGCGGTGGCCCACTGGTCGTAGCCCGCATACGACCCGCCCCACATCGTGACCTTGCCGTTGCAATACGGCTGCTGGGCCAGCCATTCGACCACGTCGTGACCGTCGCGCGCTTCCTGGATGAGCGGCCGGAACTGGCCTTCGGAGTTACCGCGGCCGCGAACGTCGACAGTCAGGAACGGATAGCCATTCGACGCGAAGTAGATGCCGCGGTCGTGGTAGCTCTGCGAAATGTACGGCGTCAAGGTGAAGACGCAGGGAGCAGGCTCCTTCTGCTGCCGCGGCGTGTACACCGTTGCGTTCAACTTGACGCCATCGCGCAGCGGGATCTTCACGCCCCACTGGAACTTCACCCGTGCCGGATCCGGCGGCGCCGGCGGAGCATCGGCCAGTGACGTCGGGGTCGGATTCTCACCGCCGTCGGCGATGAACTTGGCCATGCGCTCTGCCAGCACCGGCAGCGGCACTGCACCGAGCGCGAGGATGGCGTCGTGGAACTTGCGCTGATCGAACTTCGGCCCGAGCGCCTGTTCGGCCTCGCGGCGATG
>CADEEJ010000257.1:6840-8005 GCA_902826315.1 uncultured Steroidobacter sp.
ACCGATCGTGTCCTTGAGCTTGCCGTCCATCTTCTTGAGCACGTAGGTCGCGTTCGCCAGCAGCTCGTGCGGCGTCTGCGCATAGAACCGCGGATCGGTGCGCAGGAACGTCATGAACTCGGGCAGCGTGCCGTGGAAGCCGGTCTTCTGCATCGTCGTCTGCATCAGGCCCTTGATGCGCGCGACTTCGCTCAGGCCGATCTCGTGAATCTGCTGCGGCGTCAGGTCGAGCGTCGTGAACTTCCCGATCATCGCCTGGTAGTACGCCTTGCCGTCCGGCAGCTTCTCCGCCGCGAGCGTGGTGCGCGCCTTGACCAGATATTCGTTGCGTATGAAGTCCAGCAGCTTCGAATACGCCGGCACGACGTGCTCGGCGATCACGCTGCGCGCTGCCGCACGCATTTTTTCCTGCTCGTCCGCCGGCATCGAAGACGACAGCAGCGTGAACGGCAGGTACAAGGGATTGCTGTCGTCGGCCTTCAGGTATGGCTCGATCGTGCGATCGCGGCCCGTCACCGAGACCTTGGGAACCGTGAAGCCGCGCCCGAGGCCGGCGCGCATGTTGACGGTCTGCTCGTCGAAGAAGCGTGGCACGTCGCGCAGCCGGCCGAGATAGCGGCGATACTCGTCCGCATTGGCGAAGCCTTCGCGCGGCGTGAACTCGGTCCAGAAAAAAGTGTCGGAGTTGAACGGCGCTTCGTAAGTCTTGTAGCGCACGTCGACGAGTTGTTCTGCAAGCACGGCCCGGAATATCTGCGCGTTGATCTTCTCTTCGGGCGACAACTGCTGCAGCGGAATCTTGTCCAGGTCGGCGAGCGTTTTCTCCCAGTACTGCAGTCGCTTCTTCTGCGCGGCCGCGTCGACGCGCGGCAAGTGATCTGCGGCCGAGCCGCGCCCGACCTGGCCAGGCTCCTGTGCGAACTCCAGTTGCCGCCAATCCCATTCCGCCGTGTACAGCGCTTTGAGGCGCTGGTCGGCGTCGTTCGTCGATTGGGCACTGGCAACCTGCGCAGCCAATAGCAATGCGAGCGCGCTCGTGCGGATGAACGTTTTTGTCATGCGGGTCCCCTGGATATGCGAATGAGCTAAATGAAACGGACTGCCGTGAAGACCAGCATGCCGACGGCGATGCAGCCCACCATGCTGCGCCTCCAGAGCAGAAATG
>CADEEJ010000258.1 GCA_902826315.1 uncultured Steroidobacter sp.
CAGGAATTGCAGCCACTGTTTCTGAAGCGGCTGCAGGGCAGTCTCACCACCTGGGACATGCTCGATGGCCAGGCAGACTGGACGCCCGAGGCACTCGCCGCCAATGCAAGAGTATTCCTGGACGATTTCCTGCTGTTCGATGTCGCGAAACCGATCACTGACCAGAGCCATCTCGAAATCGAGAAGAGCACGCTCGACGGCCGTCCTTATCAGACGGGAGGGGGCCGCACGGTTGACGCAAACTCGATCGACATCCTGCTCACCTGGCTCGTCAACCACGATCGCGAGTTCCTGCAGGGCGGCGCCACCGGTGCCACCAAGCCCGGCATGAAGATGTTTCCGTATCTCGCGACGCCTAATGCGGACCTGCAGACAATTGCCGAACACGTCGAGCTCGCGGCGGCGCCCGATGAGGTGTGGTCGTTGATCGGAGATTTCGGCGCGGACTGGCATCCATCGATTACCAAAATCCGCATGACCGGCACCGGGATCGGCCAACTGCGTACGATGCAGATGATCGACGGCAACGAAATCATCCAGCGGCTCGAGGCGATCGACGACGCGAAGCGGTTCTTGCGCTACACGAGCATCGCCGGCATTCCGGTTTCCCACTTCAGCAGCACGCTTGAAGTCACATCCAAAGGTAGCGGCAGCGTCGTCGACTGGCGCGCGCAATACCTGGCCAACAATCGACCTGACGGTGCCGTAAAGAGAATGGTGGCGCCACTGCTCAAGACCGGTCTCGAACATTTGCAATCCCGCTTCGGAGCTGCGAAGTGATCGCGGTCGGCGAACGCGACCGCGCCGGCCCATCCGCTACTG
Organism: uncultured Steroidobacter sp.; assembly: GCA_902826315.1. Taxonomy (GTDB): domain Bacteria; phylum Pseudomonadota; class Gammaproteobacteria; order Steroidobacterales; family Steroidobacteraceae; genus Steroidobacter. The sequence continues at coordinate 823 of CADEEJ010000258.1, forward strand.
ACGGCGAGATCGCTGCGATAAACCTCGAGAGCATGCGGCATCGCGCCTGGGCGCGATTCGAGCAGGGCGCGCGTCTGCCAGGTGTGGCGGAGGCGGTGGTTGATAGTGAGCGCCTCGCCGCGCAATTTGTCGGCGACCTGGACGCTCTCGACCGGTTGGAGATACTCGCGTCGCGATTCGCGGAAGCAGACGACTCGCATCGCGCGGCGCTCGTACAAGCCGAAGTCGCCTCGTCCATGCATCGCTTCGACGACGCACGCGAGCATCTTGCGCGCGCGACGCTGCTGGGCGCATCGCGCGAAACCGTCGAACGCCAGTCATTGGCGATCGATCAGGCCTGTGGCGTGGATCTCGATGCCGTGCTCGCCGCGCGTCGTCGCATCGCCACAGCTAGTGGCCGGCTCGAGGATCTGGTGCCGCTCGGCGCAGTGCTCGCTGACGTCGAGTGCTTTGCCGAGGCAGACGCCGTTTACAGCCAGGCTTTCTACTCGTACGGTGGCACCTCGGCGTTCCCACTGGCGTGGGCCTGCTTTCAGCTCGGCGTGCTGTGGGGTGAACTCGTGCCCGTACCCGACCCAGGTCTCGCCACGCTGTGGTATCGACGTGCGATTGCCTTCTTGCCGGCCTACGTAAAAGCTCGCGTACACCTCGCGGAAATTTGCACGAGCGAGGGCCGAACCGATGACGCGGAGGCGCTGCTCGCACCGGTGCTGTCGAGCCCCGATCCGGAGGTGCGATGGCGGCTTGCCGACGTGTGCCTGGCGCAGGGGAGATCCGAACAGGCGGAGCTGCAGCTCGATATCGCACGGCTCGGGTTCGATGCGCTGGTTCGCAAACACCTGCTTGCCTTCGCGGATCATGCTGCCGAGTTCTACGCGGGCAGCGGCAATGACCCGCAGCGCGCGGTGCAGCTTGCCCGCGTCAATGTCGCGAACCGCCCGACGCGTCGCGCCGTCCAGCAAGCGCAGGCGATCATGCGGATGTTTCAGGAGAGAGGTCATGATCAAAGTTAGCGTGATGTATCCAAACAAACCAGGCGTGCGGTTCGATCACGACTACTACCGCGAGAAGCACCTGCCGCTGATCAAGCGACGCATGGGTGCGGCTTTGCGGTACTACACCATAGACAAGGGACTCGGAGGCGCGACGCCGAATGCACCAGCTACATACGTCGCCGAGTGCCATCTCATGTGCAACACACTGCAGAATTACCAATCCGGGTTCGGTCCGCACGCCGCAGAGATTTCCGGTGACATCCACAACTTCACCGACGTGACGCCGGTCGTGCAGATCAGTGAGGTGGTCATCGAGAACTCGACGAAGGAGCTGCAATCATGAGGCTGACCGATTTGGTAGCGGGGCTTGCACACCCCTTCGCTGGCGCAGACCACATTCTTGCGATGGTTGCGATTGGATTGTGGGGCGTGGTCGCCGGCGGTCGCGCGCTGTGGGCCTGGCCGACGGCCTTCGTTGGGATGGTCCTGGTCGGATTCGCTGCCGCGACCCTGGGCCTGAGCGTTCCTTTCGTCGAGCCTGCAATAGGTTGCTCGATCGTCGTGCTCGGGCTCCTCGTCGCGCTTGCCGCGAGAGCACCGGTTTGGCTCGGGGCCGTGATTGCAGGCGCCTTTGCCTTCTTTCATGGGCACGCCCATGGAACGCAGGCGGCAATGGCGGGAGCAGGGCTTGTTGGCTACGCCACCGGCTTTTCAATCGCTACCGCTGCACTTCACGCCATGGGGCTCGCAGGAGGACTTCTACTTGCCCGATCGGCAGGTGGGGAACCTTTACTGCGCGCGACCGGCGGAGTCGTTGCGGTCAGCGGTCTGGTTCTGATGGCGAGCATCTCATGAAGCGAGACCGCAAGTGAGATGGGTAAACCAGGACAAGTACTCGCTCTCGTCGCCCGGTGGAACCGCCTTCTCCGATTTCAAGGCATAGGCTTGCAGCTGGGGATCCATCGATCACCAGCAGTCGATGCTGCTGGTGATCGCGGGGCCACTCAGCGATGTCCGTACTCCGTGAAAACGAAATCTCTGTCCTTAGCGATCGTGTGGCAGGCGACGCCGCACTTGGCGTCGTTCGCCTGCGGCGGCTGGTCAGCCGTGGTAGCGGGCGTGAATGTATCGCTCGCGGGATCGTATCTGAACGCGCCATAGCCCCAGCCGCCGACGTCACCGAACCGTTTGCTGTCCTTTACCATGAAGTCGACATCGTGCTGGTCGCCGGGCACTGTCGCATCGGGAAAGAACTGATTCTTCTTCGGCACCCAGTGAACCTTGGCCATCTTGGCGCCGTCGGGCACCGGCTTGCCGTTGGCTGGAATGCCGGCCTCGTACGCCTTGATCATCGAGGGGTTGCCGACGATGACGGCAATCGCCTTGGCGTTGTGACTGACGGACACGACCTGCCAACTCTCATACCCCTTGAACTCGGAGAAGGCGAGGCCGCCCGGCACCTTGACGGTGTATTTGTCCTGCTTCGCTGTCGCTCCTGATTCCGCCGCGAGCGCAACCGTTGCGATCAGCACTGCGCAGCCGCTCAGTGCGCCAAGATATTTCACTCCGGTTTGCATGACGAACTCCTCTTGTAACTATTGATACAGTCGTGAGCCGAAAGGTCACGAGACAGACGGACTCCAACAGACGTGGGGACGCGCGTGGATTGAATCTTCGTATAGGTCGGTACAGCACCGTCGGACCTATACGAAGATCCAATCGCTCCCAGCATCCTGCGCCGTTAGCGTGCACTCGTTCTTTGGGGGTGAACCGACATGCGTCTACACCGACGGAGGTCGCGATGATCGCACTCAACATTAATGGCCAACGACGTGAAGTGGACGTTCCGCCAGACATGCCACTCCTGTGGGTGCTGCGTGACGTGCTTGGCATGACCGGCACCAAGTTCGGTTGCGGCATGGCGCTGTGCGGCGCGTGCACCGTTCACTTGGACGGGCAGGCGATCCGCTCTTGCATGACGCCGGTCAGTGCGATCGGTCAGGCAAAGATCACGACCATCGAGTCGGTCGGCGCAACACCCAACGGCGCGAAGGTGCAGAAGGCCTGGCTCGACCTCGAAGTCATCCAGTGCGGCTACTGTCAATCGGGCCAGATCATGTCGGCAACTGCACTGCTCGATACGAACAGGCACCCGAGCGACGCCGATATCGATGCCGCGATGGCCGGTAACATCTGTCGCTGCGGCACGTATCCGCGCATTCGAGAGGCCATCAAGCGCGCTGCTGCGGAGGGTTGAGCGTCATGAGCGAGAATCCCACTGAGCTGACTCGTCGCGAATTCTTCGGCCTGACCGCCAGCGCGGTCTTCGTCTACGGCTTTCACGTGCCGGCGAGCGGCGCCGGCGAGCCCGCGAAGGATGCAGCATTCGCACCGAACGCCTTCATTCGGATTGACGACCAGGGCACGGTGACCTTCATCAGTCCGCAGGTAGAGATGGGGCAGGGCGTGTACACCTCACTCGCGATGATGGTTGCCGAGGAGCTCGACGCCAATTGGAGCAAGGTGCGTGTGGAGCATGCGCCGCCGAACGCGAAGCTCTATTTCAACCCGATGCTCGGAGTCCAGGCGACCGGCAATTCCAATTCCATCCGCGCGTTCTGGAAACCACTGCGCCAGGCGAGCGCGACTACGCGCGCCTGCCTGGTCGAGGCCGCGGCCGGCACTTGGAAAGTGCCGGCGGCAGAGTGCCGCACGCAGGAGGGGAAGGTGATCCACGATCGCACGCAGCGCACGCTCGACTATGGCTCGCTAGTGACCGCCGCCGCCGCGATCACTCCGCCGAAAGACGTACCGCTGAAAGATCCCGCGACCTTCCGCTTGATCGGTCACCCGGTGAAAAGACTGGACACGCCGGATAAGACGAACGGTCGAGCGAAGTACGGCATTGATGCTCGGCCGCCGGGAGTGAGGATCGCCACGCTTGCGAAGAGCCCGGTGCTGGGCGGCAAGGTGGGTCGCGTTGACGACAGTCGTGCGCGTGCGCTTCCAGGTGTGCGCCAGATCGTCGTGCTGGACGACCTCGTCGCCGTCGTCGGCGACCACATGTGGGCCGCGAAGCAGGGTCTCGCCGCGCTCGACATCGCATGGAACGATGGGTCGAACGGCGCGGTGTCCACGGACTTGATCTGGTCGCGGCTGCGCGAGGCGAGCAAGCGCGACGGCGCTGTGGCCAAAGAAGTAGGTCGCGTCAGCGACGTGTTCGCACAGGGCGATGTCGCCACAGCCGAATATGAGATGCCGCTCCTCGCGCACGTCACGATGGAGCCACTCAATTGCACAGTTCATGTCACGCCGACTTCGGTCGAAGTGTGGACCGGGACGCAGGTGATGACGCGCGTTCAAGGTGAGATCGCGAAGGGCGCGAACGTGCCGGAAAGCCAGGTGACCGTCCACAACCATCTGCTCGGTGGCGGGTTCGGCCGGCGCCTCGAAGCGGATATGGCGTACGATGCCGCGCGAATCGCGAAGCAAGTCAAAGGTCCGGTCAAGGTCGTGTGGACCCGGGAAGAAGACATCCGCCACGACTATTATCGTCCTGCTTATCACACGATCCTCGCGGCGCGCCTCGACAGGGGTCGTATTGCGGGCTGGAAGCACAAGGTCTCCGGCTCTGCCGTTCTGGCGCGCTGGTTGCCCCCGGCCTTTCAGAAGGGGGTCGATCCCGACGGCGTCGACTCGGCGGCCGACATTCCGTACGACATTCCCAACTATCGAGTCGAGTTCAATCGCGAAGAACCGCCGGGCGTCAACACAGCCTTCTGGCGCGGCGTCGGCCCAAACAACAATGTGTTTGCGATCGAGTCGTTCATGGACGAGTTGGCTCGCAGCGCAGGTCAGGATCCGATCGCTTTTCGCCGTGCGCATCTCGACAAGGTGCCGCGCCTGCAGGCGGCCCTCGACCTGGTGAAGCAGAGGAGCGGTTGGGGCACGCCGCTGCCGCAGCGTTGCGGCCGAGGCGTGTCGGCGCAGACATCCTTCGGCAGTTTCCTCGCAACCGTCGTGGAGTGCGAGGTCGACGAAGCCGGCGAAGTGCGCCTGAAGAGGGTAACGACTGCCGTCGACACCGGCCTGCCAGTGAATCCCGACACAATCGCTGCGCAGCTGCAGGGCGGCCTCATCTTCGGTCTCACCGCTGCACTGTATGGTCAGATTACGCTGAAGGACGGTCGCGTCGAGCAGTCCAATTTCCACGATTACCAGATGCTGCGCATGAACCAGGTTCCGCCGATCGAAGTTCACGTGATTCGAAGCGCCGAGCTGCCGGGCGGCATTGGCGAGGCGGGTACGGCGTCCGCGGTCCCCGCGCTGAGAAATGCGATCTATGCGGCGACAGGCGTCGCGCTGCGACGCATGCCGATCGATTCCAAGCTGCTGGCGAAAACCGTGCGGACGTGAGCTTGCGACTGCGCGCCGATGCTTGCTCAGCTCTTCATGTGGGATTCCTCTGCACAGAACGAAGCCCGCAGACATCGTCTGCGGGCTTCAATGCTGCGTCAGGGGGGATGACTGTCCGCAGCGGGGACCGATTGCGGCGATTACGATGCTGTCGCAGAAGTCGTGGCAGTAGCTGCCTCGAGAATCATCTTCGCGACTTCAGCAGGATGCGACAGCATGACGACATGCGAGGCGCCCTTGATCACCTGCACTCGCCTGGCCTTGGCACGCTCTGCCATGAAAGCGTGGGATGCCGGAGGAATGGCGTGGTCTGCGCTGCCGTAGATGAACCAGGTCGGAAGCGTCTTCCAGGCCGGCTCCCCTGAGGGCTCGCCGAACGCCACGTCAGTGATCGGCCGCTGCGTTGCTGCCGCGAGCTTCACGGCCGCAGCCGGGAGGTCTGCGGCGAACGGCTCGCGAAACTGCGACTGCTTGATGTACAGGTCATTGTGTCCGCCTTCGAGTGGCACCGGCGCTGCGAGCGCGGAGCCGAGCGTCGCGCCGGGGAACTTGCCGACCAGATCGGCCGAGCTCTCGCCAGCCTCGGGTGCAAATCCGGCGACCAACACCAGCGCTTTGACGTTGTCTCTGCCGACGGCCGCATTGTTGATCACTGCCCCGCCGTACGAGTGGCCGACGAGCACCACGGGTCCTTCAATCGTTTTCAGGATGGAGGAAACGTATGCGGAATCGCCGGAAAGGCTGCGCAGTGGATTCGCGACAGCGATTACCTCATACCCTTCAGCCTGCAGCTTCGGGATGACGCCGTTCCAGCTCGACGCATCGGCGAAGGCACCGTGCACGAGTACGATCGTGGGCGTCCGTGAGCGCTCGCTCGTGCTCGCTGCGTGCGTTGTCGACATGAACAGGCCGGCGAGGGCGGCTACGAACAAGGTACTGAGTCGTGACATGGAAAAATCCTCCATAGAGTGTGTGCCCTCAATCACACCAAACGCTCGCACGCGACACCATTCAACCATCGTATGGGTCATCGATCTCCCAGCTCGCCCAGCATTCGCGCGAGCTCAAGCTCTGCATCGCGTGTCTGGAAGCCGCGCTGCATAGCCGCCTGAGTGCGCTGCTGGGCTTCGGTCTTGCGAACGCCTTCGCCGAACAGATCAGAGTCGCGCCGGAAATCGTCGGCTGGCGCGAGAGTGATCGCATTGATGCGGTCCTTGATGAAGATGCGCGCGGAAGCAGGAGAGCCAGCGATGCGATGAGCGAGTGCCACGACGAAGTCGTTGAGCTCGGCGGCTGGCAATGCTCGATTGATCCAGCCATAGCGTTCCGCGAGATCCGCGTCGTAGTCCTGCGCGCTCAATACGACCTCGAGTGCCCGCGCGCGACCCATCAACCGCGCGAGATGCTGAATCCCGCCGGCGCCCGGTAGCACGGCGAGCCCTGCCTCGGGTTGACCGAAGATGGCCGATTCGCGCGCGGCGAAACGCATGTCGCACGCCAGCACGAACTCGCTTCCGGCGCCGCGGACGCGACCTGCGATCTGCGAGAAGATTCATGGGCGGGGCGGAGATGTCCGCAAACAAGACACCACCTGCCTGGCGCACGGTGAGCGTTTCGAATGACGAAGACAAAGTGACTCCTGATCAGTTCGCGCCTCGCAGTATCCTCTCGCAGAAGCGGCAACGACGGCTGCCGTCGCAGAAGACCTCGGCGGCGCGAGATACGCTCGCGCCGCTTGCGCAAAAAGTCGATTGGCCCGAACGCTCAACGC
>CADEEJ010000259.1:0-1791 GCA_902826315.1 uncultured Steroidobacter sp.
GCACGGCAGTCTCGTACGTGCAGCCGCCGGATAGATCCGCTATACATAGCCGCACAACTCTACTAGCGGGACCCACGTGAACACGACTTCAGGCCTGGACGGGCAGAGCCGCCCGCGTCCTCCGAGAATTTTTGCGTCCACTCTGCTGCTGATCGGCCTGGTGCTGGCCGCCGGCGGCATTCGTCTCGCATCGCTCGGCGGATCGCTGTACTACGCGATCGCCGGAGTGGCGCTCGTCGCCTCTGCGGTGTTGCTCTGGCGCGGCCAGAAGTGGGGTGCGTACCTCTACGGGCTGCTGACACTCGGCACCATCGTGTGGGCGATCGGCGAGTCGGGATTCGACGGCTGGGCGCTTGCGCCGCGCGTGCTGCCGTTCCTCGTGCTGGGGTTGCTGCTGCTCCGTCCGAAAACGCGGCGCGCATTGGGGTTGTCAGTTGAGCGTCCGTTGCTCGCGTCGCCGATCAGCTGGGTTGCTATCGTGGGGCTCGCGGCGATCTGCATCGCGGTCGCGATGCGCCAGCCATATCCAACGCTGCCGTTTGCGGCGAGCGCCGGCAGTCCGGAAATTGCCGCACGCGATTGGCAGCACTGGGGCGGAACCGCGGCCGGCACGCGCTATGTGCCCTTCGATCAGATCAACGCATCGAATGTCGACAAGCTGCAGGTCGCGTGGACCTATCGCACGGGCGTCGGCGGCGCATTCAAGGCAACGCCGCTGCAGATCGGTGACACGCTCTATGTCTGTCTCGCGCGCAACATCATCTCTGCGCTCGATGCGGACACGGGCGCCGAACGCTGGCGCTTCGATCCGCAGCTGAAGGACTCGAAAGTCGGCTTCACCACGACGTGTCGCGGCGTGACGTATTTCAAGGCGCCCGAGCCGCCCGCCGATTGTCCGGAGAGAATTCTCACCGCCACGACCGACGCGCGCCTGATCGCAATCGACGCGAAGACGGGCAAGCGCTGCAGCGACTTCGGCAGCAACGGCGAAGTCACGCTGCTCAACGGCATGGGCGACGTGAAACCGGGCTTCTACTACGTGACGTCGCCACCGACGCTCGCAAACGGCGTTGCAGTGCTCGGCGGCTGGGTCGCAGACAACGTCGAAACGCAGGAACCGTCCGGCGTCGTGCGCGGCTTCGATCCGATCAGCGGACGCCTGCTCTGGGCCTGGGATCTCGGACGTCCCGACGTGCTGACCGCACCGCCTGAAGGGCAGACGTACACGCGCGGCACGCCGAATGCGTGGAGCGTCTTCAGCGCCGACGATGCGCTCGGCCTGGTCTACATCCCGACCGGCAACGCGACACCGGACTATTACGGCGGCCATCGCAGCCCCGAGTCCGAGCGTTTCGCGAGCTCGGTCGTTGCGCTCGACGCTGCGACGGGTGCAGTTCGCTGGTCGTTCCAGACGACTCATCACGACATCTGGGATTACGACGTGCCGTCACAGCCGGTGCTGGTCGACTTGCGCGGCGACGATGGCAGCGTGACTCCGGCACTCGTCGCGCCGACCAAGCGCGGCGAGCTGTTCCTGCTCGATCGACGCGATGGCAAAGCGCTGGCGACGATCGAAGAGAAGCCGGTGCCGCAGACCGACCTGCCCGACGAGAAGACTGCGCCGACTCAGCCGTTCTCGGTCGGCATGCCGTCGTTCGGCAACGATCGGGTCACGGAAGCGAAGATGTGGGGCATCACACCGATCGACCAGATGCTCTGCCGCATCACGTTCCGCAAGCTTCGCTATGAGGGCCCGCTCACTCCGCCTTCGCAGCGCGGCAGCCTGCAGTA
>CADEEJ010000259.1:1891-7967 GCA_902826315.1 uncultured Steroidobacter sp.
ATGTTCGACCTGCCGCTGATCCGCCTGCAGTGCTACGAAGGCCTGGACGAAGCGAAGGCACTGTACGAATGGAAATACGGCAAGCAGCTGCTGTACACGCAGGTGCTGAAGCAAACGCTCGACGAAGTGTTGCAGGGCGCGAAGGGTTTCGCGGAATCGGTCAAGCGGCTGCACGAGTTCGGCGACATCTTCTTCTCGGAAGAGTTTCTCGAAGCACGCCCGCTGCTGAAGGCGCTGCAGGCAGAGCATGGCTGCGTGCTGCTCATCGATGAAGTCGACAAGTCCGACCACGAGTTCGAATCGCTGCTGCTCGAAATCCTTTCGGACTTCCAGGTCTCGATCCCGGAGATCGGCACGGTGCGCGCGCGGCGCGAGCCACCGCTGGTATTCCTGACCAGCAACAACACGCGTGAGATCTCCGACGCGCTGAAGCGACGCTGCCTGCACCTGTACATCCCGTTCCCCGACATCGAGCTGGAGCAACGGATCATCAACGCGCGGGTGCCGGAGATTCCGCCGCAGTTGCGCGCGCAGCTGGTGCGGTTCATCCATGGACTGCGCGAGCTGGATCTGAAGAAGGTGCCGTCGATCAGCGAGACGATCGATTGGGCGCGCACGCTCCTGCTGCTGCATGCAGACCGGCTGGATGCAGAGCTGGTGAGCAACACCATGAACGTCATCCTGAAATTCCAGGAGGACATCGAGAACGTGCAGCCAGAGCTGCGCGAGCTCACGCAGAAGGCGACGGCCGGCTAGGCTGTCGTCCCCGCGCAAGCGGGGACCCATGTTCGACCTGGATCCCCGCTTTCGCGAGGATGACGAGGACGCGGTTTGGACACGTTGCTCACTCAGTTCATCGGCGCTCTCCGCAACGCCGACGTCCGCATCTCGACCGCAGAGACGCTCGATGCATTGAGCACGGTCGAGCTGGTGGGCTACGGCGACCGGCGCTTGCTCAAGGACAGCCTGGCGCTGGTGCTGCCGAAGACGCTCGACGAAAAGGCCGCGTTCGATACCTGCTTCGACCAGTTCTTTTCCTTCGGCGATCGCTTGTCGCGGCCGCCGCCGACAGCTGCGGGCAGCGACGCACCGCCGGGCGGCGATTCGGCCGGCCAGGCTGGCAACGGTCAAGCCGGCACAGGCGGCGACGCGCAGGATCAGCGCACCGGCAACGCGAGCCCAAGCGACACTCGCTCGCAAGACAACGTCGTCACGACCGACGAACCCGCTGCTGCACTCGGCAGCGGCGAGATGTCGGCGCCACAGTCCGCACTGGGGCAGCTGCTGGTTCGCGGCAATCAGCTGGAGATCACGATCGCCATCAATGCCGCCGGCCGGCAGGTCAACGTGCATGAGATCGAAGTGTTCACGCAGAAAGGCGTGTACACACGTCGCGTCATGGATGCGATGGGCCACGCTGAATTGCAGCAGGAAATCACGCGAATGGCGGACAGCGCGGCCATTCCGGATCGGCGCCGCGCCGTCGATCTCACGCATCGGCGTGATTGGTTACGCGAGCGTGTGCGCGACTACGTCGAGCATCAGTTCCTGCTGCATGCGGACGTCACGGGCCGCCGCCTGCGTGAAGACATGTTGCGCGATGTGCGCTTGTCCGCGCTCGAACAGCGCCATCACCGCATGCTGCAAGACCTGGTGCTGCGCATGGCGCGCCGACTCGTGTCCGAGCATTCGCATCGCAGGAAAGTGTTCCGTCGCGGTCAGCTGCACGTGCCGCGGACTCTGCGTCGGAACATGAAATACGGCGACGCGGTGTTCGACCTGCAATGGAAGTCCGTGAAGGTGGACCGGCCGAGAGTCTTCGCAGTGTGCGACGTCAGCGGCTCGGTCGCCGCGTACGCGCGCTTCATGCTGATTTTCCTGTACAGCCTGGAAGAAGTGCTGCCGAAGGTGCGCTCATTCGCGTTCTCTTCGGACCTGGGCGAGGTGTCCGAGCTGTTTGCCCGCAACACGGTCGACGACGGCATCGCGATCGCGCTCAAGCAGTACGGCGGCGGCTCGACCGACTACGGGCAGGCGTTCGCAGATTTCCGCCGGCTGTGCCTGGAAGAGATCGACAAGCGCGCGACGGTCATCATCCTCGGCGACGCGCGCAACAACTTCGGCGACACGCGCACCGATGTGCTGAAGGAGATCTACGAGCGTAGCAAGCGGGTGATCTGGCTCAATCCCGAGCCGCGCTCGATGTGGAACACCGGCGACTCGGAAATGCGCCACTACGCGCCGTACTGCCACCAGGTCGACGAGTGCAGCACACTCGCGCACCTCGAGCGCATCGTCGGCAGATTGCTGCGCGCGGTGGTTTAACTCTTCGCCTGCTGCTGCTTCACGACGCTGGTCGCCATCGCGATCATCGACGAGATGTCGCTCAGGTTCGCCGGTACGATCAGCGTGCTCGAAGCCTCGTCGGCCAGGTGGCCGAACTGCTTGACGTACTCTTCCGCGACACGCAGCTGCATGGCTTCCATGCCGCCGCGGCCGGACAGCGCGTCGCCGACACGGCGCAGGCCTTCGGCCGTTGCCGTGGCCACTGCGAGGATTGCTTCGGCCTGGCCTTCGGCTTGGTTGATCTGCAGCTGCTTGTTCGCCTCGGACTCCTTGATCACGCGCTGCTTCTCGCCTTCCGCCTGATTGATCTTCGCATCGCGCTCGCCTTCCGAAGTCAGCACTACTGCGCGCTTCTCGCGCTCGGCGCGCATCTGCTTCTCCATCGCGTGCAGCACGTCCTTCGGCGGGTTGATGTTCTTGATCTCGTAGCGGAGCACCTTCACGCCCCATGCGGCGGAAGCGTGATCGAGCTCGCTGACCACGTTGGCGTTGATCGTCGCACGCGCCTCGAAGGTGCGGTCGAGGTCGATCTTGCCGATCTCGCTGCGCAGGGTCGTCTGCGCGAGCTGGATGATCGCGAACTTGTAGTTGGTGATGCCGTACGAAGCGCTGCGCGCATCCAATACCTGCATGTACAGCACGCCGTCGACGCCGACCTGCACGTTGTCCTTGGTGATGCAGACCTGCTCGGGAATGTCGAGCGCTTCTTCCTTCAGGTTGTGCTTGTAGGCAATGCGCTCGACGAACGGCACCAGGATGTGAAAGCCGGCCTGGATCGTGCGGCTGTAGCGGCCGAGCGTCTCGACGACAAACGCGCTCTGCTGCGGCACCACGATCGCCGTCTTCATCAGCACGATGAAGACCAGCACGACGATGGCCAGGACGACGTACATAGTACTCATGCAGCAATTCTCCTAAGCGCCGGCGCGGACATGCAGGGTAAGGCCATCGACATGCGAGATCACGGCTTCCTTGCCGGCATCGATGGCTTGTTGGTCGACATTGCGCGCCGTCCACGACGAGCCGCGATATTCGGTGCGGCAACTCTGGCCCGGCTCGAGGCGCACGGGAATCACGACGCGGTCGCCGAGCGTGAGCGGCGGCTCGACGTGCCCGGTGCGCTTGCGCACCAGCTGATAGACGCGATCGCGGAACGCGAGCATCGTCACGATGGACAGGCCGGCGAACGCGAGCCACTGCTCCCACGCCGGCATCGTGCCGTCAGCGAGCCCGATGAGACCGACGATCGCGGCCGAGACACCGAGGAACACCAGATAGAACTGTGCGTCGATCACGAACAGCTCGACGGCGAGTAGCGCCGCCGCCATCACGAGCCATCCCCACCAGGGCATCGCACCCTCCTCGTCCGAGTGGACCGCAAGTTCGGGGCGTATGTTAGCAGGCACCTCCTTCCACAACGGACGCGACTTGAGCAGTTGGCCGGTCGCTGCCCGCAATTCGCCGGTGTGCTTCGCCAGCGCGCAGGGCGAGGTTCTCGGCGAAATAGCGGCGCACGGCGGCAGCGTCGATGGCGCGGCCGCTGAGGCCGACGTGACCATCGGGACGGAGCAGGAAGAACGCTGTGCGCGGTACGTGAGCACGTGCCTGCTCCGCGTCGTTGCCAGTCGTCGTCGGAATCGCATGGACCTTCAGCAATCCGTCCATATCGGGCAACGGCGGCACCGCCTGGCCGAATACGAGCAGATTGCAGCGCGTATCGTCGAGCGCCTGGAACAGATCCTCGACGCTGCCGCCCGCTTCGAGCTGCAGCTTCATCCACGGGAAGCGATCGCCCGCCTGCGGTGCCTCTTTCGGCAAGGCATCGGTGAGGACCGAGAGCGGGCTGCTTCGATACTGAATTCCCGTTTGCGAGACGGTCCGGAACGCGATCTTCTGCACACGCTTGCGATTGACCGCGAACGCCGCGATGCGCGCGAGCACCTGAGTGCGCAGCAGCCCCGCCAACGGGTTGTCCGAAACCACCAGCCGGAACATGCGATCGGTCGTGTTCAGCAGGCGCTGCGCTACCGGGTGACGCTCGGCTTCGTACGAGTCGAGCAGCGCTGCGTCCGCTTTGCCCTGGACGACCAGCGCGAGCTTCCATGCGAGGTTGTACGCGTCCTGCAAACCGGTGTTCATGCCCTGCGCGCCGACCGGGCTGTGCACGTGTGCGGCGTCACCGAGCAGGAAGCAGCGGCGATCGCGGAAACGAGCGGCTGCGCGATGGTGAATGCGATAGGTCGAGAACCAGGAGCACGCCTGGATCGACAGGCTCGTCCCGGCCTGGCCGCGCAACTGGGGCATGACCGCATCGAAGGTCAGGTCCTGCTGCTCGCGCAGCTGCGGCGGCACGATGCCGACGATGCGCCAGTGATTCTCGCCGCGCATCGGGAAGAACAGGTGAAACCCTGCGCGCCACAGATAGACATTTACTTCGTCCGCAGCCATGCGGCCGGTGGCCGTGACGTCGGCGACGAAGAAGACGTGCTCGTAAGGCGCGCCCGGGAAATCGATGCCGTTCAGCGTGCGCACAGCGCTGCGTGCGCCGTCGCAGCCGGCAACCCACGCTGCAGTGATCTTGCGCGTCGTACCGTCGGGTGACTTCAGCGTCGCGATCACGTGCGACGCGTGTTGCTCCAGTGCGAGCAGCTCAGTGTTCCATTGCACGTCGACGCCGAACTCGCGGAGCTTCTCGCCCATGATGCGTTCGTTGTCGTCCTGGCCGAGCACGAGGATGTAGGGATAGGGTGTCGACTTCTCGCCAGCATCGCTGAGCGAGACGTGGCCGATCTGGCGCCCTTCCGACCACAGGTGAGCGCCGTTACCGCGCTTGCCGAGATCGATCGCGCGCTCCGCGATGCCGAGCTTCGAGTAGATCTCCAGCGTGCGAGCCTGCACGCCAAGCGCGCGGGTCTGCAGAGACGGGCCGGGATGGCGGTCGATGATCAGCGCGCGCACGCCGCGGCGCGCGAGCTGGTTGGCGAGCATCAGGCCCGTCGGGCCGGCCCCTACGATCAGAACCTCGGTTTCCACTGAATCCTCCGGCGGCCTTCCGGCCGCGCCTGGTTGATGGAGGGCATCGTAGGGAGCACCGACCTATTTATCGGCTATTTATTCGCCACAAAAGAAAAGCCCCGCTTGCGCGGGGCCTTTCTCCGACTTCCATTTCTTGCCGGGGTCCCCGAGAAATCGTTCCGCCGCCGTCACAAAACAAGCGGCCCTTGCGCGATTTCTTGGGGTGGCTTTTACATGTCCATGCCGCCCATTCCGCCCATGCCGCCCGGGGCGCCATGTGCGTGATCGGCCTCTTCCTTCGGGGCCTCGGCGACCATCACTTCCGTCGTCAGCAGCAGGCCGGCGACCGAAGCTGCGTTCTGCAGCGCCAGGCGCGTGACCTTGGTCGGGTCGAGGATGCCGAGCTCGAGCATGTCGCCATAATCGCCGGTGGCGGCGTTGTAGCCGAACGTGCCCTTGCCTTCCTTCACCTTCGCCAGCACCACCGCGGCGTCTTCGCCCGCGTTGGCAACGATCTGGCGCAGCGGCTCTTCGATCGAGCGCACCAGGATCCTGATGCCGAAGTTCTGGTCCTCGTTCTTGCCCTGCAGCTTCTCGATGGCTTTCTGCGCGCGGATCAGCGCGACGCCGCCGCCGGGAACCACACCCTCTTCGACGGCCGCGCGCGTAGCGTGCAGCGCGTCCTCGACGCGGGCCTTCTTCTCCTTCATCTCGA
>CADEEJ010000260.1 GCA_902826315.1 uncultured Steroidobacter sp.
ACGATGGCGACGGCCTCGTCACCCGAAATTGTGCGCTTTGTGAAGGTCGCGACCAGGGTCTGCCCGAGCTGGTCGAAGCTGGCGACGCCGGTGTCGGGGGCGGCGTGGGTGATGGCCTCGTGAATCACCGGGTCTTGGTCAAGGTTCTCGGACATCTCGCTCTTTTGGGGCTGATCGGGCTTTCCCTGCCCGCCGCGGTTCCAGAACTTCCCGAGCATTGGCGCCTCCTGCGTGGACCTCAGCCGCCCCAGTTGAGCGTGTTCTCGCGTCGGATCGGGGTGGCTCGCAGGGGCGAGTTCGCGGGCGTCTGGATGGGCTCCTGGGCCATGGGCTGGGCGTCGGGCTCGGTGCGCTTCTTCATCCGGCCCAGCAGGTCATATTCGAACGTCGTCTGCTGGCCGCTGACCTGCCCTTTCGCGTCCTTCTGGCTGACGATTTCGCCGAGCGCATTGGGCACGAACGTCCACTTGCGCATGCTCCTGTCATTGATCTCGGTGCGGAACCCGCGCACATCGATGTAGCTCACCGTCGCGACGACATTGTTCGCCGCATCCGTCGTCTGCTTGAGCTCGCCGAACGCGTTGTACTGATTGTTCGTGACGCCGGCGCGAGCATCGGTCACCGAGAGCAGATCGCCCCACGCCGCCAGGGTCTGACTCGTCGCATGGCTGAGTGGATCGGTGACGGTCGAGATCAATCCGCTGTACGTGTAGGAGCTCTGCCGCTCCATCGCGCCGGCCGCAGTGTAGAGACCGTCCGTCGAGACGCGATCGAGCAGATCGTAAGTCCAGCGACGGCTGCCCTCGTCGGCCTGACCTTCGAGATAGGGCACGAGCTGCTTGGTCATGCGGCCGCGTGCGTCGAAGTCGCGGCTCGCCGCAACCGAGTACTGCGAACTCAGCAGCCTGACGCGCTCGAGGAAGACCTGGTTCCATTGCGTGAGATAGCTGTAGCGGCGCCGGATCAGGTTGTTGCTCGCGTCGGTCTCGTCCATCTGCACATGGTGCCGATACTTCGAGCCGCAGTTGCTGCACACGCTGCCGTAGATCCATTTCATCTTCGTGCCGTCGGGCCGGATCTGCGTATCGGGGCGGCTGAAGTTGTCGTAGGTCCAGCTCGTCACAAATCCGTTGGGATCGGTCAGCGTCGCCGGTCGACCGAACGCCTCGTTCCAGGTTTGCCCGGTCAATTCATTGAGAGCATTCGTCACCGAGTGCGGGAAATGTCCGCGTGTGCCCCAATTGATCAGCGTGGTCCGCGCGGGCATCGGCGTGGGTACGCCGCCGCCGGTGACGGTCTGGCTGTTCACGTTGCCGAAGCTGTCGTAGCCCAAATCGACTGTCACGCGCCACGCCGGATCGTCCGGCTCGACTCGCTGTTGCGTCGGCCGGCACTTCGCGCCATCCCAGGCCGCATCGAAGCTGCGCGTGATCGCCCCACCATTCGCCAGCGTGTGACTCTTGGTGATCGCGACGTCGGTGGGTCGGCCGATGCACCAGTTGGTGGTGTCGTTGGTCGGCGAGGTGAACAGGACTCGCTCGGTCTTGCTCGTCACCGCGAGCACGTCACTCGTGATGGTGGTCGAATCGAGAATGAGCCCTGAGGTCGGATCGACACCCCCACTCGCAACGGTCGTGGTGACGGTGCGGAACTTCGTCCCGTTCAGCTCATGCTGATCGACAGCGCGAACGCGCGCGTACGGAAAGCGATACTCGGTGCTGCCAGCCGTGCCCCATGACAAGTTGTCCCAGGTGTTCGTTGCCAGCGAGATGCGCGTGCCGTTGGACTGCCGCTGCTCGACGCTCGCGAGGTTGCCGATGTACGGGAAGCCCTGCTCGTACGTTTCGATCGTCTTGATGTTGTAGCCGAGCCGGCTGTCGACGACGGTTCGCTTGCCAAAGCCGAGGAAGCCGCGTCCCGGCAGGTCCAACTGCGCCGCCTCATACGTGAACGTCTGCGTGAACGTCGAGCCCGTGCCGCTGCCATCCGTAGCCGTGAGACCGGTGACGACCCAGAGCGGCTCCTGGAAATCGCGTCGCGGATAGACAGCTCCGCCGCCCTTGGTATAGACGTTCGATCCCGTGATCGGCGCATACGAGAACGTGACCGACACACCGAAGCCGTCGGTCGCAGTCACCAGCTGATCCTGATAGTCGGACGTGACCGGCCGTGCCTGGTAGCGCCAGGTATTGCCGCTGCTGCGATACGCCAGCTCGCTCAGTCCGTCGCCGTTCATGTCCGTGACGACGTGGGAGTTCGTGCCTGCGCTGCTCACCCCGGTCGACACCGGCGGCAGTAACGTCTCACCCGTGGACCGCAGGAAATACCAGGTGGACGACGCGAAGTGGTTCATCAGGACGTCCTGATATCCATCGCCGTCCCAATCGACGATCATCGCGTTGCTGTAGCTGTCCAGAGTGCCCACGCTCACGGCGGCGGTGAAACCGGTGCCGGTGCTGAAGCGGTACTTCCAGGTGCCGTCGTCGTCGTAATAGATGAGGTCGGTCATGGCGTCATCGTTGAAGTCGCCGAAATACGGCGTGGACGCCACGCCGGCTGCCGAGGTCAGGCAGTCCGTCACCCCTGGACAGACGACCTTCAGCCGGAAAAAGAAATGGTAGTTCGACGTGCCGTCGATCAAATGACGGGTGAAGTGGAGAAACGCCAGGTCATCGCGGCCGTCGCCGTTGAAGTCGGGTACGCGGGACTGCATGCGTTCCGCCCAGCCGCCGAACAGTCCGCTCGGAATCTCCTGATTCAAGGGCGTCGGCGCGACCAGGTCTTGGACGGTCGCTGAAAATCCGCCGCCGGGTATCTTGCGGCGCCAGCGAATCGCGTCGCCGCCCGCGTACGCAGGGTTGGTCAGATCGGCCCAGACCAGATCGTCCTGACCATCGCCATCGATATCGAGCGCACGCGCGTTGGCACCGGTCCCCGTGGCTGTAGTGGCGGTACCGGTGTTCTGCGGCGCTGAGAGGCCGGACGCTGAACCGAACAGTACCCACCACGTGCCGCCCGAATACGGCACCAGCAGATCGTCACGCCCGTCAGCGTCATAGTCGAAGGGAATGGCGCCGGCCGAGCCGGTGCTCGGCTGCAGCGTATTGATGGGAGCGCTGTAGCTGCCGGAGCTGTTGGCGAACATCACCATCCACGGGCCGGTGCCGCTCGGATAAACGAGGTCGTCGCGCCCATCGCCGTTGACGTCGAGCGGCACGGACGAAGTCACCGGAACCACGGTCCCGGTATTGGTCTCGGGGGCGAGCCCCGGGCTGTCTTCGTACAGGAACGTCGTCGGCGGCAGGCATTCGGGACCCGACCCTGCGCACTCGAGCACCGATGACAGGCGGCTGCGCTTCGCCGCGGACAACCCCGGCTCATACGTCAGGTCATAGCGACGATACAAAGTCGTGCCGTTGTACAGCACGTCGATGCGATCGAGACGGTTGTACTCGCGGATGCTGCCGCTGCCGACTAACGTAAACCTGACCTCATTCTCGGGACGGGGCTCGTAGACGAGATCGATGCTGTAGATCGCCGTCGTGCCCTGCTGCGAATTGCCGGCATAGGTCACGAGATCGAGGCGGTAGGCGCCGAACAGATCCCGGATGTACTGGTACTTGATCTCGTTGTAGTCGCGATCGCGCACGCGGTTCAGCGCCCAGGATCGCGCCGTCGTCAGACCCTTGGCGATGATCCGCGAGTCCGTGGTGTTGCCGAACTCGTAGATGAGCCCGTCCTTGCCCTCCACGACGAAGTAGGCCGGACCGTTGCCCGCCGTGCCGAATGCCTTGATCCGCGAGAACGTCTCGATCTCGGTGCGGTACTCGGAATTGTTGCCGCCGTACGTGCCCGAGACCAATCGGAGCTTGTTGCCGTCGATGCAGAAGCGATCCTGCATGCTGTTGGTCACATTGCGCGCGACATCGTCCTGCGCGACTGTGCTGGCGCAACGAACGATCGCCATCGCACCGGAAATGTTCCAGCCAATGCCCGCAATCGATTGCCGGCTGCGGCTGGCGTAGGTGAGTGCCAGTTGCGGGGTCAACCCGCGGACACCCGGCGGAGCCGCGATGGGGATCGCGTACGTCGCCTCTCCCGTCGCGGAGACGTCAAAGTCGCCGGGCGTGCGGCCGGTTGCGGCGGACGCATCGACATGAGCAACGGTCAGCGCAAGCGTCGACAGGACCAAGAGCATCGATCGCATCGGAGTCCCCTGTTCCAGGATGGGTCTACTGGAATCCCTGTTTGACGAACCGAACCAGAACTGTCGGGCTCTGGCCGGTATTGCCGCTGTTATCCGTCACGACGCAGCGCCATACCGACTCGAAGGTCCCGTTGTTGGGCAAGGAGCGTGACCAGGTCACCGTGCTCGCGCTCGCACCGTTGATCGACGTCTGCGTATCGCCGGAGACGTACTGCCAGGAGTAGGTGTACCCGGTTCCCGATCCTCCGGAAGGCGTGCAGACGACGTCTGGATCGACAGTCACATTCGATCCTTGGAGCTTGAAGCGCCATAGCGTCAAGCTCAGCGACGCGGTAACGCCGGCCCAGGTCGTCGCGCTTGCTGCATTTGACTGAGCGGACGTGTTGGTCGGGGTCGCGGTGTCGTATGCAGCAACCGTGTACGAATAGGCCGTGCTGCTGGCGAGGCCCGTATCGCTGTAGCTCGTCGCAGTCGTAGTAGCGATTTGCGAGCCACCGCGAAATACGCGATACCCCGCGAGGCCGGATCCACCGGAGTCGCTCGAAGCGCCCCAGGAAAGATTGATCCGTGACGGACTCGCCGCCGCTGCAGAGAGGCCCGCCGGTATGGTGGGCGCGATCGTGTCTGGCGTTGTTACGTTGGCCGCAGCTGATTGCGCCGATTCGTTGCTGGCTGCATCGCGCGCGCTGACCTTGTACGAGTAAGCGACGCTGCCCGAGACCGTGCTGTCCGTGTAGCTCGTCGTGGCGCTCGTCCCGATCTGGCTGCTGTTGCGGAACACCTTGTACTGAGTCACCCCAACGTTGTCTGTCGACGCTGTCCAGCTCACATTGACCGTGGTCGAGACGCTGGATGAAGCGCTCACATTGGTCGGTACGCTCGGTGCGGTAGTGTCCGGGGTCGAAAAGCTTCCGGAGCTCGACGCACTGAGATTGCCCGCGGCGTCCCGCGCGCGCAGCTCGAACGTGTAGGTCGCTGCAGAGTTCAAACCCGTGAGATTGCGAGTCAGGACGTTGCTGATCGACTGCCAGCTGCCGGCGTTCAGGCGATAGTCGTGGCCGGTAACTGCAACGTTGTCTGTGGCTGCAGTCCAGCTTGCTGTCGCAGAAGTGCCCGTGATGCTACTGAAGGTGGGCGTTCCGGGAACAGTCGGTGGCGTCGTATCAGGCGGAATGGGAGTGCCCGGAGTTACGACGCTAGCAGTGCGGTTGCCGTTGTCGTCGTACGAATAGTCGACGATCGTTCCATCGCTGTACGTCGCTTTCGAGACACGTCCATATGAGTCGTGCTGATAACTGACGGTGGCTGCGTAGGTCACCGTCTGCAATGGCGCGACCAGAAGCAGTGCGACGACAGCTGCGCGCGCAGTGCGTCGAAGTGATTCCTTCACGTACATGGTCCGTGTTCCTCCCCGCAGCTCTTTCGTCTTCCGTAGCTGCGACTGCCTCGCGTGGGAGTTGCAGTCGCTGACACATTCTCTTCGTGTCGCCGATCAGAGTTTGTTCTTTAGCTGGAGAATAAAGTGCGCGCGCTGCATGCCGTCTGTCAACACCCGCGAGACGATGTCGAACGTGCGATCGGAATTCAGCGCGAGGTATTCGGAAGAGTTACGAGATTCGTGTTGTCAGCGTCTCACTTCGTTCGAGATTTTCTCGTGAGACGCGTCACGCCGCATCAGCACGTATGTCGAGCTCGTGGTCGGTTCCTCGAAACTCGCGGCCGACTTGAACCCCAAGCGCGTATAGAAGCCGATGCTCCTCGGTGTGAAGGTCTCGAGATAACAGGTTGCGTGACTCTCATCGGCTTCGCTGAGCGTAGGCGCGAGTAACTCCTGGCCAATACCTTTTCCTTGCGCAGACGGATGAACGCCGATGATCGAGAGATACCAGGCATCCTCAGAGACATGACGCGCCGCGCGTGGAGACATGAAAGACAAGATGCTTTGGTAGTTACGGAAGCCAGCAGGACCCAGCAGCTGCTCCATGAAGGCGAGCTTGGCCTGCGATTCGAGCGCATCTGCCTTTTCATCTCGCGGTAGCAGCCAGGCAGCTGCGCCATGCTCGGGACTCTGCGCGATCACGCACCGGCCCGTGCGCTGAGCTTCGAGAAGCGAGTATTCGAAGTAGCGCTCGAGCAGGCGCAATTTCGCGGCTTCGGAGGAATGATCGACAGCGATTGCCTGATAGAACGGATCAGGCAATAGCGCCAAGGCGACTGCCGGCAGAGCGGGAACTACAGTGGTCATGAGCCGAGGGAGCTCATACCGGCGCGTCGAGAACCATGACCGTCGACGTACCGTGCGCGAGCACTTTGCCGGTGGTGTCAAAAACCTTCGCCTCGCACGAGATCACGCTGCGCCCGGCCGAAACGACGCGCGCTTCGCAACGCACCTTGCCGGTGTCGGGGCGGATCGGGCGAGAGAAATTGGCCTTCGTTTCGATGGTCGCGTGAATCTTCCCCGGTGGGAGCGTCGTGTGCGCGGCGACACCGGTCGCGCTGTCGATCAGCGTCAGCGCCCATCCGCCGTGCACGCCACCCATCGGATTCATCAAGTGCGGCCCTGTCTCGCCCTCGAACACGGCGAAGCCTTCGGCGACTTCCGTCAGGCGAAAGGTGAGTTGCTTGCAGATGGGCGGATCGGGAAATTCACACGTCGCGATCTTGCGCATGACTTCCAGGCCGGAAAGGTGCGCAGATTCCTTCAAGGGTGCGGGGGCGTACGTTCGATTGTTCCAATCCACGTGAGAACTCCCGGAGTATGGCACCCCATCTTACTTGACGCGTTCGCTGGTCAGGAGCTGAGCACGGATCGATCCGCCAGAGGGAGTGCGAATCGGCTGTGGCAGTCTAACGGTCGACGAGTGGACCAGGTTGATCGGGTGTTGTGACCTGCTCATGCCCGTTCTCGTTTCGCAGCTTCAACGAGCTCACGTTGCCTTCGGCTTGCAGAATCACGTACGTGTCGCGCGTACCCGTTGGTCCCGCGAAGCTCAACCCGGAGCTTCGTTCGGTCGCCGCGATCTTCACTGACGGACGCCCGCGCTCCGTGATGAGACGAAGCAGCACGGTCTCCGGCTGATCGACTCCCGAGGCGGACCTTTCCGGCGGAATGATGCTGATGCTGGCGCGGACTCGGCCTTGCGAGTCGACAATCTCGAGGCCACGGCCGCGAAGCATGCCCGGCTCGGCCTCGGCAAAGGCGGGCTGCACCTGCTGGACCAGTACGAGTGTCAGAAGCGCAAGGTTCATTCCGATGAGAAGGTAGAGGCCGGTGCGAGTGTTCATTGCTTGCTGACTCCTGCTCACAAAATCGCTTCACATCCCGACAGGCGGGAGGCCACCTTCCGATGCGTGAGTCACCCGTATGCAGTCCTCGATCGTGTTGCCCCTGACCACGTACGACAGCTGATGGTGACCATCCGGGTACAACAGTGGCAGAACGGGAATATAGAGAAAGAACACGATGTGGCCGGACCAATGCCTGGCATCTCTGTCACCCTCCGGCAGGAGATAGTAAATGATCTCTTTTCGGCCATCCCCGAGATCATCGACGCGATCCGGTTCCACGCTGCCGTAGTATCCGTTGAGGGCTTCGAGCGTCAGGTCGCGAAGGCGGAGATCCTCGCATCCTGTTGTCAC
>CADEEJ010000261.1 GCA_902826315.1 uncultured Steroidobacter sp.
GCTTCAGCCGCACGCCGGCACAGACGCCCGAAGCCCCGCGCCGCGCCGGCGAAGACACCGACGCGATCCTCACCGAAGTCGGCTTCTCCCGCCAGCAGATCGACGACCTCCGCGCCTCCGGCGCGGTACCGGTGCCGGGTTAAAAAACGGCTCATAACTGAGCACCGCACCATCGTTGGATGCTGCGGTGCTGACTTATGGGTCGTTTTTTAACCCGGCACCGCCTGAGCGCCTGACGGGTTTCGTGCGCGGATCACGATATCCGGGGTATGTCGGCCCACGAGGATGCTCAGCTCATGCTTCGCTTCCAGCGCGACCGCGACTTTGCGGCGCTGGCATGCCTGTTCGAGCGGAATCGGGGTGCGTTGCTGCGGTTCCTGACTCGCCTGAGCCGCAACCGTGCCATCGCGGAGGACGTCGCGCAGCAGACGTGGCTCAAGGTAATCGACGTCGCTCGGCAGGGTGCGTTCGCCGCTGCGTCTGGCGTCGCCTTTCGAACCTGGCTGTGCACGCTCGCCCGCAATCACTTCATCGATGAGTACCGGCGTAAGTTCGCCGCTACTCGCAGCGTGCCGCTGCCGACGGACCTCGGTGCGACGCTGGCGCAGATCCACCGTGTCGCTCCCGATCCTGCCGAGCCGCTCGACGAGCGCCAGCGCAATGCGCGTCTCTACAAGGCGATGCGGCGGTTGCCGGTCGAGCAGCGACAGGTGGTCGCGCTATGGGCAGACGGAATGAGGATCGGAGCCATCGCGGCGCTGACCGAAGCGCCGCGCGACACGGTGCTGAGCCGCAAGAAGTACGCGCTGGCGAAGCTGCGCGTCCTGCTGCACGAACGACCGGTTACTGCGGGGTCGGCGCTGCGATGACGCCGCAGGCGACGCGCTTGCCGGAGTTGCCGGAAGGCTGAGTCGTGTAGTCGTCCGGACCCTCGTGCACGACGACCGCCTTGCCGATGAGGTCCGTGCCCGGGTCGCCGTTCAACGTCGTCCCTGCCGCAGTCGTGTCGACTTGCGCCACACCCTCGGCGTTGGACTTGATGTTCACCATGTCGCCGGCGTGATGCGTGCTGCCGGTCGGATTGCCGTGCTGGGCCTGCGTGGGATTGAAGTGGCCGCCGGCGCTGCTGCCATCCGGCGCGCTGCAGTCGCCTTTCTCGTGCACGTGAAAGCCGAACTCTGCATTCGGTTTCAAACCCTGGATCGCGCCGCTGATGCGCACGCCCTCCGAGGACGATGCCAGCGCGAGCGAGCCCGTCACGGTGTTGCCTTGGGTCGGTGCGACCTGGGCGACGGCTCCGGGTGCAGGTTCTGCCGGTGTGGCCTGCTCGGCAGGGGCGGCCGTCGTGGGCTCGGTCTCAATAACCGCGCTTCTGGGCTGCTCGCGGGAGCATGCAGCCAGCAACAGGGTTCCAACGATCGCCAATCCGAGTCTCGTCGCCGTCATGGTGGTGTCTCCGCTCGTGGTCATGATCGTGTGGCCGTCGTCCTGACTTTCGGGCGCTTCGCGCGCGTCGGGCGCTCGGGTTTTGCAGCTTCAGTATCGTCGACAGTCACTGCGACCGGCTCGTCCGCGTGCAGGCTCATCAGCGACTGCATCAAGCCATCGTCGGCGCTCGAGCAGACGCCGATCACGGTCGCTTCGGTGCAGCCTTCGGCGGCGACATAGGCGTGGCCCATGTTCGAATCGATGTAGATCGACTCGCCGGTTTCGAGCGTGATCGGATCGTAGAACTCCGTGTGGATCTCCACGCGGCCTTCGATGACGTAGATGTATTCCTCGCCGGAGTGGTGCACGAGCTCGCCGAACTCGGCGACGCTGCGCGCGCGGATGCGCGTGAGCACCGGGATCATGCGCTTGCGGCGCAGCTCCGGGCACAGGTAGTAGTAGTCGTAATTCTTGGTGTTGACGCGGATCGCGCGGTCGACGCGCCCGACGCTGCGCCGTGCGGTGACCGGCGCGTCGGGCACGGCATCGCTTTCGGCGAACAGCTCCGACATGCGGATGTTGAGCCGGTGACTGAGCTGCTGCAGCTTGTCGTACGTCAGCGTGAGGCGGTCGTGCTCGACCTTGGAGAGCGTCGAGACCGGGATGCCGGTCCGCTCGCTCATCTCCTTGAGCGTCCAGTCGTTGCGGGCCCGGAGCTTACGGAGCAGCGTCCCGAGCGTCGGCTGTTTGGATTTCATGCGGCATAGGATACTCAGTACTGCAGCCGCAATGCCAGGAAGTGGAAGGCCACTGCCACGTACGCCCACACCAGGCAGGAGGCCGCCAGCACTGTCCTGCCGATCGACAACGAGAGTTTGCGGGTCGGTGCGCGCCACGTATCGACCGCGGCGACGACCGAGATTACCGCACCGATGACGGCGGCCAGCGCCGACAGCTGCAGCAATCGCACGAACCAACGGGCGTCGGACGAGATGACCCAGAAGGACTGGCTGGAGAACATCAGCAGCACCGTCACTGCCAGCGCGATGAATGCGAAGCAGAGCAGGATCGCGGCGAGGGAACGCCGCCGATTCCGGTCGGCGACCGGTGCCGGCACAGCCGAGCGGGCGAAGCGGCGGCGCAGAGGCCCGATGACGCGAACGAGCAGCGCCAGCACGATGACACTCCCGGCGACGAGAATCGCCGGTTGCAGCCACCGCTTGTCGCGCCACGCCGGCGGGCGCTGGAACACGATGATCGGCCCGTAGCCGTCCGGCACGAGACTGATGACTTTGCCGTGCTCGTCGCGCGTGGCCGCCAGGCGCATCTCGCTGCCGACTTCCCGCCACAGCCACGGCGCGACCTCGCGGAATTTCTTCTCCTCGTCGTTGAGCCCGGTCAGGCCGCCGACCTGGATCGTGCCATCCGCGTTCGCCGTCGCCGCCGACTGGCCGAACATGTAGAAGAAGCTGAAGAGGCTCTTCTCGGCGCGGCGACTGGCCTCATAGGGGCCAGCGACTGCAGCCGCGTGTGCCTTCGCGTCGGCTGGCGGCGCATCCTCCGCCGGCGCCTGGCGCGGAAAGTAGCGGTCCATGAATGCTTCGAACAGCGCGGTGCGCAGCTTGTAGACGGAGCCCGCCTTGCCGCTGCTGTTGAACGAAACGAACAGGCCGACCTTCGCCGAAGGGATCAGCACCAGTTCGCTGTGGAACGCGGTCAGGTCACCACCGTGCGCGATCGCACGCACGCCATTGCGATGCTGCTCGTAGAAACCAAGCGCCATCGCGTCGACGCCGGGCGCAGGACGATTCGCCACACTGTGCATCAGCTCCGTGGTCTCTGGCTTCAGGATGCGATTCGATTCGTCGCCGCCGGGCAGGATGCCGCCGTTCAAGTGCGCCATCATGAATTGCGCCATGTCGGGCGCAGTCGAGGACAGTGCGCCGGCGGGTGCGTCGGATCCGAACTCGAACGACACGGGTTCTGGCGACGATGCAGTGGCGTAGCTGTTCGACAGATGCGCGAGCAGCGGCTCGGGCACGGGTTGCCGGAAGGTCGAGTGCTCCATCCTCATCGGCTTGAAGATCCGCTCCTCGATGTATTGCTCGAACGTCATGCCGGCAGCGCGGGCAGCGATGTAGCCGCCGAGCGATGCGCCGTAGTTCGAATACGCGGGCACAGTGCCCGGCGGATAGATTCGCGCGGGCACGCCGTCTTTCAGCGCTTCGCCGAGCGGCTTTACCTTGCTCGCATCTTCGACGAGCAGATCGAGCAGCGATTCTTCGAAACCCGCGGTGTGCGTCAGCAAGTGACGCAGCTTGATCGGTTGCCCGCCGTAGCCTTCGATCTTGAAATCGAGGTATTCGTTGATGTCGTGATCCAGGTCGAGCTTGCCGGCCTCGACCTGCTGCATCACTGCGGTCCAGGTGAACAGTTTCGAAATCGAAGCGGGGCGGAACAGCGTCTGTTCGGCGGAGACGGGCGTGCGTTTCTCGACGTCTGCGAAGCCGTATGCCCGAGTGAGCAACAGTGCGTCGTCTTTGACGATCGCGACGGTCGCGCCGGCGATATCGCCGATCGCCATGGAGGAGGGCAGCATGCCGTCCAGGAATGCCGCGGCATCGGCGGCGGTGAGCGGCACAGGTTCCGGCTGCGGGGCGTCTGCCAGAGCTGCAGAGGCAACCAGTGCGGCGACGGCGACTGACAGGAGTCGAATGCTCATGCGGATCCCTCTTCAGCGGTTTGCGCAGGCCGATTGAACGCTAGCAGCAGCGCGCCGGACAACGCTGCAATGGCCGCCGTCGCGGCGAAGAACTGGGGCGGCGACAAGCTGCTCCACAAAGTGCCGAAAGCACCGGCCAGCAGATTGCCGAAGAATGCTGCGAGAAACCACAGCGCGATGGTCGTGGCGGTGAATCCCGCGGGCGCGAGGCGTCCGAACAAGCCGAGACCGATCGGCAGGATGTAGAGCTCGCCGGCCGTCATGACGATGAAGAAGGCCACCAGCCAGATCCAGCCTTCCGCCACGACGCCGCCGTCGCTGAACGCCGCGACTGCCGCGAGCAGTAGATATGAGAGCGCGACGCCGCCGGCACCGATGGCCATTTTGCGGACCGACGTGAGCTCGTGCCCTTCGCGCGCATGTCGCACCCAGCGCGCGACGAACCACGGCGTCAGCGTGAACACCAACAACGGGTTCAGCGACTGAAACCAGGTCATCGGAATCGTGAACGCGCCGACCGTGCGATCGACGTGCTCGATCCACAGCGGCAGCGTGTTGCCGATCTGCTCGTAGGCGCCGCGAAACACGACGACCACGCCGCAGATGCCTGCGAGCAATGCGAAGCGTCGCGTGATTCCTGCTTCGTACCAGTGGCTGCGAGCGGCAGACTGTGCCGGTGCGACACGCAGCGGCTCGGGCGGCAAGTAGCGGCTGCCGAAGATATAGATGAAGAGTCCGCTCACCATGCCGACGCCGGCGAGCGTGAAGCCCCAATGCCAACCGTATAACTCGCCGATCGTGCCGCAGCCGAGCGGGGCGAGAAACGCGCCGACATTCACGCCGAGGTAGTAGTAGTTGTATGCGGTCTTGCGACGCGGGTCGTCGGGCTTGTACAGGCCGTTGATCTGGCTCGGCAGACTCGGCAGGAACAAGCCGTTGCCGATGCCGATCGTCGCGAGCGCGACGAAGAACAGCGACTCGAACGCCATCATGAAATGGCCGATCGCCATGATCGAGCCGCCGAGCAGCACCGAGTTGCGCCGCCCGAGCCAGCGATCGCAGACGACGCCGCCGACGATCGGCGTGAAGTACACGAACGCCGTGTACAAACCGTAGACGAGCGAGGCGCGCTGTTGCGTGAGCGCGAGCTGCTTGACCATGTAGTAGACGAGCAGCGCACGCATCCCGTAGTAGGAGAACATCTCCCACATTTCGGTGAGGAACAGGATCGTCAGGCCGCGCGGCTGGCCGAACCAATCTTTGGTCACCGACCGCCGCCCCAGACTTCGGGCGCGCACCAGAACGTGCCGTTCTCATACACGGCGCCCGGCGAACGGTCGTTGCGCAGGAAGATCGGGCCGTCGAGGTCGACGATGCGGCACAACTGCCCGACGAGCGCTGATGGCGCCATCGCGAGTGCGGTGCCCGTCATGTTGCCGACCATCACGCCGAGGCCGAGCGCCTGCGCCTGGCGCGCCATTGCGAGTCCTTCGGTGAGGCCGCCGCTCTTGTCGAGCTTGATGTTGACGATGTCGAAGCGGCCGACGAGTCCGGCGACATCCTGCAGATCCTGCGCGCTTTCGTCGGCAGCGATCGGAATCGGCGAGCTCAGGCCGTCGAGATCCGCTTCGCGACCGATCGGGAACGGTTGCTCGATCAAACCGACGCGCGCGTCGAGGAGCGTCGGCATGAGGTCGGCGAGCGATGCGCGAGTGAAGCCTTGATTGGCGTCGACTCCGAGCCACGCCTCAGGACGGGCCGCACGCACGGCGCGTACGCGATCGGCATCGATCG
The DNA here is from genome assembly GCA_902826315.1 of uncultured Steroidobacter sp. Taxonomy (GTDB): domain Bacteria; phylum Pseudomonadota; class Gammaproteobacteria; order Steroidobacterales; family Steroidobacteraceae; genus Steroidobacter. The sequence continues at coordinate 5,945 of CADEEJ010000261.1, forward strand.
GCGTGCCGGTCAGTTTGATCTTGATGGCTTGCGCGCCCGTGTAGGAAACGGCAGTTCGCGCCATCTGCTCGGGGTCTTCAGCGCCGAGCGTAAACGTCGTGACGAGCGGCACCGGTGGCTTGAGACCCGCGATCTTCCACGCGGGAACGCCGGTGAGGCGCGATTCCAGATCCCACAGCGCGCAGTCGACGGCGTTACGCGCGCCGCCAGCCGGCATCAGGCGTCGCAGGGCTTCGCGATCGATACCCGCCTCGATGCCGGCGCGCGCGGCTTCGATCTGCGCCACCATCGAATCCGCGTTCTCGTTGCGATAGTAAACGCCTGCGGCTTCGCCGCGCCCGGTGCAGCCGCCAGAGGAAATCGAGGCGACGACGACGTTGATTTCGACGAACGTGTAGCCGGTGATGCGGAACGGCGCCTTCAGCGGCCACTTCTCGACATCGACCTGCAGCGTCAAGCGCGGGACGGGTTGGGTGACAGGCATGATACGACCAGCTCCTCCAGCTCCGGCCCGCTGCGCAGCGGATCCGCGACCGGCATGCCGAGCTGCGCTTGGCGCTCGGCAAGCACGGCGCGCACCTGTGACGCGTCGAGCCCCGATGTATTGAGAGAAACGCCGGCACATCGCACGCGGGGATTCGTACGCCGCACCAGCCGCAGATTCATGTCGATCGCCGCTTCGAGCGACGGCAGCGGAAAATCTTCGAGACCGAGCGTGCGCTCGCGGCGTTCTTCGTGACACATCACGATGACGTCGGGCTGCGTCCCATGGAGCAACCCGAGCGAGACGCCCGCGTACGACGGATGGAACAGCGAGCCCTGGCCCTCGACCACGTCCCAGTGATCGTCATCGGCATCGGGGCTGAGCAGCTCGGCCGCGCCAGCAACGAAGTCCGAGACCACGGCGTCGAGCGGAATGCCGGTGCCCGCGATCAGGATTCCGGTCTGGCCGCTCGCTCTGAAGTCGGCGTCGACGCCGTGCCGACGAAACTCGCGAGCCAGCACCAACGCCGTGTACTTCTTCCCGAGCGCGCAGTCGGTGCCGACAGTGAGGAGGCGCTGGCCGCTGCGCTTGCGACCCGATGCGATTGGAATTCCTGCGGGCGGACGACGCACATCGATCAGCCGGCGTCCGAGCCGCCGTGCTGCGGCGTCGAGCTCGCGATTGTCGGCGAGGCGTGCGTGCATGCCGCTGACGACGTCGAGCCCGACTTCCAGCGATTCGATCAACGCGGGCAGCCACTCGGGATTCAGCGTGCCGCCGCGATTCGCGACACCGATTACCAGCGAGCGCGCGCCGCGTGCGTGCGCTTCGGCCGGCGTCAGGCGCGTCAAGCCGGTCGACACCGTCGCACCGGGCAGCGCGTACTCGCCGACACATTTTTCCGGCGCCCAGTCGCGCAGCCCGAGCGCCGTCTTCGCGTACGGCAGCTCGGTGGTGTCGCCCAGGAACAGCAAATACGGGCTCGGCACGTCGACCGTCAGCGAACTGACGATCGACGCCTGCCGTTCAGCCGAAACGGTAGCCAATCAGATTCCAGTAGTTGAGAACCAGGAGGAATACGAGCACGGACACGGCCGCGAGCGAATAGTGCACGCGCGCGCCGACCGTCCAGGTGCCGGCGCTCCAGACGCGGACCGTGAACCACGCCGCGAGCAGTGCGAACGGGACCGCGAGCAGCGGCAGTGTCAGCGCGAAATACAGCGATGGCGGGATCTTGTAGATCAGACCCTCGAAGCCGCCGGCGAGAATGCCCCCGATGACAAGGATGAATAGCAGCAGCAGTACGCCGCTCAGCGCGAGCGCCGGGCGCGCCCAGCGGAGCTGACCTAGCTCGCGATCGGCGCGACGTTGCCGGATGGCGCTGACCAGGATCG
>CADEEJ010000262.1 GCA_902826315.1 uncultured Steroidobacter sp.
CGAATCCGCGGCCGTTCCCATCCCGGCAAGCGCTCCTGTGATTTCGGCTGTGCGCTCGCCTCGATACACGCTCGTTGAGATCACCCCCGATCAAGCGCAGCGCGACCTCCTGCGTCAGGTGATCGATGTGACGGCGCCGCAAGGGCTGCCGACCAGCGTCGCCGACATGCTGCGCTACGTCCTGCTGCGATCGGGCTACAGCGTCTGTGAAGGTGAGGCACTCGCCCGGTTTGAGACGCTGCCGCTTCCTGCAGCGCATCTGCAATTGGGACCCATCACGCTGCGCGAAGCGCTCGAAGTCCTGGCTGGGCCAGCCTGGCAGCTTGCGTTCGATGAAGCGACTCGTCAGGTCTGCTTCGCGCCCGCCGATCGAAGCCAAACGTTCGCATCGGGAGTGAAGCCATGAGCGAGCCGGCACGGTCCCCGCGCAGGAGGGCAGCCGCGGTGATCGGGGCGCTGACGCTTCTCGTGGTACTCGGCATCGTCTTGGGTGTCGATCATGCCCGCCTCTCTCGACTCGAGAAGTCGATGCGAGCGAGCGAACACGCTTCGGCTGTGACCAAACTCTCATCCGAATACGCATCCCTGGCGAGTGAGGTGCGCTCGCTCAAGAGCGCGCCGCGCGCAGCCAGCGAGGCGAGCGTCACAACGCTCGAAGCGCATTGGGAGGAGCGATGGTCGGCGCTCGAAGGTGGCGTGCTCGCCTGCGCCAGCGCGCACGATCTCACCGGCCTCACCGACCGGATGGACGTCTTGGAGACGAGACTCTTCCGGGTGCTGCGCAAGCCGACGACGAGCGCCGCAGCGCCGACCCCGACCGCTTCGACTCACGCTGTCTCATCCCCTGCAGCAAAGCTCGATCCGCCGTTCTTGCCTCTGGGCATTGAGCTTCGTGGCGGCGAGCGATTCCTGTCGATCGTGCCCGCGAACGTGTCTTCCATCGCACAAGCGCGCACGCTTCGCCCGGGCGACCGAGAGGGGGACTGGATACTCGAGCGCCTGGAGCGCGACGTCGCGGAGTTTCGCGTCGACGGACAGATTCAGCGGCTGAGCGTGCCGCAATGACTCGCCCGGGATCCGTGGCGCTTGTCGTCTTCGTTGTGCTCGCAATCGCGCCTTCGCGCAACGCACATGCGCAGAGCGCGACGACGGCATCGAGCGCAACGCGCGTGACGCAAACGGAATCACAGGCGACGATCGATGCGCGGCAGGAGCAGCGCCGCGCCGAGGCGTGGGGATTGAAGCGCGAGGAATGGACGCGCTATCGAGAACTGATGCACGGTCCGCTTGGCATCTACTCACCCAACCTCGATCCACTCACTGCGCTCGGCATCGAAGCGCGTTCGGAGGAAGAGCGCAAACGATACGCACAGCTGCAAGCACGTATGGAAGGGGTGCGAGTCGAAAAACTCTTCGCGTACCAGCGCGCATACGATGAAGCCTGGAAGGAACTGCATCCGAATCTACCTCGCGTGCGGCTGACCCAACTCGGCGAGCCGCAACACGGAGTGCCTGGCAGCGCGAACGACGCGCGTATTGCCGTCTTCGTCAAGGCTGAATGTCCGGCGTGCGATACACGAGTGCTGGCGCTTCAGGCCGTGGGCCGTCCCTTCGATCTCTACATGGTCGGCACCCGCGGGGACGATGGCGCGATTCGCGCTTGGGCGAGCCGCATCGGGATTGACCCGAAGAAGGTGCATGCGCGCACGATCACGCTCAATCACGATGCGGGCCGGTGGCTTCAAGTCGGCGATGGCGGGGCGCTCCCCGCGTTGTTGCGCCAGGTGAATGGACAATGGCAACGCGAATAGCACGCGCGTTGCCAGCGCTGCTCCTGCTGGCGCTCCTCTCCAGCAGCGCGACGGCGCAGGAGCGGCCACCGGCTGCCTATCAGACCGCCGCGATCGAGGCACGGATACCCGTTGTCGTGCTGTTCGCCGTAGCCCTTCAGGAGAGCGGGATGAGATGGCGCGGGCAACTCATCCCGTGGCCCTGGACATTGAATGTCGCCGGACGTCCCTACCGCTTCCAAACGCGGCACCAAGCCTGCGCAGCGCTCGACGCCGCGCTCGGTGCCTGGCCGCGGACGCGCATCGACGTCGGCTTGAGTCAGATCAACGTGGGCTATCACGGTCATCGAGTGGAAAGGCCCTGCGATCTGCTCGATCCCTATCGCAACCTTGCGATCTGCGCATCGATCCTGCGCGAGCATCATCGCGAGGGCGATGACTGGCTCGTTGCCGTCGGTCGGTATCACCGTCCCGCGGGCGGAGAGCCCGCCGGCCGCTATCGGCAAAGTGTAGAGCAGCACCTTGCGCGCTTGACCACCTCACGGAATACGAGCTCATTCACGAACGGACGCGGGCCATGATGAGGCGAACACCCGCACGCGTCAGCACACTCATCGCTTTCGCGCTCGGCTTCGGTTGTGGAGCCGGAGCGAGCGATGCGCCCATCGTCGTTGCGGATCACGGCGGCGACTCGGCGCTGCCCTACTACCGAGCGCTCAATCTGCAAGCGCGTACGCACCAAGAATCGGACGCTCCGCGCACGCTGCCCACGCCTCGTTTCCCGAAGGATCGCTACAGCGAAGCCGATATGCTGCCCGTGCACTCCGCGCGTCTCTCTGTGGGTACGGAGAAAGCCCGCGTCATTGCCATGGCAGGCTTAAGCCCATTTTTTCTGATCGGCGATGATGCGACCTCACGCGCTTGGCTCCTGGCGCGGCGCAATGCCTTGCATGCACTGCACGCGATCGGCTTCGTCGTTGAGGTGAGCACCGCGACCGACCTTCACGCGCTTCGACAGCTCGCCCCTGGACTCACACTCGCCCCCGCCTCGGCGGACGATCTTGCGCAGCGGCTCGGCATTCGCCATTACCCGGTGCTGATTACGCCGACCGCGATCGAGCCATGACATGCCGCGCGCACTGTCGGTTGAAGTCCTGCTGCGACCCGCGGTCGAGCTTCACTCCGTCACCGTTTGCGGGCTCGCCGCTGCACTCTGTCTCGTAGCACCCTGGTCTATCGCGCTCAACCCTCTTATCGGGATAGGGGCGGCGGTGCCTTTCCTGATGGTTGGAACGGTGCGCCTACACCAGGCGCTCACGATCCTGCGTTACCGGCGCAATATCCGCAGGCTCCGACGGTATGTGATGGCGAGCCGCTCGGTGCCGGTGAGCCACGAGCGTCTATTCATTGGGCGAGGGTTTCGCTGGGAATCGCGCCATACCCAGCGCTTGCTTCAGACGTATCGGCCAGAGTTTCGCCGCTACGTCGAACCCCCGCGGTGGTTCCTTTGGACACGACGCCTGGAAGCGCGGCTGGAATTTGCGCCGGCGCCCTTCTCAGCACTCGCGCGACTCACGAGCATTGACCATGCGCTCAACCCGCTTCGCCCGCTGCCGCCGGTGGGCGGGCTGCCGCGCCTTCATGGGATCGAGCCGCATGAGGTGGATGTCTCGCTGCCGCTTCGCGAGCGCGTCGGACACACGCTCGTTCTCGGCACCACTCGGGTCGGTAAGACTCGCCTTGCCGAGCTCTTCCTAACGCAGGACATCCGCCGCGGTGAAGTGTGCATCGTCTTCGATCCGAAGGGGGACCCTGACCTCCTGAAGCGCATGTATGCCGAAGCGAAGCGGGCGGGTCGTGAAGGCGAGTTCTATGTCTTTCACTTGGGGTGGCCCGAGGTGAGCGCTCGCTATAACGCGGTGGGGCGCTTCGGGCGCATCTCGGAAGTCGCCACACGCATCTCCGGGCAATTGAGTGGTGAAGGCGATTCGGCGGCATTCAAGGAATTCGCCTGGCGTTTCGTCAACATCATCGCGCGGGCACTGGTCGAGCTGGGGCAGCGTCCCGACTACCTGCTCATCCAGCGTCACGTCATCAACATCGACGCTCTTTTCATCGAGTACGCCCACGCCTACTTTGCGAAAACACAGCCGAAGGCCTGGGAGAGCATCGTCAGGATCGAAGGCACACTCAACGAGAAGACGATCCCGCGTCACATGCAGGGTCGCGAGAAGCGCGTCGTCGCGATCGAACAGTACCTTGCCCAGGCGCGTCTTTACGATCCGGTGCTCGATGGACTGCGCTCGGCGGTGCGCTACGACCGCACGTACTTCGACAAGATCGTCGCCTCGCTCCTGCCGCTCCTCGAGAAGCTGACTACCGGAAAGATCGCCCAGCTCCTGGCACCCAACTACTCCGATCTCAAGGACCCACGACCGATCTTCGATTGGATGCAGGTCGTGCGCCAGCGCGGCGTCGTCTACATCGGGCTCGACGCGCTCTCAGAGCCTGAAGTTGCCGCTGCGGTCGGCAACTCGATGTTCAGCGACCTGGTCTCGGTTCTGGGTCACATCTTCAAGTTCGGCATTGATGACGGCCTGCCCGTCGATGCGGGTCACGTGAAGATTCCAATCAACGTGCATGCGGATGAGTTCAACGAGCTCATGGGTGATGAATTCATCCCGATGGTCAACAAGGGTGGCGGCGCCGGGCTTCAAATCACCGCCTACGCTCAGACCTTGAGTGACATCGAAGCGCGCATCGGCAATCGCGCCAAGGCCGGCCAAGTCATCGGCAACTTCAACAACCTCATCATGTTTCGCGTGCGCGAGACCGAGACCGCGGAGCTTCTGACCCGCCAGCTGCCGCCAGTGGATATCTTCACCACCGCGCTTGCCAGTTCCGTCACCGATAGCTCGGATCCCCAAGGTGAGTCCGCGTTTACGTCCAATACCCAGGAGCGCATTGCCGCGACGACCGTGCCGCTGATTGAGCCCGGACACATCGTCGCGCTTCCCAAGGGACAAGCCTTTGCGCTGCTCGAGGGCGGGCAACTCTGGAAGATCCGCATGCCGCTGCCGCAACCCGACCCGGATGATTGGCTGCCGCAAAGCATGCGCAAGCTCATCGAAGGGATGCGTGAGCGCTATGCCGACACTGAGCCGTGGTGGGAAATGCATGCCCCTCTGGAAGTCGAGCCGATGACTGAAGCGGCCGAAACCACCGCAAGAGGCATCGCCGAAAGCGGACTTAGATGAGCGGCGATGCGTCTCTCTCAACGCGCAGCGATCCGCGACGGCGCACGTTCGTCGGCCGGCTTGTCGCGCTACCGCTTCAAGCGTTCGGAATTCTCTGCGGGTCGCTTCTGCTGTCTATCCTGATCGAGTGCATCGGTGTGCACTGGTTTTGGCCCGAGGAGAGCTGGCACCACGCGCAGCAGATGTTCGAGTTCGAACTTGGGCAACTCTCCTCCGAGTTCACCCAGAGCCTCATGAGCCCCTCCCCCGCGCGGGATGCCGAGCACTTCATCGAACGCGCCTTTGAGATGCTCTTTGTCGATTCGGGCCTCCTCGAGAAAGCGGCTGAGCTCGCCGAGCGCGCCCGTGAGCACGCCGCGCAAGGCGGAGGACTGAAGCACTTTACGACTGCGCTCCATCTCGATCTTGAGACCTATGTTCGCGCGAGCTTCTACACCGTGCTCACGTTCCTCGCGCGCCTTGCCGTCCTGACCCTCACCCTGCCGCTCGTTGTGCTGAGCGCATTCGTCGGCTTTGTCGATGGCCTGGTACGCCGAGATATTCGCCGCTTCGGCGCCGTCTACGAATCAGGCTTCGTCCATCATCGCGCCAGAGCGTTCATTCTGCCGCTCGCACTCCTGCCCTGGGTGGCCTACCTCGCCCTCCCAGTGAGTGTGCACCCGCTTGCGATTCTCTTGCCCAGCGCCGCGCTGCTTGGGCTCGCCGTGAACCTCACAGCGGCGAGCTTCAAGAAGTATCTCTAGCCACCGACGTGCAAGAATTCGGGTACGCGCGAAATCGGATTCTTTGCGGCGCCTGCCTACGCCCCTGATCACCATCACGCCCTCGTTATTGCGGAGCCGTGAGGTGAGACATGACCAATGAGCCGATAGCACTTGCGATGCGCCGACGCAGCGTGCTTGCACTGGCGTTGAGTCTCATCGCGTGCCTTTCGTCATCTGCGAGCGACGAGTCCATCGAGCGCGAGCGTCTCGCTGCGATCCTTCGCGAGTTCGATGCGATCGAACGTCTCACTCGGGAGAGCGAGTCCGCTGCCCCAGCGTCGGGCACGCGATATCACTTTGACTACGCGCGGCTGCGCGCCGACCTCGCGCGTGTGCGCGCCGGAGTCGAGGACTACCTAGTCCCGCCGCGTGCGCAGCCGCGCGACCTCCAAGCGCTCCAAGCTAACTACCGGCGCGAGGCGGCTACGCCATGAGTGCCGACCAGCTCACCGCATTCGTGAGCAACGGCGGCTTCACGCCGAGCGATTCGGAATTCCTGTTCTTCGGCGCAGTGTTCGCCGTGCTGCTGCTCTGGGGCGTATGGGCCATGCGCACGGCTTACGTCGGCTGGGCCGAGTCGACGCTCTCTGCGCGGCAGTTTCTTCTCGTCATCGTGCGCTTCGTCGCGATGTATCTCGCTCTGACCTTCCTCCTGCTCTCCTAACCTCAAAGGTGATTGGCCATGAAACCGGTATTGTTGGATCGTCGTCGCTTTTCCTCTGTCTCCGCCGCCTTCGCGCTTCTGTGCCTGACGCTCACACCGCTGGCTCACGCCGACCTGCCGACGATCGAAGACCCCTCGCGGGGCGCCGGCGGGATCCTGGAGACGCTGCAGAACTACGGCTTCGACATCGTGTTGCTCGTGGCGCTTCTGGTGATCTCCTCGATGTTCATTGGCGTGTGCTACCACGCTTATACGACGTATTCGGAGATCCACACGGGCAGAAAGACCTGGGGTGAATTCGGGTTGACCGCCGCGGCCGGCGCCATCTTGCTCGTCATCGGCATTTGGCTGCTCACGACCGCCACGGAAATCCTGTGACGAGCGGACACCCATCATGTCGCTTGAAGCGCGTGGGCGGCGGGAGACAACGGTGATGTTTCTCCCGCATCGGCTCAATCGCCAGCCCGTCATCGTGCGCGGTCTCACCGCCGACGAGCTGTGGATCACCGTCAGTTTGTCCGCCGCCTGCGGGCTGGGCCTTGGCATCGTGCTGGCCATCCTATTCGGGAGCTTCCCCCTCGCCCCGACGATGGCCGTACTTTTTGTCGCGATCGGGCTCTTCGCAGGCGGCGGCCTGTTGCGGCGATTGAAGCGCGGACGACCGGACACGTGGCTCTATCGGCAGATGCAATGGCGCTTGGCGCAGCGCGTTGCAGCTGCAAGGGCGTACGTCGGGGCAAGTGATCTCATCACGCGCTCAGGCGTCTGGACCACACGCAGGACGAAGCACCCATGAGTCGCTTCCGCAACGAGGTCGCGCACCTTCAGGCGCATGTGAAGACGCTGCGGCTCACCGCGAGCGCGCTCTTACTGCTCGCGCTCTTTCTCACGCTCGGTTGGTGGGCCGCGCCGCGGGATCTCACGATCCACGTGCCGCCCGACTTGCGCTCGGGAAGCGTGCGCAAGTGGTGGGATGTGCCCCCGGAGTCGGTCTACGCCTTCACGCTCTATGTATTCCAGCAGCTGCATCGCTGGCCGACGAATGGTGAAGAGGACTACGCGCGCAACATTCGAGCGCTCGCGCCCTACTTCACCCCGGCCTGCAAGGCATTTCTGGAGAGCGATTTCGTCGCGCGTCGCGAGGGCGGCGAGCTTCGCCAACGCGTACGCGGGATCTATGAGATCCCAGGTCGCGGCTTTGGGGATGACCCTGCCTTTCGCGTGAAGACGCTCTCGCAGCGCGACTGGCTCGTGACCCTCGACGTAACCGCAGATGAGTACTACGGCGCGGAGCAGGTCAAGCGCGTGTTCGTGCGCTACCCCGTCAAAGTCGTCC
>CADEEJ010000263.1:0-2438 GCA_902826315.1 uncultured Steroidobacter sp.
GATGAAGAAAATCCGATGCTGGGTTTCCGTGGTGCCTCACGCTACGTTTCCGACTCCTTCCGCGAGTGCTTCGCGATGGAGTGCGAGGCTTTGCGTCGGGTACGCAGCGAGATGGGACTCACCAACGTCGAAATCATGGTGCCGTTCATCCGCACTGTCGACGAAGCCCGCCGCGTGGTGGCATTGCTGGGCGATCATGGTCTCAAGCGCGGTGACAACCAGCTCAAGCTCATCATGATGTGCGAGCTGCCGTCGAATGCGATCCTGGCCGATGCGTTCCTCGAACACTTCGACGGCTTCTCGATCGGCTCCAACGACCTGACGCAGCTGACCCTGGGCCTGGATCGCGACTCGGGCCTGGTTGCCGATGCCTTCGACGAGCGCGATCCGGCGGTCAAGGCGATGTTGAGTATGGCCATCCAGGCCTGCCGACGCGCGAACAAGTACGTCGGCATCTGCGGGCAGGGTCCTTCGGATCATCCGGATTTCGCCAAGTGGCTGACCGAGCAGGGCATCGAGAGCCTGTCGTTGAATCCGGACACCGTCGTCGACACTTGGCTCGCGCTGGCCAAGGGTTAGCTTGGGACTTGGCGTCAGAATGCTCAGACGGGTACGTATCCGTCAGCGCGCTGAGTGCCGCAGCAGTCGCTGCTTCTCGCGATCCCACTCGCGCTCCTTCTCGACTTCGCGCTTGTCGTGCTGACGCTTGCCCTTGGCCAGTCCGAATTGCAGCTTGATGCGCCCGCGGGTGAAATGAAAATCGAGCGGTACCAGTGCGTAGCCGGCACGCTCCACCTTGCCGATGAGCTTGCGAATCTCTTCCGCGTGCAACAACACCTTCCGGGTTCGCGTCGGATCGGGATGGATATGCGTCGATGCGGTGGGCAATGGCGAGATGTGCGCGCCAAGCAAGTACACTTCTTCGTCGCGCAGGATCACGTAGGCTTCCTTGATCTGCGCGCGTCCGGCGCGGATCGACTTGACCTCCCAGCCCTCGAGAACCAGACCGCCTTCGAATCGCTCCTCGATGAAGTAGTCGTGCCGGGCCTTGCGGTTGTCGACGATGCTCATGGAATGCGCCTGGAGGCTGAGGCGCCGCATTGTAGCAACGCGCAAGTGCCTGCCCCGCCGCGGCCGACGATTTCGGACGATTGAAAAACCAGGCGTCGAACCCATCAGGTCGAAAGCATGATTCGCATCGCCCGATCCGCGCTGGTTCCCTATCGTGCCGATCGCATGTACGCGATCGTCGCCGATGTTCGGGCGTATCCGCTGTTTCTGCCGTGGTGTCGATCAGTCGAAGTCGCCGAGCAATCGCCGACCGAAACGCGTGCCACGCTGCACCTGGACTACCACGGCATCCGCCAGCGCTTCACGACGCGCAATACCCACGACGCACCACGGTCGATCGATCTTGACCTGGTCGATGGCCCGTTTCGGCATCTCGACGGGCTATGGGTGTTCTCCGACCTGGGTGCGCCCGGATCGAAGGTGGAGCTGACGCTTTCGTACGAATTCTCGAGCGGGGTGCTCGAACGCGTCGTCGGGCCCGCGTTCAATCACATTGCCAACTCGTTGATCGGCGCGTTCATCCGCCGTGCCGACCAAATCGGCCCACCGGCAGGATCCGGCTGACCCATGCGCGTGCAAATCGTGTACGCCGACCCCGACGGTCGGATCCACTGCTATGGCATCGAACTGCCCGCCGGTAGCAGGTGCGGCGACGCGATTAACGCCAGCCGCGTTCTGCTGGAATGTCCGGAGATTCGATTTGATGCGGGCTACGGACTCGCCGTGTTCGGGCGACCCGCCGACTTGACCAGCAAGATCAACGACGACGATCGCATCGAGATCCTGCGTCCCTTGGTACGCGATCCGAAGGATGCTCGTCGCGTGCGCGCGCGATCAACGCCCGGGCGACGCTAGCCGCGCCTGACGATCACGTCCTCATCACTTGCAGTTGGTGGCTACCGCCGAACGCGCCTTGACGAGCTCGGCTTCGACCTGGGCCTCGGACAAATAGGTCCGCTCGCCGTTCGGCTCGAAGCGAACCTGCCGCCCGCTTTGCTCCAGACCAACGAGGTTGCGCTTGGCCTGATCGCACACGTCGGCCTTACGGCGACGCTCGGCGTCGAGTTCCGCCTGCTTCTTGGAGGCCTCTTCCCTGTCGTTCAGCCGCTTGCGGAACGCCTGCTCCTGCTCGGCGACTGACTTCGGGGCCGCCGGGGCATTTGCGCCGGGCGCTGTACCGGTGCCCGCGACGGAACCGACCGTGTTCTTCACCGGCGCGGCCTTCGTATTGCCCGCGGGCGGACGGTCCGAGTACTGGACCCGTCCTTCCGCGTCGACCCAACGATAGGGCTGAGCGGCGGTGGGCAGTGCGAAGCTGAGGGCAGCGATGATGAGCAGTGTCCGCATGACGTGGTCCCCGCTCCCGA
>CADEEJ010000263.1:2538-7758 GCA_902826315.1 uncultured Steroidobacter sp.
TCTTCCTTCGAGCACAACTTGGTCTATGCGCATAGCCGCCAAAGCCCTCACCTTTGACGACGTCCTCCTCGTTCCAGCGCACTCGACCGTCCTTCCGCGCGAAGTCTCGCTCCGCACGCAGCTCACCCGAAACATCACGCTGAACATCCCGCTCATTTCGGCGGCGATGGACACCGTGACCGAGTCGCGGCTTGCCATTGCGATCGCTCAGGAAGGCGGCATCGGCATCATCCACAAGAACTTCCCGGCCAAGCAGCAGGCCACTGAAGTCCTGAAGGTGAAGCGATACGAAGCAGGCGTCGTGCGCGATCCGGTCACCATCGCGCCGACCATGTCGGTTCGCGACGTCGTCGCGCTCACCACGCAGTACCGGATCTCGGGGTTGCCGGTCGTGGAAGGCAAGCGGGTCGTCGGCATCGTCACCAATCGAGACCTGCGTTTCGAGACCAACCTCGATCAGCCCGTGCGCAATATCATGACGTCGCGAGAGCGGCTGGTGACCGTGCAGGAGGGGGCAAGCCTGGAAGAGGCCATGCGCCTGCTGCATCGCCACCGGCTGGAACGCGTACTGGTGGTCAACAGCGAGTTCGAGTTGCGCGGACTGGTCACCGTCAAAGACATCCTGAAATCGAGCGAATATCCGAACGCGTGCAAGGATGACCAAGGCAAGTTGCGGGTCGGTGCCGCGGTTGGCGTAGGCGAGGAAACCGAGGAACGAGTCGAGGCCCTGGTTGAAGCCGGTGTCGATTTGATCGTCGTCGATACGGCGCACGGTCATGCGCAAGGCGTGCTCGACCGCGTGAAGTGGGTCAAGCGCAACTTCCCGCGCATCGAGGTCATCGGCGGCAACGTCGCAACGGCCGAAGCAGCACGCGCGATCGTTGAGTCCGGCGCCGACGGCGTGAAGGTCGGCATCGGTCCGGGCTCCATCTGCACCACGCGCATCGTTGCGGGCGTCGGGGTGCCGCAAATCACCGCGATCGGCAACGTCAGCAAAGCCTTGGCGGGCTCCGGTGTTCCGGCAATCGCTGACGGCGGTATCCGCTACTCCGGCGATGTGGCGAAGGCCATCGCCGCGGGTGCGCACTGCGTCATGCTCGGCAGCCTGTTCGCCGGTACCGAAGAAGCGCCGGGCGAAACTGAGCTGTTCCAGGGCCGCTCGTACAAGTCCTATCGGGGCATGGGCTCGATCGGCGCGATGCAGGAGGGCGCGGCCGATCGCTACTTCCAGGATCCCGCCTCCAACGCCGACAAACTCGTGCCCGAGGGCGTGGAAGGACGCGTGCCGTACAAAGGGCCGGTCGTCGGCGTGATCAATCAACTGCTCGGCGGATTGCGCGCGAGCATGGGTTATCTCGGCTGCCCGACCATCGAGACCATGCGCACCCGGGCCGAGTTCGTCGAGATCACCGCTGCGGGCATCCGCGAGTCCCACGTGCACGACGTGCAGATCGTCAAAGAAGCGCCCAACTACCGCGTCGAATAGTGGCCACGCCTGCGGTGTCCGAGCACGATCGCATCCTGATTCTGGATTTCGGCGCGCAGTACGCGCAGCTCATCGCGCGTCGCGTGCGCGAACTGCACGTGTACTGCGAGTTGCACCCCTTCGACGTCACCGACGAGTTCGTGCGGCAGTTCAATCCGACCGGCGTCATCCTATCTGGGGGGCCATCGTCGGTGACCGAATCGGGGTCACCCCGTGCTCCACAGCAAGTGTTCGCGCTGGGTGTGCCGGTGATGGGCATCTGCTATGGCATGCAGACCATGGCGACTCAACTCGCGGGCAAGGTCGAAGGCTCTGCCGTGCGCGAATTCGGTCAGGCCGAGGTCCGTGCGCGCGGCCATTCGGCGCTGTTCCGCGACATCGAAGACCGCCGCAATGAGCACGGGCATGGTCTGCTCGACGTGTGGATGAGCCACGGTGACAAGGTCGTCGAGTTGCCTGCGGGCTTCAAGATCATCGGCAGCAACGACTCGACGCCGATCGCCGCGATGGCCGATGAAGACCGCCGGTTCTACGGCGTTCAGTTTCATCCCGAGGTTACGCACACGCGCCGCGGGACGGCGATTCTCGAGCGGTTCGTGCTCGACATTTGCGGCGCGCATGCCGACTGGCGCATGCCCGCGTACATCGACGAAGCGGTGGCGCAGATCCGCGCACAGGTCGGCGCCGAGGAGGTGATTCTCGGCTTGTCCGGCGGGGTCGACTCCTCGGTCGCGGCGGCGCTGATCCACCGCGCCATCGGCGATCAGCTCACTTGCGTATTCGTCGATACCGGACTGCTGCGCCTGAACGAAGCGCAGCAAGTCATGCAGACGTTCGCGCGCAACCTTGGTGTGCGCGTGGTGCATGTCGATGCCACGGAAGCGTTCATGCAGGCGCTCGCAGGCGTCGCCGATCCGGAGCAAAAGCGCAAGATCATCGGCCGCGAGTTCGTCGAAGTGTTTCAGCGCGAGGCGGCCAAGCGCAAGGACGCACGCTGGCTCGCGCAGGGGACGATCTATCCCGACGTGATCGAGTCGGCCGGCGCGAAGACCAAGAAGGCCTCGACGATAAAGTCCCACCACAACGTCGGCGGTCTGCCCGAGACGCTGAACCTCAAGCTGCTCGAGCCGTTGCGCGATCTGTTCAAGGACGAGGTCCGCGAACTCGGTATTGCACTTGGTCTGCCGCGCGAGATGGTGTTCCGGCACCCGTTTCCAGGCCCCGGGCTCGGCGTGCGCATCCTGGGCGAGGTCAAGCATGAGTACGCCGATCTGCTGCGACGCGCCGACGCGATCTTCATTGAAGAATTGCACGCCGCCGACTGGTACGACAAGACGGCGCAGGCGTTCGCCGTATTCCTTCCGGTGCGTTCGGTCGGTGTGATGGGAGACGGGCGCACGTACGAGTTCGTGGTGGCGCTACGCGCGGTCCAGACCACCGATTTCATGACCGCCGACTGGGCACCGTTGCCGCACGAGTTGCTCGCCAAAGTGTCGACCCGCATCATCAACGAAGTGCGCGGCATCAACCGCGTGGTGTACGACGTGTCGAGCAAGCCGCCGGCTACGATCGAGTGGGAGTGAGCCGACGTCTTTCCGGGGCGTTCGCGCACTATCGGAATTCACTCGCAAGACTCTGATAATAAAAAGAAAAACGTCTCTACACCTATCGCCTACTATCGCTGGCAGCCAATCCCTGAGCACGGTAAAAGCGACGGTGCCGTCCAACCTGCATTTGCTAGTCGGTGAAACTTACCGTCACCGGTTTTCCGGCTTTGACGGTAAAATTGGCACTCCCCCTAGCATACAAGCCGTTTCTATCGATAGTGACTGCTCTACCCTTGATGACGGTAAAAATGGGCCAAAACAGGGGGAGGCATGCTGACCGACACTGCACTTAGAAACCTGAAACCCATTGATTCTACGTACAAAAAGGCCGATCGTGATGGACTGTACGTTACCGTCACGCCTGCTGGGACGGTAACGTTCCGGTACGACTACCGAATCAATGGGCGGCGCGAGACGCTAACCATCGGAAAGTACGGCCCGACCGGGATCACGCTCGCCCAGGCCCGGGAGAAGCTTCTTGACGCGAGGAGGGCGCTGGCCGAGGGCCGCTCGCCCGCTCAAGAGAAGCAGCGGGCCAAACGACGGATCCTTGAGGCCCAAACGCTTGAGCAGTTCGTCGAACGATGGCTCACCCAGGCTCGAATGGCGGACAGTACTCGCGCAATGCGCAAGTCCATCATCGATCGAGACATCTTGCCGGCGTGGCGAAATCGGCGCCTCGCCGAGATCAACGCCGACGATCTTCGCCAGCTATGCAACAGAGTCAAGGACCGCGGCGCACCGGCCACTGCAGTCCACATCCGCGACATCATCAAACAGGTCTACAGCTTTGCCATTCTCAGGGGCGAAAAGGTTGACAACCCGGGCGATGAAGTCGGCGCGGCTTCGATCGCCACGTTCGTCCCAAAGGATCGAGCGCTGTCGCCCACCGAGATCGTCGTGACGTTGAGAATGCTCGAGCAGATACCGACCTTGCCGACGATCCGCCTCGCGATACGGCTCATTTTGCTCACCATGGTGCGCAAGGGCGAATTGCTGCTCGCGACGTGGCCTGAAGTTGATTTCGAGAACGGCGTCTGGACTATCCCAAAGCAGCGGATGAAAAGGCGTGTCGCTCACAACGTTTACCTGTCACGCCAGGCGCTCGACATCATGGTGGCGTTGCGAACGTGCGCGGGCGGGTCGCGCTACTTGCTTCCATCACGCTATGACGCCGACAAACCGATGTCGATGGCGACCCTCAATCGAATCACGGACGCTGCCTCGGCACTCGCAAAGAAGCAGGGGCTGCCACTTGAGCCTTTCAGCGTCCATGATCTGCGCCGTACCGGGTCGACGATCTTGAATGAGCTTGGCTTCAACAGCGACTGGATTGAGAAATACCTCGCCCACGAAGAGGGTCGTTCGTCGCGGGGCGTGTACAACAAGGCGGAATACGCCGAGCAGCGTCGTCACATGCTGCAGGAATGGGCCGACATGATCGATGCGTGGGCGGCCGGAAATAAGCACACCCCGACGTTGATGCCGCCGACGATGAAGGTGGCTACGACCCAGGCGTTGATTTGACGGGACGGCGCTTGCGCTGACGCACGTCGGGCGTGGCCGCTCGCCCTAGCGGAGTCTTTCGCCTCGCCTCAATCCATGCCTCAACTTCATCAAGGTTCCAGGCCACACACCTGGAAGTCAGCGGGAAGCGTCGCGGAAATTCCCCGCGGCGCTCCATCTCATAGATCGTCGTGTCCGCCAGGGGAACAATTAGACGTAACTGCTCACGCCGGATGGTTCGGCGAAGCGGCAAGGTTCTCTGCACGAATTGCGGGGCGTCTGCGTTATTGTTTCGTAGCTCGCTGCTGTTCATGATTCCGCCTCCGACGATGATGCGATCAGGACCTCTACGCCGCATGGCCCATTCGCAAACAATGCTCCGCACTCGTACGATCGAATCTAGATGCCGCTCGCGACATGGGTCAACGAGCTTCGAGGTGTTGCACCCGGTAGACACCCACTATCCCGACAGCTAGCCACATCTCGTCGCCCACCAGCGGTTGCCGGTGTGGCACGCCCACAGAGAACTCGTTTGTCGCGGTACATGCCGCGGAGATTTTCGACCTTCAACGTGGCATCCATAGCGCCAGCAACGCCCTAACTTCGGCGCGCAGATGGCGT
>CADEEJ010000264.1:0-2586 GCA_902826315.1 uncultured Steroidobacter sp.
ACTTGAACGACACCAGGGAGCCGCGTTCGGGCAAGGGCTCGGCGCCCTGCAGTGGCGCGCCGACGAGCAGTCGCGGCTGGCCGGAAACTTTCATGACCGCGACAGCGAAGCCGAACTGCGCGCCGCAGATTCCCAGCGGATGCGCACGGGTAATCGTATGGCTGATCATCTCCTGCGTCGCCGCACCGAAGGCGATAACGATTCGGCCATCGGGCTCCTGCGGCGCGGCGCACTGAGTTCGCTCGAATGGCTGACCGATGACGACGTCGTCGTTGCCGTCGCCGTTGAAATCGCCGGTGGACATCGGTGACCAGAGCGGTGCTTGTTGCCCGGCAAGCGCTGCGGCCTTCGCGGCAAAAAGACCGCTGGGTGAGCCGGGGAGTACGTAGTACCGTCCCTGGCCCGAGTCCGCGGCGACCGCGGTCGTCACGATGAGATCGTCATAACCGTCGGCGTTGAAATCACCGCTCGCAAGGTTGGACCCGAACAGCGCATTCGTCATGCTGGACTCGCCGGGGAGTGCAGATTGCGCGATCGTCCGCGTCTGCGCGCTCGAGTAGCTGACGTGAATGACTCCCGCATCGCTCTGCGCGCCGAGATCTTCGCCGGGTGCGGCAATGACGCGGTCTACGACACCGTCGCCGTCGAAGTCACCGCGCGCGAGCTTTGCTCCAAAGGAGTCCAGATGCTCCGGGACTTCTCTGAAGCTGCGCTGATCTCCGACCTGCACCGAATGGATGTTCACGGGACATTGGGCCGCCCATGCAGCTGCTGGAATCGTGCACGCGGCAAAGACAATCAGGCCGCTGCTTTGTAAATGAGTTTTCGACACAGCCAGACTCCTTGTTGGATTCCCGACTGCACATTGCAGCCGGGTCTGACGGCCGATCACTGCCTGTAGGGAGAACAACGCACTTACGTAAGCACGCTAACCTCGCTCGAGCGCTTGTGCTTTCAGCAATTCAAGATCCCTGGCTCTCACGGATTCACCGTCGCGGTAATCTGACGGAAATTGTTCGAGCTATCGAAGCCGGCCGGAGTGCCGACAGTGATCGTCGACGCTCCCGCGGCGATCGGATCGAACTGCGTGTTGATACTCGCAACGTTCGCGCCGAACGTGAGCGGGCTCACCGTGATCGCGCCGGCCGCCGTGTTCGAGCTCGTCACGGGCACTTGCACCGACAATCCGCCGCGCACCGTTTCGTTCTCCTGCCAGTTGAATGTGCCGGGCAGCAGCCGGGCGGGCGTGATCTGAACGTTGCTGTTCGTCGCGCCGGCCGTCGTATTGATCGCTCCCGGGCTGTTGATGATGAAGCCGGACGGATCGACCGTGATGGTCTGCGTGCTCGTCGCATATCCCGGTGCGGACACCGTGACTTGCGTAGTGCCCTGTAGCAAGCCTTGCAGATGGACGGTGCGTGCGACGGCATTAGCGACACCGCTGAACACAACCGTCGTACCGCCCAACACCGTCGGATTGTCGCTGACGCGCGCGATCGTGCCAGAAGCGATCGTGATAGTGACGTCGACCGGTGATGGCGGCGCAGTGCTCAAGCTGACGCTGACTGCATCCTGCAGATCTTCACCGACCCGCAGCGCGTTGCCGCTGAAACCGTTGATCGCCGGTGCAGACACCGTGGCATTGATCTGACGGAAGTTGTTCGACGCATTGAAGCCGCTCGGTGTCGCCACTTCGAGCACGGTTGCGCCCTCGGTGAGCGGATCGAACTGCGCGTTGATGGCGCCGATGTTCGGGCCGAAGCTGATCGGGTTCGGCGTGACGACGCCCACGGAAGCGTTAGAGCTGGTCACCGTGACCGGCACGGTAAGGCCGGCGCGCACCAGCTCGTTCTCCTGGAATGCGAATGTGCCTGGCAGCAGGCGTGCTGAGGTGATCTGCACGTTCGTGTTCGCGGCGAACGTATTGGTGTTGATCGCACCCGGGCTGTTGATGATGAAGCCCGAAGGATCCACGTTGATCGTCTGCGTGCTCGTCGCATAGCCAGGCGCTGAGACTGTCACCTGCGTCGTTCCTTGGAGCAGGCCTTGCAGAAACACGGTGCGTGGAGTCGTGTTCGCGACGCCAGAGAGTACGACTGTCGTTCCGCCCAGAACTGTCGCGATGTCGCTCACCCGTGCTATCGCTGCTGACGCAAGCGTGACCGTGATGTCGACCGGCGCGGGCGGCACCAGGCTCAAGCTGACGCTGACTGCATCCTGCAGATCCTCGCCGACCCGCAGCGAGTTGCCGCTGAAGCCGCTGATTGCCGGTGCGGTGACGACGGCCGTGATCTGCCGGAACGTGCTCGACGTGTTGAAGCCGGTCGGCGTCGCCACTTCCAGCACGGTCGTGCCTTCGTTCGCCGGATCGAATTGCGCGTTGATGCTGCCGACGTTCGGGCCGAAGTTGATCGGGTTCGGCGTGACGACGCCCGCAGCGGTGTTCGAGCTGGTCACCGGCACCGGCACCGTCAGTCCAGCGCGTACGGCTTCGTTCTCCTGCCATGCGAGCGTGCCCGGCAGCAGTCGCGCCGCCGTGATCTGCACGTTGCTGTTTGCCGAGAACGTAGTCGTGTTGATCGCACC
>CADEEJ010000264.1:2686-7735 GCA_902826315.1 uncultured Steroidobacter sp.
GGCGGTGCGACGCTCAGACTGATGCTCGCCGCATCCTGCATGTCCTCGCCGACGCGCACCGAGTTGCCGCTGAAACCGGTGATCGCAGGCGCCGTGACGGTCGCCGTGATCTGACGGAAGGTGCTCGGCGTATCGAAACCAGCGGGCGCGAGGACTTCGACGGTGCTCGTGCCTTGGTTCGCGGGATCGAACTGTACGTTCGCCGAGCCTTGCCCACCTGCGAAGGCGATCGGGCTTCCGGTGATCGTGCCGACCGTTGTATCCGAGCTCGTTACGCTGACGTTGGCCGACAGTCCCGGGCGCAGATCCTGGTTCGACTGCCAAGCCAGCGTTCCCGGCGCGAGCCGTGCGGACGTGATCTGAACGCTGGTATTTGCAGAAAACGTCGTCGTGTTGATGGCGCCCGGACCGTTGATGATGAAGCCCGACGGCGTCATCGTGACGGTGCTCGTATCTGTGGCGTAGCCCGGTGCACTGGTCGAGTACTGGGCGGTCCCGCTGCCGGCAAGCGCATGCAGGAAAAATTGCGGGATGCTGGTCCCGTTGCCGGGCACGGTGACCGAAATGCTGGCGCTTCCGACAGTCGTTGCGCTGGTCGACAGCAGCAGTCGCGACGGATCGGCGCTCGTGATGGTCACCTGCACGCCAGTTACCGGCGGCGCCGCGATGCCCAAGGTGCCGTTCACAGCGAGTTGCAGATTGCGGCCGACGGTCGAGTCTACGATCGTAATCGGCGGCGCACTGTTCACAGTGATGTTGGCCGTCACGGGCGTGACGCCTGTGCGGCTGGCCGTGAGTGTCGTCGAGCCCGGTGCCACGCCGGTGATTGCGACCAACGCGGAGAGTTGACCCGCCGGGACGCTGACCTGCGCGGGCACCGTGGCAACACCGGTATTGGCGGTGGAAAGATCGAACGTCAGGCCGCCGGCCGGCGCAGGCGCCGACAGGTTCAGCGTGATGTTCTGCGTCGAGCTTTCGACCAATGCGAGCGAGGTCGGCGAGAAGCTCAATGTAAGCGTGACCGTCACCGGTCTTGCATCCGGCGCGAAGCCGGTCGCCGTGGCCGTGATCTGCGTCGTGCCGATCCCCACGCCCGTGATCGAAGGATTCGCGGCCGGCACTTGCAAGCCGTTTGGGATCACGACGGTCGGCGTCACGGTCGCAATCGACGGATTGTTGCTGGCGAACGTGATCGTCACGTTGCCGGTCGCAGGGCTGCTGAGGCTCACCGGGAAGGCGAGCGTCTGACCCGGCGCAACGGTCGGAATCGCGCCGATGCTGATCAGGTTCGACGTGACGCCGACGTTGACCGTCGCCGCCGGGAAGCCTGTCGCAATGCCGGTGATCGTCGCAGTGCCCGCGGCAACGCCTTGCACTGTGAACGGCGCCTGCGTCGCACCTTGCGGAATGAGTAGTGTCGTCGGCGCGACCGTCGCAGCTGCTGTATTGCTGCTCGACAGTGCAATGGAAACGCCGCCGGCCGGGGCAGGAT
This sequence comes from uncultured Steroidobacter sp., assembly GCA_902826315.1. GTDB lineage: Bacteria > Pseudomonadota > Gammaproteobacteria > Steroidobacterales > Steroidobacteraceae > Steroidobacter. The sequence continues at coordinate 4,179 of CADEEJ010000264.1, forward strand.
CGCCCAGCGTCGCGGTGCCGCTGATCGTGCGGCCGACGCCAACGAGTGGGCTTTGCAAAGTCAGCGTCAGGGTCGGCTGATTCGGCCGCGCATTCGCCGTCACCGTCATCGTGTCCGGCGCGCTGTCGATTGCGCCGTCATTCACGACGAGCTGCAGGACATACAAGCCCGCCAGATCGGGCACGAACGTCGGCGCAGGAACGAATGGATTGGAAAGACTCGTCGTGCTTCCCGTCGGCGTGGCAGTGAAAGACCAGAAGAAAGACAGTGCATCGCCGTCCGCGTCGTTCGATCCGCTGCCGTCGAGCTGTACCGTATCGTCTTCGGTGACGACCTGGTCCGGCCCGGCATTCGCAACCGGCGGCGTATTGATGGAACTGATCAGCACAGTATCCGGCGCACTGTTCAACGTGCCGTCACGGACGATGAGCTGGACAACGTAGTTGCCCGCGCGATCCGCGACGAAGCTCGCGGCCACGGTGTTCGCAGACAGAAGCGTCGCGGTACTGCCCGTTGGGCGCGTGAGGAAACTCCACTGATAAGTCAGCGGGTTGCCATCCGGATCGGACGAGGCGCTGCCACTGAGGAGCACAGTGTCCCCGACGCCTGCAGACTGATCGGCGCCTGCATTGGCAAGCGGTGCGCGATTCGCCGCTACCGTGGTGATGTCGACGGCATCCGTCGACGAACCGCCGCGACCGTCGTTCACGGTCAGGGTGACGCGATACAGTCCTGCGATGTCGGGAGTGAAGGTGGGTCGAACGCCTTGGGCGTCGAACAAGATCGCGGTACTTCCCGCCGGGACGAGAGTGAAGGCCCAGCTGAACTGCAACGTATCGCCGTCGATATCGGATGAGTTGCTGCCGTCGAGCGTGACGAGCTCGCCGGTCGTCACCACCTGGTCCAGCCCCGCGTTCGCGACGGGTCGCGTGTTCGCCGGCACGATGGTGACGCGCACTTCATCGGTCGCGCTGTCCACCCGGCCATCGTTGACCACGAGCGTGATGCGGTACTGTCCCGCGACATCAGCGACGAAAGTCGGCATGACCGAAGTCGCGCCGGCGAGATTCGCGAGACTGCCGCTGGGGACGCTGACGAGCGTCCATCGATACGTGAGCGGATCGCCGTCGGCGTCAGTCGAGCCGGAGCCGTTCAAAGTGATCGTGTTGCCGATGAATGCGGTCTGGTCGGCTCCCGCATTGGCGAGGGGTGCGCGATTCGCCGGCGGGATTGCACATTGCGCCAACGTACAGCGCAGGGTGCAGATACGCGCGTCGTTCACCGTGATCGTGCCGTCGCGGTCCGGATCGCGCGGATCCGTCGGACCGCTGGCGGGCCGGTTGCGTGCTGCAGTGATCAGCGCGATGTCGTTGCGATCGATGTCGGCATCGACATCGACGTCGCAGGCGAGCGGAGTCTGCTGCGCCAGTGCGCTCGAGGCGCAGGCCAGGAGAGTCAGTGCATGCAGCAAGGCACGAGCGGCGCGAATCATGAGCGTTTCCTCGCAGCCGCCAAGGCAAGCAAGCCGAGACCGAGCAGGGCGAGCGAGCCTGGTTCCGGCACTCCCACCGGCCGTTCATTGACAGTCAGCAGTGCAGTGCCGGCGAAATCGATCGGCAGGCGGGCGAACGGATCGCGGCCGACGAGGTCGATGCCCGGCGGCGTCAGCGTGTCGAAGCTGAGCGTCGAGGAGCCGATGCCGATCGCGCTGAACCTCAGGCTCGCGAGCAGCACGCTGTCGCCTTGCAACCCGGCAAGCTCATCGTTCAACAGCAGCGAGACATTCGAGAAGTCGAGCCGCCCGGTCGAGAAGATGCTGCTCGTGAAGGTATCGACGTCCGCGAGCCCGAGCGCGGAGCCGAACGAGATCGACGTGGCATTGAGGATCGCCGGGTCGTACAGCACGTCGAGGTCGAATGCAGAGACGATCTCGCTGCCGCCTTCGCCCGAGGAAAATCCGGAGACGACGATATCGATGTCGAACAGGTCGCCGACGAAGCCATGGGCGGCGGTCGGTACGAACTCGATGATGACTGCCTGCGCAGGTTGTGCGGCGAACATGCCTGCCAGCAATGCGGCAAGCAGCGCGGGTACGGCGCCGGCCACGGCGAATCTGCTCATGCTCGAACTCCTAGTCGCGGTATGCGCAGGAGCAAAGCAAGCGACATGCCAGAAACGATCAACGTCGTTCGTTCAAGCGGATAGCAGCAAACGCTGTGTGCGCGAGCGGAGACGTTGTCGGTGCTGTCGACTCACCGGTTCGGGTGAGAAGAGCTGCCGCGCGGGCCGAGCGCAAGCAATCGCAACAGCTCGGCCTGCGATTTCACCGCGCATTTCTTGAAGACGGCCTTGAGGTGAGTGCGCACGGTGTTCTCGCTGATGCGCAGCCGACTGATCAATTCTTCGACAGCGAGACCTTCGAACAGCGCCGACGCGATGTCTGCTTGCATCCGCGTGAGTCCGTAAAGCTGCTGCAACGTCCACGCATCGACACGCTGCGACGCGTGCGTATCGTGAACAGAGATGAAGATGCACGGCTCGCCCGCTGTCGTGATGTCGTCGATGGCGTGCATCGAGATGCGATAGTCCAGCTCGCCGGAGGCGCGCAACGCGGAGAAGATCCAGCGGGGCGCAGCCGTGTGGCTCGGTACCCACGCACGCACAGCGTCGCAGAAGCACTGGAACTCGTTTTGGAGGTGAACGGCGAGGAAGGTCAAGCGACCGTCGAGAAATGAAAACGCATCGAGCCGCGTGGCGATGTCGCGCGCGAAGTCGTTCGCAATACGAATCCTTGCGCCGCTGTCAGTGACGACTATGCCGCGGTCGACAAGATCGAGCGCGGCTAGGGCGATGGAGTGGTCCCGCAGCAGGATGGATTCGACCCCGATCCGACATCAGGGCTCGACTCTAGGGAGTAGGGCGCAGCGGTGCCTCCCATGAATATCTGAGCCTGCCTCGGCGTGAGCCGAAGCTATAGAGTAGCGGGGTGAATCTGCTAGCAGCGCAACCGAGCCTCTACCCCTTGGCAACCAGCGGGGGCGTATTCCTTTGCATCGTCGGCGTCGCGATCGTGCTCGGGGCGATTCGCTTTCGATCTCGCAATACCTTTCTCGCCGTTGGTGGAGCGCTCGCGACGATCGTCACGGCACTCCTGGCCCCAAGCCTTACGGCACGTGCCGGCGTTCCAACTCTGGGTCCAATCCTCTGGTTGGCAGCCGCAGTGGGCGCCGAGGTCGTGCTGCTTGCGGTGCTGATCCGTCGCGCCATGCCGCATGGCCAGCGAGCTGTCGTGCTGACGATCTTCGCAATCGTAGCCTTGCATTTTCTGCCGATGGCGCCGGCATTCGGTCCGCCCATGATCTTGCTCGGCACGCTGTGCGCCCTGAACGTTCTGCTCGCGCGGCGCTTTACGGAATACTCATTGCCCGCGGTATGGGCGGTCGACGGCGCACTGAAATTGGCCGTCGGCGCGCTGCTGGTGCAGGGGCTTATTTCACCTCGACTGTCCTGAAGTGATATTCGATCAACTGGGGATCGCAGGTGGGGAAGCCCGGGAC
>CADEEJ010000265.1:0-2840 GCA_902826315.1 uncultured Steroidobacter sp.
CTCAGCGCCGCGGAATGATCGAGATCTCCCCGTCGCGCTCCAGGATCGCGTGACGGATCTGGTCCATGCGCTCGAGCCCGTGCGCTTCACGCGCGGCGTCCAGCACGTCGTCCTCGTCGACGCGTGCCTTGTCCATGCGGTCCTTGAGGGGCTTGCCGTCGCGGACGATCACCAGCGGAATGTCGTCGAGCAAGCGGTCGAACCAGCGCCAGCGCTGCTTCAACAGCGACATCAGGACGTTGAGCCCGATCAGCGTCGCGACCACGATGGCGCAGTTGATCATCGAGTTGTCCTCGCCGATCAACGCCTGCTGCGTGGCCTCGCTGATGATCAGCAGCAGCACGAAGTCGAAAGTCGTGATCTGCGCGAGCGTGCGCTTGCCCGTGAGGCGCAGCAGCACCAGCACGAAGACATAGACGAGCGCCGGGCGGATGACGGATTCCATCGGACGGACTCCTGCGTTGCGATCAGGGATAGGTGAGCTGCGAGATCTGCAGCGGCGCGCCCCCGTCGATCGTGATCTGCGCGCTGTGGCGCCACAACCGCTGCGGATGGATGTTGAACGAGATGGACGCGCCGGGCGCCGCACTCGCGAATTCGTAGACGAGCGCCTTGCCGGCCATGCGCACCGCTGCCGGCTCGGGCGTCACGCCTTCGATACGAAACGCTTCGAGATAGGCCTCGCTGATCTCGACGCGATTCACGCCGTGCTCGTTGCCGGCGGGCGTGACGACGAGATCCGTCGACAAGCCGTAGCGCACGAACCGCTGGTATTCGATGCGCCCGGCCGCGCCGTCCGCGTGCGCGCGGCTGAGCGGCCCGTTGCCGAACAGTCCGCCGACGGCGAGGGCGAGGAACAGCGCGACCAACACCCAGCCGACGCGCTGGATGCGCCACTCCGTGCGGTGAAAGGCCAGGTCCGCTTCGACTTCGTCTTGCGACCGGCTTCGGCTCATGGGTCAGTCCTCCACGCTGCACGCAGGTTACACTGACCGGGAGCAGGGCGAACCCGGAGACGACCGTGAAGATCGAGACGATATCCGTGCGCGTAGGCCGCGACATCGAAGCGGCGACCGGCGAAGTCGCCCCCGCGGTGCACCTGAGTACGACTTACGAGCGCGACCTCGACGGCGAATTTTCGCGCGGCTATTCCTACGTCCGCCCCGACAATCCCGGCCGCCGCGCACTCGAGCAATGTATCGCGGCGCTGGAAGGCGGCGGCGATGCGACCGCGTATTCGTCCGGCTCGGCTGCGTCGCTCGCGGTGTTCAGCCTGCTGCGACCGGGCGAGCACGTGATCGCGCCTATCGAGATCTATCACGGCACGGCCAAGCAGCTGCGCGACATCGTCGCGCCGATGGGCGTGAGCCATACGTTCGTCGACATGACGAACAGCGAGGCGCTGCGCGCCGCGTTGACGCCCAAGACCCGCCTGGTGTGGATCGAGACGCCTTCGAACCCGATGCTCAACATCAGCGACATCGAGACGATCGCGGAGCTCGCGCACGGCCGCGGCGCGACGGTGTGCGTCGACAACACGTTCGCGACGCCGGTGTGGCAGAAACCATTGGAGCTCGGCGCCGATCTCGTCATGCATTCGAGCACGAAGTATTTCGGCGGTCACAGCGACGTGATGGGCGGCGCCGTGATTGCGCGCGATCGCGGCGGACTCTCCGATCACCTGCGCGACTACCAGGGCACGGCCGGCAACGTGCCCTCGCCTTTCGATTGCTGGCTCGTTCGCCGCAGCCTGACGACGCTAGCGTGTCGTGTGCGCGCGCAAACGCATACGGCAGAAAAGCTCGCGCATTTCCTGCATCGGCATCGTCGCGTCGAGCGGGTGTTCTATCCGGGTCTCGAATCGCATCCAGGACATGTGCTGGCACGCAAGCAGATGAGCGGCTTCGGCGCGATGTTGTCCTTCTGCGTGCGCGGCGGGCGCGACGAAGCGTTCACCGTCGCTGCACGCACGAAGTTGTTCACGCGCGCGACCAGCCTGGGCGGCGTGGAGTCGCTGATCGAGCATCGCAAGTCAGTGGAAGGGGCGCATTCCGTGACGCCGGAGAATCTGCTGCGCGTGTCGGTGGGACTGGAGAATGCGGAGGATCTGATGGCGGACCTGGACGAAGCGCTGGCGGGGCTGAAATAGCGGGCTACTTCCTCTCCCCCAACGCCAACCGCAATCCCAAGCCGATGAACACGCTGGCGGTGAGCCAGCGGAAGATCCGCTCGAACGGTCCGTGCGTGCCGAGCCAGCGGCCGGCGGATGACGCCAGGTACGCAACGCCGATATTGACGATCGTGCCCGAGCAATTGAACAGGCAGCCGAGCACTGCGATCTGCAGCGCGACGGAGCCGCGCGCCGGGTCGACGAACTGCGGCAGGAAAGCCAGGAAGAACAGCGCCACTTTTGGATTCAGGATGTTCGTCACCGCGCCCTGGCGAAAGATCGCCCACTCGCTCGCGCGATCCAGCGGCTTGCCGGTCACCGGCCCCGCCTTGCCGCGCAACGCCTGCACGCCGAGCCAGATGAGATAGGCCGCGCCCGCCAATCGCACGATCTCGTAAGCGAGCGGCACTGCATGCAGCAACGCCGCCAGTCCCGATGCGATAGCGACCGTGTGCACGACGGAGCCGGCGGCGATGCCGAGCGCTGAGATCACGCCGGCGCGGCGGCCTTGCGTGAGACTGCGGGTCGAGACGTAGAGCATGTCGGGACCGGGCGCGAGGTTCAGCGCCAGCGTCGCAGCCATGAACAACGCCAGCGACGCGAGATCGATCATCGCTCGCCGCCGCCGAGCTTCACGAGGGCATCGCCGGTCACGCGATGCACGGTCCAT
>CADEEJ010000265.1:2940-7718 GCA_902826315.1 uncultured Steroidobacter sp.
CTCGCCGCCGCCGAGCTTCACGAGGGCATCGCCGGTCACGCGATGCACGGTCCATTGACTCATCGGCACCGCGCCGAGGCTCTTGTAGAAGTCGATCGCACGGACGTTCCAGTCGAGCACCGACCATTCGAGCCGGCCGCAATTGCGTTCCAGCGCGGTCTTCGCCAGGTGCCGCAGCAGTGCCTCGCCGGCGCCCTGACCGCGAAATTTCTGCCGCACGTACAGATCTTCGAGATAGATGCCGGGCTTCGCGAGGAAGGTCGAGAAGTTGTGGAAGAACAGCGCGAAGCCGGCGACCTCGTCGTCGATCCGGGCGATCGCGACCTCGGCAGCCGGCCGCGGGCCGAACAGCTGCTCGCGAACCTGCTGCTCGGTGGCCTGCACTTCGTCGAGCAAGCGCTCGAACTCGGCGAGCTCACGGATCAACTGCAGGATGATGGGCGCGTCCGCCGGCGTCGCCGGCTCGATGCGGATCGTCATGCGCGGATCATAGCTTGCATCGTTAAATCAATCGATATACTTTCGACGCCGGTGCGGGACTTTATGTCCTGCGGCTCAAAAAATACTGAACGATACGCGACGATGAACGAGGCCACGAAACTGCCGTTGAACGCGCTCCGCGCGTTCGAAGCAGTCGCTGCCCACCTCAGCTTCACCGGCGCCGCGCACTCGCTCAACGTCACGACCGCGGCGGTCAGCTCGCACATCAAATCGCTGGAAGAGTTTCTCGAAACCCCGCTGTTCGTGCGGCACAGCCGCTCGGTGCGCCTGACTCCGCAAGGCGCCCGGCTGCTGCCCGGCATTCAGCGTGGCATGGGCGAACTGACGCGAGCGGTCGACCAGTTACGGCAGGATCGCAGCAGCGGCTTGCTCAACATCAGCCTGCTCGGCTCGTTCCTGCAGAAGTGGCTGCTGCCGCGGCTCGGCGACTTCTATCAGAAGCATCCGGAAGTCGACCTGCGCTTCAACGCGAGCCGCGAGCTCGTCGACTTCATGCAGACCGACTTCCATGCCGCCGTCCGCTATGGCGCCGGCGACTGGCCGCAGCTGCACGCGGAAAAGATGCTCGACGACTGGGTGTTCCCGGTCACGAGCCCCGCGCTGCTCGCGAAGCTCGGACGCATCGAGACGCTGGTCGATCTGAACAAGTACAAGCTGCTGCACAGTTCCAGCGAGCCGTGGCAGGACTGGCTGCGACGTGTCGGCGGCGACACGATGCGCGCAGAGCGTGGGCCCGTGCTCGACGATTCAGCCTCCGTGCTGGCGGCGGCCGAGCAAGGTCATGGGCTCGCGCTCGCACGCTGGTCGCTCGTCGCCGGGGACCTGGCCTCGGGCCGCCTGGTGCGGCCCTCGGGCCAGAGCGTGCGCCAACGTAACTCCTATCACTTCGTGGCGCCGCCTCATCACTTCGAGTTGCCGAAGGTCATCCGTTTCCGCGACTGGCTGCGCGAAGTGTGCAGTCAGTTCCCGCCGCCCGAAGGCGAGCGGCTCGAACCATAAGCCTGCAGCGCGACGACCACGCTGATCACGATCAGGAACAGGGGATATTCCCAGCCGCCGTTCGGCGCATTGAATACCCAGCCGTTGCCGACGTGCGCCCAGGTCGCACCGATGAGCACCGGCACGAGTGCGAGCGCGACCCAGCGCGTCGCGATGTTGAACACCAGCAGCACGCCACCGACGGCTTCGAGCGCGAAGACAACGTAGGCGAGAAACGCCGGCAGTCCGATCGATTCGAAGTACTGTGCCGTACCGGCGAGCGTGAACGTAAAGTACTTCAGCACCACGCTATGCGCGATGAACATGATGCCGAGCGCGACACGCAGCAGCGTGTCACCGACGAGCGCGGGAGCCCCGATGATCTTGATGGCTTTGGTTGCGTTCATGGCTGCGCTCATCCTCACTTCTCGACCGGCAGATCGTTCTTCTGCCAGGCCTCGAAACCACCTTCCATTTCGACGACTGCGATGCCGGCCGAGGCGAACTCGACGGCTGCTGCAGCGGCGAGCTTGCACGTCTGGCTGTAGCAGTAGATGACGGCGGTGCGGTCCTTCGACAGCCCGGCCAGCGTGTGCCACTTGCCTTGCGGCAGGTTGATCGCGCCCGGAATGTGGCCGGCGCGGTAGTCGCTCGGCAGGCGTACGTCGACGATCGTGATGGCCTCCTGGCGTTTGATCTGGCCGTCCAGCTCGAACGGTCCGGTGACGAAAGCCAGCTTCTGCGCGAAGTAGTCGCGCGCCTGGCGGGTATCGTGGGATTGCATGATGAGCACCTGTGTTGGAGTCACTTTGATTAACACGGGGTGCTACGTTAGGCACCGAGGCCCCGCGGATCATCGGGGCGCGCGGCATGAGATTTATTCCGATGCAGAACCTCACCGACATTGCGATCTTCGTCAAAGTCGTGGAGCTGTCGAGCTTTACGGCGGCCGCCGAGGCGCTGGACATGTCGCAGCCGGTCGTCAGCAAGGCCGTCACCCGCCTCGAGGAAAAGCTCGGCGCGCGGCTGCTCAACCGCACGACGCGCCGGCTCAGCCTGACCGAGGCCGGCTCGGAGCTGTACGGCCGCAGCGTGCGGGCGCTGGCGGAGATCGAGAACGCAGAGTTGGAAGTCGCGCGGTTTCAAACCGAGCCGCGGGGCCTGCTGCGCGTGTCCGCGCCGATGAGCTTCAGCATCCTGCACCTGGGGCCGACGATCCAGAGCTTCCTGACGCGCTTTCCCGGCGTCACGCTGGAGCTGAGCCTCGACGACCGCCAGGTCGACCTCGTGGAAGAAGGCTTCGACGTCGCCGTGCGCATCGGCCGGCTGCAGGATTCCAACCTGATCGCTCGCAAGATCTCGCCCTGTCGGCAGGTGCTGTGCGCTTCGCCCGCCTACCTCGCCGAGCGCGGCGAACCGGAACAGCCAGAGGACCTGCTCGAGCACCGCTGCATCCTGTATTCGCTGCTCAGCGCGCCACGCGAGTGGCGACTGACGGGGCCGGACGGTGAGCTGCACACCGTGCCGATCAACGGCTCGATGCAATCGAACAATGGACTGGTCAACCGCGCGGCAGCCCTGGCCGGCGGCGGGATCGTGCTATTGCCGACCTTCTATCTCGGCGAACAGCTGCGCAGCGGCGCACTGCGGCCGGTGCTGTGCAAGTTCAAGCCGCAGGAACTGGCTGTTTATGCGGTCTACCCGGAACGGCGCAATTTAATGCCGAAAGTTCGCAGCTTCGTGGATTTCCTGGCGACGACGTTCGGGCCGGAACCGCCGTGGGAACAGGGCTGGACGCTGCCGGAGTGAACGGCCCCGGAAAATCGACCCATAAAGAAAGGGCGGCTCTTACGAGCCGCCCCTGAACGGTCAACATCCCCCTGACTGGTTACCTTTTACTCCGCACCGAACCGCTTGCGCAATCCCAGCTTGTAGGTGCGACCCAGGGCACTGGAGGTGAACGGGTCGTAGGACAGGTCGAGACGCGCAAACGACGGGTCTTCGTCGGTCAAGTTCTCCACAGTCAAGCTCAGCGCCGTCTCCCACGGCAGCTGCACCAGGTAGCTCAGGTCGTGGAACATCGTGCTGTCGATGGTCTTGCCGGCTGAGATCGTGATGCCGTTGGTGGCCAGCGACGGCAGGAACTCGGTGACGCGCTGATCCGTGTAGTCGTCGATGTAGTTCATGGTGTAGCGGATGTTGTGCGCGCCGTGCGAGTACTCGACGAACACGTTGCCCTTCAGCTGCGGCAGCGGGAATGCCGTGGTCTGGTAGTTGAGCTGGCCTGCGGCGTCGAATGCCGCCGCCACCTGGTTGCCGGAGACGATCGTGGACTCGATGTCGTACTTCAAGACGTACGTGGCATTGAGGCCGATCGTCGCCGTGCCGCCCGCCAGGTCCCAGTCGAACTGCGTGCTCACGTCGATACCGTCGGTCTTCACGTTCGGGCCGTTGAAGACGTTGATGTCGAGGCGCGCGATGTTGGTCGTGTTGCAGTCCTGGTCGTTGATGACACCATCGGGAGTAGCGCCGTTAGCACCGCCGTCCCGGAAGGCGAACCGGCCGGCCAGCGGGTTCGCCAGGCCACCGATGCACGTGGCGCCGGTGCCGAACACGAAGTTGGTGATACCCGCGACCGGCTCGTTGACGAGCTGATCTTCGAAGTCGAACGACCAGTAGTCGACCGAGGCGTTGAAGCCGCCCGCCTTGAAGAGCATGCCGACGTTGAAGGTCAGCGCGCTCTCGGGCTTCAGGTTCGGATCGCCGAACGTGCGGATGGCGCGGAACGTGCCGGCCACGTTTTGCAGGCTCGTCACACTGTTCGGATCGGTTTGCTGGAGCGCCGGGCCGCGGAATGTAGTTCCTACAGAGCCGCGCAGCGCGAACGAGTCGACCAGCTGCCAACGCAGCGACAGCTTCGGATCGAAGGTCGAGCCGATGCCGCCGCCGTAGTCTTCGTAGCGAGCTGCCAGTTGTGCCTGGAAGCTGTCGGTGATCGGCAGGCTCAGCTCGGCGAACACCGCACTGACGTCTCGATCCAGGTCGCGGTCCGCCGCGCCTCCCAGGAACAGCAGCGCGCCGGTGGGCGCAGCGAGCTGGGCGGGCGTGCAGGCCGACGGTCCGACAATGCCAGTCGAGACTGAATTGACGCACGGCGTGTCCGCGAAGTTGTTGAGATCGCTGTACGCCGCCTCGAAGGTGTCTTCGCGGTATTGCGCACCGAAGGCCCAAGCCATCGCACCGCCGGGCAGGTCGATGCCGGTGTTACCCGTCAGCACCGCATCGATCACCATGATCGT
>CADEEJ010000266.1 GCA_902826315.1 uncultured Steroidobacter sp.
ACCCGCGCGCAGATCCTGCAGCAGGCCGGCACGGCGATCCTGGCACAGGCGAATGCGGTCCCGCAGAACGTCCTCTCGCTGCTCCGCTAAAGAGCATGAGGTGATGTTTGACTGACATCAGGATGATGGCATGACGCGGTGGGCGGTGGTGGTCACAGGATCTCCATCGCCCGCCGCTTTTGAATGGTTGGTTGGAGAAGGCCATGAGCAATGACGGCATGACCGTGAGAGCGCCGGTTGCAGTAGTGCTGCCCGCACAGTCGGCGCGCCCGCAGCCGGAGCAGGCTGCTGCGCCGGCCGTGCAGCCGCACGTCAAGCCGAAGCCGGCGACTGCGGACATCGAAGCGGTGGCGCGGCAGCTCGAGACCTTCTTGAAGCGTGTCAGCCGCTCGCTCGAATTTCACGTCGACGGCGCCAGCGGCCGAGTGGTCTGTAGCGTGCGCGACGCCGAGACGGGCGACCTGATCCGACAGATTCCGAACGAAGAAGTGCTGCGGCTCGCCGAACTCGCGCACGATGAGACGATCGTGCTCGTGGACGAGCGCGTTTAGGGAGCGCCGCATGGCAGGTATTCAAGCGAACGGCATCGGCTCGGGACTCGACATCAACAGTCTGGTCTCGCAGCTCGTATCGGCAGAAGGCGCGCCGCTGCAACAGCGCATCTCGCGCCACGAAGTTGCCGTCACGACCAAGGTTTCCGCGCTCGGCGCCCTCAAGGGCGCGCTGGCTGCGTTCAAATCCGCGCTCGAGCCGCTCAAGAGCGTCGAGGCGTTTCAGTCCCGCAAGGCCACTTCCGCAGACACCAAGATTTTCACGGTCACCGCCGACACGGATGCGGTTACTGGCAGTTACGACGTCGAAGTCGTCCAGCTCGCGAAGGCGCACCAGCTCGCCTCCGAGCCGTTCGTGGGCGGCAGCTCTGCGAACGTCGGTTATGGCTCGCTGACGATCAGCGTTGGCGCGAAGACGTTTACAGTGAACATCGATCAGAACGCCGCCACGCTCGACGACGTTCGCAATGCGATCAACAGCGCTGCAGACAACACTGGAGTGCAGGCGACGCTGCTCAATACCGCCGGCGGCTCACGGCTGGTGCTGACGTCGAATGCGACGGGAGCGAGCAACGTCGTCAAGGTCGTGGCCAGTGGCGGCGACGGTGGCTTGAACAAGCTGAGCTACGATCCGCTCGCACCGCCCGTGCCTCCCGCCCCGGGATTGCAGGAGCTGGTGCCGGCGCAGAGTGCAAAGATCCGCGTCTCGACCTTCGATATCGAGAGCGACACGAATGTCTTCGAGAATGCGATCGACGGCGTGACGATCACTGCCGTGGCCGAGTCGGAAGGCGAGGCGATCGCGCTGGACGTGGCGTTCGACAAGAGCGGCGTGCAGGCGCGGATCCAGAAGTTCGTGACCGAGTACAACTCCATGCAGGCGCAGCTCGCCAAGCTCGGCAGCTACAACGCCGAGACCAAGGCTGCGGGCCCGCTGCTCGGCGACTCGCTGCTGCGTGCGATCGAAGCCGAAACCAGACGTGCGATCAGCAACCCCGTGAGCGGCGCGACCGGGCCCTACACGACGCTCGCAAGTCTCGGCATCACGACCAGCGCAACGGGTGCGCTGCAGCTCGACGCCGCGAAGCTGACGAAGGCTCTGGATACTGATTCGCAGGGCGTCGCAGAGCTGTTCGGCGCGGAAGGCGGCGTTGCCGCTCGCCTGTTCGACCAGCTGGAAGACCGCCTCGCGACCGATGGCGACGTCGAAGTTCGCAACACGGGACTGAAGAGCGAGCTGAAGGACATCGAGCGCGACAAGGAGGCTTTCAACCTACGCATGGCACAGGTCGAGGCGCGCCTGCGCAAGCAGTTCACCGCGCTGGATTCACTGCTGTCGCAAATGCAATCGACCTCCAGCTACCTGACGCAGCAGCTCGCGAGCCTCCCGAAGATCGGCTCGTAGCAGCTCAAGTCCACGGCCAGGACGCCGTTAAACAACTCAGGTAATTCGCGCACACGGAGTCACAATGGCCGCCACACCATACGGCCCAAAACTCGCTGCCTACAGCAGCGCGCAGGCGCATGGCGGCGTCGCTGCGGCCGATCCGCATCGCTTGATCGTGATGCTGATGGACGGTGCGCTGGAGCGCATCACCACCGCGCGCGGCTGTATTGCCCGTGGCGAGACGGCCGAGAAAGCCCGACTGCTCAATCGCGCTGTCTCCATCATCGGCGAGCTGCGCACCAGCCTCGATTTCAAGGGCGGCGGACAGATCGCCACGAACCTCGGCGAGCTGTACGACTACATGTGCCGGCGCCTGCTGAAGGCGACGGCGGAAAACCGCGTCGAAATGCTCGACGAGGTCAGCAAGCTGCTCCACGAAATCCGCACCGCGTGGATCGCCATCCCGAGCGAGGCGCGCGCGCGATGACCGCCCCGATCGCAGACGGCGTGATGGCAGCGACGCACAAGCTCGTGCAGCAGGCCATGACCGGCCAATGGCAGGAAGTGCCCAAGACGATCCAGGAGCGGCGCGACCTGCTCGCCAAGATCTCTTCGACGGCACGTCCGCAGGACCAGGCCTGGTTGAACGCGCTGCGCCAGGCAATGACGGAATCGGATACGGCGGTTGCGCAGATGGCGCAAGCTGCCGGCAGCCCCCACCTTGATCCTCCCCCGCAAGCGGGGGAGGGAAGGGAAGGGGCAACCGACGCTGTCGCCACAGTCATGGATATGCTCGGCAAGGGAGGCTGACATGTACGAGGGACTCGATACCGTCGTTCTTTACGAAGAGCTCGCCTACGAAGACGTGCTCCCCGTCGCCTGGAAAAAGCTCCCCGAGCCGTTCGATCCGGCCCTCATCGGCAGCTACGCCGACCGCAACCTGCGTGTCCTGCAGGCCCTGGCCGCGCTCGACGAGCATGGCCAGCCCGAGAAGTCGGATGAAAGCTCCCCGCATGCTGCCGACATCCTGCGGCTCGACCTCAAGGTCAACCTGCTCCTCGATATGGTCGGTGCGCTGCTGGTCGCCAGCCGCCCGCGGCCGCGCGCCTCTTCGATCCGCTTCAATGCGCTGGGCGGCGTGTGGCAAGCCACCGCTCCGTTCCCTGAGCTGGGCAGCCAGGGTGTCCTGGAGATCTATTGCCGCGACAGCATCGCCGAGCCGCTGCGCCTCGCCGGTCGCATCGCATCAGTCGGTCCTGACGGTCGCGTGAAGGTGCGGTTCGCCGCGCTCAGCGAGAACGTTGCCGATCTGTTGGAGAAGCTCGCGTTCCGCAAGCATCGTCGACAGGTCGCCGGGATTCGCGCGCCGCGGAAGTAGAGAAGAATAAAAAAGTGAGAACTGATCGTGACGGTGCGGATGAGTCGGGCTGAAGTCCGACCTGCGGCGCGCTCACGTCAGTCTGCTTTCATGTAGTCGGACTTCGCTCCGACATCATCTCGGTTTCCCGCAGTTTTGCGCGCGCCGATTTTTTCTATCGCGCATGCAGCACGAAAACCCTGTGTTTTAAGGCTCGCGCACGCATGTTCCACTAAGGGGCCTTCGGTTCTTCCCCTAAGCGCGCGCCAATTTTCTGGCAGTAGTTCACGGCAGAGGGGCGTTCAGGGAGAGTCTTATAGAGCAACCTACACAGACATACAGAATGCCGCCAAGACAAGAGCACTCGTGCGACGAGCGCAAGGACCAGGGAATGAACTTGAGTGACACGGCAAGACTGAGAACCCTCACGCTGCAGCGCGCAGTCGTCTACGACGGCGACGCGCAGCGAGCGGAAAGAGTGGCGGACGTATTGCGGACCTTGGGCCTCGAGCCCCTGCTCATCGATCACAGCGCACTCATGCGCGCCGTCATCCAGGCACCGAGCTCACCGCCGGCCCTGCTCATCGGCGACGTCGCAGACTGCGATTGGCGCGAGCTTGGTGCTGCACTGCGTGAGCAGCTGGCCGATGTTCCGGTCGTCGCATATGGGTCCGGCGCAGTCGCCGACCAATTGATCGCGGCACTCGGCTCCCGGTTGCAACGCCTGCAGTTCCCGTTCAAGAACACCGTTCTCGCTGCCGCCTTGCGCGTGCCCATCGAGGCCACGCTCGAAGATGCCCTCGATATCAACATGCCGACCGGCTCGTCGTCGGCGGTGCGTGAGGTGAGCGGACTGATCCGCCAGGTCGCGGCCCACGATTCCAGCGTCCTGATCCTCGGCGAATCGGGCACCGGCAAAGAGCTTGCTGCCCGCGCCATCCACGACGCGAGCCCGCGTCGCCAGCGGCCGTTCGTAGCGATCAATTGCGGCGCCATCCCGGCCGAGCTGCTCGAAAGCGAGCTGTTCGGTCACGAGAAGGGCTCGTTCACCGGTGCGATCGCGGCCCGCAAGGGTCGCTTCGAGATCGCCGAGGGCGGCACGCTGTTCCTGGACGAGATCGGCGACATGAGTCTGCCGATGCAAGTGAAGCTGCTGCGCGTCCTGCAGGAGCGTGTGTTCGAGCGCGTCGGCAATCACACGCCGATCCGCTGCAACGTGCGCATCATCGCGGCGACTCATCGCAACCTGGAAGACTCGATCAATCGCGGCGCCTTCCGCGAAGACCTGTTTTATCGCTTGAACGTGTTCCCCATCGAGATGCCGGCGCTGCGCACGCGCATCGACGATTTGCCGCTGCTGGTGCGGGATTTCGCGGAGCGCAACGTCGATGCCGGCCGCAGCAAGGTCGAGCTGACCGCACGCACGATGAAAGTGCTGAGCGCGTATGCATGGCCCGGTAACGTCCGCGAGCTCGGCAACCTGATCGAGCGCCTGTCGATCCTGTGCCCGAACCGGCGCGTCGACGTCGCCGACCTGCCGCTGAAGTATCGGCCGGCGGCATTGCTGGCCCAGTTGAACCTCGATGCCATTGCCGACGAGCTGCCGGCGATCGAGGAAGCAGAAGAAACAGAGGACTTCAGCAGCATCGACGATAGCAGCGTGATCGCGATGCTGACCGAGCAGGACTCCACCGAGACCGTCGTGCAGCTGCCGGCCGAAGGCCTGGACCTGCGCGACCACCTGTTCACGATCGAGCGCGGGCTCATCCAGCAGGCGCTGAGCCGCTCCGGCGGCACGGTCGCGCATGCCGCGCGGCTGCTCAAGCTGCGCCGTACGACGCTGGTCGAAAAGCTCCGCAAATTCCAGATGCTGAATGAAGCCGCGGCGTCGGAAGTTTGACGCAAAGCCGGCGGCATCAGGCAAAGCCTGAAGCCACAGGGTGATGTGGGTCCGCTGCCAAGCCGGCCACCCTGTGACCGGCTCCACAGGATCGCCGCCCCGGCCCCCCGAATACCGACACTGGAATAGAACTTGCTCCTTCACTGGCCACTATGGGCGTGATCTCACGAATGGCTGACTACGGACGCGACGGCGAGGCCTCCTCGCCAGCCGCTCCGGCTGCCGTTGCCCAGTCGCCAGTCCCTGCCGATCTGATCGCCACTGCCGAAGTGTCGCGCCGCCTGGCCGAACTGGCCCGGCGGGTTGCGGCGAGCGACTGCACCGTGCTGATTGCCGGCGAGTCGGGCACCGGCAAGGAAGTGCTGGCGCGCTTCATCCATCGCAACTCGCCGCGCGCCGATCGCGTCTTCGTCGCCGTCAACTGCGCCGCGATCCCGGAGAACATGCTGGAAGCGATTCTGTTCGGCTACGAGCGGGGCGCGTTCACCGGCGCGCACGCTGCGCATCCCGGCAAGTTCGAGCAGGCCCAGGGCGGAACGCTGCTGCTCGACGAAGTCACCGAGATGCCGCTTGGCCTGCAAGCCAAACTATTGCGTGTGCTGCAGGAGCGCGAAGTCGAGCGCCTCGGCGGTCGTGTTCCCGTCGCGCTCGACGTGCGCGTGCTGGCGACCACAAACCGCAACCTCCGTGCCGAAGTCGCCGCCGGGCGCTTCCGCGAAGACTTGTACTACCGCTTGAATGTGTTTCCCCTGACGACCGCGCCCCTGCGCGAGCGTCGCGACGATGTGCTGCCGCTGGCGATGCACGTTCTCAATGCTCGTTGCCGCCCCGGTGAACGCATCCCCGCGCTGAGCGCCGAGGCTGCACACGTCCTGCTCACGCATTCGTGGCCGGGCAACGTGCGCGAGCTCGACAACGTCATGCAGCGCGCACTGATCCTGGCGAACGGCCCCGTGATTCAAGCAGACAACATTCACATCGAGCAGAGCGAACTGCCGATCGTGGATGCGGCGATAGCCCACGGCTCGCAGGCAGCGGCGCTGTCCGATTCTCTTTCCGCCACGGAGCGCGACCTGATCCTCGAAGCGCTGCGCTCGGACAACGGTAACCGCCAGGCGATGGCGAAGCGCCTGGGCATCAGCCCGCGCACGTTGCGTTACAAGCTCGCGAAGCTGCGCGAAGCCGGCGTCGAAGTTTGAGGTAGCAATCAATGTCGAACATGCAAATCGATGCAGTGCTTGCCCAGATCCGCGCGATGCAGTCGCAAGTGCGCGGCGCGGGCGGCCCGCCATCCGAGATCTCGCAGGCCGCGGCCGGCGTCGGCGGCGCCTTGCAGTCGCCGGCGAATTCGTTCTCGAACGTGCTGAAGCAGGGCCTGGACCAAGTGAACCAGACGCAGCAGCGCGCCGCGGACCTGGCGACGCAGTTCGAGCGCGGCGTGCCGGGCGTCGAGCTGCCGCAGGTCATGATGGAAATGCAGAAGGCGAGTGTGTCATTCCGAGCGATCACCGAGGTACGCAACAAGTTCGTCAATGCGTACCAGGAGATCATGAACATGCCCATCTGATGGAAAAGCTAGGTGAATAGGTCATGAGTACCGAAGCGGCTGCATTGCCGAGCCCCTCGATCATCCCGCCGAGCCTCAAGCCGCTCGCGTTGCTCATCGGCATCGCGGCTGCAGTCGCGGCCGGCGTCGTGATCGTGCTGTGGTCCAAGGAACCGACGTACAGCCTGCTCTACGGCAGTCTCGGTCAACAGGACGCCGCGCAGATCGCGCAAGCGCTCGACACCAACAACATTCCTTACAAGATCGACGGCAGCACGATTTCCGTCCCGGCCGATCGCGTTCACGACGCGCGTCTCAAGCTGGCGGCCCAGGGTCTGCCCGAAGGCGACGGCGGCTTCGCGGTGATGTCGAAAGAGCCGGGCTTCGGTGTCAGTCAGTTCATGGAAGGTGCCCGCTACCAGCACGCGCTCGAAACCGAGCTGGCGCGCACGATTTCGAATCTGCAGCCGGTGGAAGGCGCCCGTGTGCACTTGGCGCTTCCGCGGCAATCCGCGTTCGTGCGCGATCGCCGGCCGCCGAGCGCATCCGTGTTCGTGCAGATGAAGCCGGGCCGTCGGCTGGAATCCGAACAGGTCACTGCGATCCTCAATCTCGTCGCATCGAGCATTCCCGAGCTCGAGGCGGACCAGGTGACGGTCGTCGATCAGCAGGGCCGCTTGCTGTCAGCGCCGGAAGGCAATGACGAAATGGCTGCTCGCGAGAAGCAGCTCGAGATCGCGCGCGGCATGGAAGAGCGTTACACGCAGCGGGTCGAGCAGTTGCTCGCGCCGCTCGTCGGTCCGGGCCGCGTACGCGCGCAGGTCGTGGCTGACGTCGAGCTTTCGACGACTGAGGAAGCACGCGAACAGTATCGGCCAGAGAGTCAGATCGTTCGCAGCGAGCAGAGCGCGGAAGAGACCAGCCGCAACGGTGCCGGTCCGCAGGGCGTGCC
>CADEEJ010000267.1:0-6485 GCA_902826315.1 uncultured Steroidobacter sp.
ATTCTCGTGTGCAACGTCGGCAGCGGCCGATCGGCAGCGCCCGGACAGGAGTCGGCGCAGGAATGGCAGCGCATCTTTGCGCTGAACTTGTGGAGCACGATCAACAGCGTGGCAGCAGCGCGCGATTGGTTGCAGCAGTCGCGAGGTGCCATCGTGTGCGTATCGTCGATCTGCGGCCTGGAGGTCGTGCCCGGAGCTCCGGTGACGTACTCCGCGGCGAAGGCGGCACTGCACGCATACGTGCGCGGCATCGCGCGGCCGCTGGCGCAACTCGGTGTGCGCATCAACGCAGTGGCACCGGGCAACATTCTGTTCGACGGGTCGGTCTGGGCAGAAAAGATGAGCGCCGATCCCGCAGGCGTCGAGGCGATGCTGGAGCGGAACGTTGCGTTGCGACGCCTGGGCTCCGCAGAAGACGTCGCGGCGCTGGTGATCTACCTCGCCTCGCCACGGGCGAGCTTTGCGACCGGCAGCATCTGGACGCTCGATGGCGGGCAGGTACATTCGTGATGAAGGGTGAAACGAAGAGCGGCAACGCGGCCGCGCGGCGGTTCGACTTGACGGGCCGGACAGCGCTCATCACGGGTGCCGCAGGTCTGCTCGGCAGGGAGCACGCTGCTGCTCTCCTGGAAGTCGGTGCGACGGTCGTGCTGACCGACATCGGCAAGAGTCAGCTCGACGCCGCAGTGGCGGCACTGCAACTCGATGCGCCCGGCCGCGTGCTTGCTCGGACGATGGACGTGTGCAGCGTCGAGGCGATCCGCGAGGCTGCGCAGCAGCTCGCGGCCTCGGGCCGGCGCATCGACATTCTCGTGAACAACGCGGCCATCGACCCCAAAGTGCAGGGCAACGAGGGCGTGGTCGAGACATCGCGGCTGGAGAATTTTCCGCTCGAGCAATGGAACCTGCAGGTGAGCGTGGGCCTCACCGGTGCGTTCCTCTGCAGTCAGGTGTTCGGTGCGGCGATGGCGCGGGATGGCAAGGGCGGCGTGATCGTCAACATCGCATCCGACCTCTCGGTCTTTTCTCCGGATCAGCGGCTGTATCGGCGCGCCGGCCTGCCCGAGGATCAACAGCCGGTCAAGCCGGTGACATATTCCGTGATCAAGGCGGGACTGGTCGGGCTGACGCGTTATCTGGCCACTTACTGGGCGGATCGCGGCGTGCGCTCCAATGCGCTGTCGCCCGGCGGCGTATTCACGAACCAGGGCGAGGAGTTCGTGCAGCGCCTGACGGCGTTGATCCCGCTCGGGCGCATGGCACGGCGCGAGGAGTACCGCGCGGCCCTTCAGTTCCTGTGTTCCGATGCCTCCGCCTACATGAACGGCCAGAACGTCGTGATCGACGGCGGGCGCTCGGTTTGGTAGCTGCACATGACGCTCATTCGACAGCTGAGCACGAACTCGGCGATTTACGCGTTCACCAACGTGTTGCAGAAGGCGACGGCTTTTCTGCTGATGCCGCTGTACACGATGTACCTCGACCCGGCAGCGTACGGCGTGCTGGCCATCGTGACGGCGGTGAACGGCTTCCTCGGCATCGCCTTCACGCTCGGTCTGACCGGCGCCGTGACGCGGTTCTATTTCGAGTACCAGGACGACCCGACGATGCTGGCCGAGTTCTGGGGCACGGTGCTGTCGTCCGTGCTGATCCTTTCGGCTGTCCTCGGCAGTCTCCTGCTGCTGATCGGCGACCGCCTGATGCGGCCGATCATCGCGGACGTGCCGTTCTGGCCCTACGTGGCGCTCGGCGTGCTCGCGACGTTCTTCCAGCCATTCTTCACCACGTTCCTGACCGTCTTGCAGACGCGTAACCAGGCAGCGCGCTACGCCGTCTTCTCGGTGCTGAATTTTCTGCTCACCACCGGCCTGACGATTGCGCTGGTCGTGCTCATGCGGATGGGCGTGACGGGTGCGCTCGTCGCCACGCTGGTCGGCGCTATCGTGTTCTTTGCGGTCGCGCTGTATTGCATGCGTGCGGAAATCTCGTTCGGGCTGCGCTGGCGCCATCTGCGCGAAGCGTTGGTTTACAGCTTGCCGCAGGTGCCGCACTCGCTCGCCAGTCAGACCAACGCGATGGCCGACCGACTGATCCTGAACTCTCGCGTCGGGATTGCGGCTGCTGGAATCTATTCGGTCGGCGCGATGATCTCGATGGCTGTCGAAGTCGTCGCGAACAGCGTCAACCGCGCCTATGTCCCGCTCAGCATGCGTGCTCTCAAAGAGCGCCATCCATCGGAGCTGGCGCAGATGCGTGCGACCGGATCGCTGGTAGTCGCGGCCTTCTGCCTCTTCGGCGCGTCGCTCGCCGCCTTCGCGCCGGAAATCGTGCGGCTGTTGACCACTGCTGAGTTCGCTGCGGCCGCCAGAGTGGTTCCCGTTCTGGTCTTCGGCGGCGTTGCCACTGCCATCTACTATTTGCTCGTGAACGTGTTGTTCTTCGACCGTGCCGCCATCAAGTGGCTGCCGGCTTGCACTCTTACTGGGGCGGCGTTGAACGTGGCACTCGGACTGTCGTTGACTCCCAGGTTCGGCATGATGGGCGCGGCCGCGGCGAATCTGCTGGGGCAGATTGCAGTGACCCTGCTGGTCGGCACGATCGGCCACCGGTTCGACCCGGTTGCATGGGACTACGGCAGATATTCGCTCGCTTTTGCCAGCGCCTTCGCGTGTGCCTGGTGGCTGAGCGAGTTGCAGACCCCGCTGCTCGCGGCGGTGATAATCAAGCCGCTGGGTCTGCTGGTCCTCGTCGTGATCCTCGGGACGGTGCTGTGGCGTCGACCGCTGATTTTCGTACAGGCGTTGCTGCGCGTCCTGGAGCGGCGCCCGGCCGATGCCGTCGCCTTGTTCATGCATCCGAAGGTAGCGACGTGAAGACTTCGGCACAGGTTTTCGACGCGATCAACGCCCTGGAGCGGCGCTTTCCGGTCCACCGTTGGCGCTGTGACGATATCGATCTGTGGCCCACGTTTCGCTTTCGCTTGTTCGGCAATGCGCTGAGCAAGGTGCTGTTGAACAGCGAAGAGCCAGCTGCAGCCGGCGTTGGCGCGTTGGCACGTCGCGCGTCGCGGGCGCTGTTACGGGTGCCCTATGCCTCGGTGCGTGACTGGAAACACAATGCGCGCGTGGGAGCTGGTTCCGCCGCAGTATTCTTCAGCGACGGTATGTCGTTCGTCAGGCTCGGCAATGCGTGGTTGGACAGGGTGATGGATCCGGTGATTCAGTCGCTCGAGCAGCGTGGCTTGAGCACGCTGAAGCTCACGCCGCTCGCCGAGGCCCACGTGCCGCGCCTGGTTCCGTCTCGCTTCGTGCAGCCGTCGATCGATCGGATCAAGCTCACGGCGTCGCCGCGCACGGATCTCGACGTGCAGGAGTTCGACGCATTCATTGCGGCCGCCCGGCAGTCATTCGGCGACGCAGTCCCTCCGCTGCGGTGGCTGAGCAAGCAAGCCGGTCGGATGCACGCACTGGCTCGCTGGTTCGGTCGAACGCTCGCGCGCACAGGTCCGAGCCACGTGTTCGTCAATACCTACTATTCGCTCGAAGGACTCGCGTTCGTCCAGGCGGCTCGCCGCCTCGGCATCCGTTCGATCGACCTGCAGCACGGCATTCAGGGCGAGCATCACATCGGCTACGCACGCTGGATGTCAGTGCCGAGCCAAGGTTATTCCAATCTTCCGGATGAGTTCTGGGTATGGGGAAACGCGGAGGCATCGGTCATCGAGGCCTGGCAGCCGGGACGCGCGCAACACGTGTCGCGCGTAACGGGAAATTTCTGGTTGCGGCGCTGGCTGGACGGGCGCGACCCGCTGATTGCGCGCTATCTCGACGAGGCCCGCGCACTACGCGCTTCACGGCCGGGTGTGACACAGGTCCTGGTGTGTCTGAGCTGGGGTGTGCCCGCCGAGGAAACAACGAAGCTCATCGAGGCGGCCAGATCGGGCGGGCCGCAGCTCAGCTGGTGGTGGCGGCTGCATCCGGTCCAAGCCAGCCAGAGCGGCGATTTTGCCCGCCGTCTCGAGCGCACCGGGCTCGACGGTAGCCAGGTCGTCGCGGCGACCGAATTGCCGCTGTACGCGCTGCTGCGCGCTGCCGACGTGCATGTGGCGCACTCGTCCACCGTGATTCAAGAGGCCGCGACGCTCGGCGTGCCGTCGGTGATCACCAGCGACTATGGAGCCGAGCTGCACCAGGGCCTCATCCGTTCCGGCGTCGCGTTGCATGCCCTCGATTCGGGCGCGATTGCCGCTGCCGTGCACGAGCTGGCTCGCCGCCCGACCGCGGTGCGCCCGCAAGGGATCGGCGCCGACGACCTGCAAGACCTGGTGGACCAGACGTTCGAGCAGCGCCGTGGAGACGCACGTTGATCACTATAGTCAACTACGGCATGGGGAACCTGGGCTCGATCCTCAACATGCTCAAGAAGATCGGCGTTGCGGCGCAAATCACCAGCGATCCCGCAGTGATCGCCCAGGCGACGCGCCTGGTATTGCCGGGCGTGGGCGCGTTCGATGCCGGCATGGAGAATCTCGAGCGCACGCAGTTGATTCCGCTGCTCAACGAGCGAGTCCTCGAGCACCGTGTGCCGATGCTCGGCATCTGTCTGGGCATGCACCTGATGACGCGCGGCAGTACCGAGGGAAACCGGCCGGGCCTGGGCTGGCTGCCGGCGCAGACCGTGCGTTTCGCGACGACGGAGCCTGGAATGAAAATTCCGCACATGGGCTGGAACCGCGTGCAGGGCACGCGCAGCTCGCCGCTCATCGACGATCTTCCCGAAGAGCCGCGCTTTTATTTCGTGCACTCGTACTACGTGCACTGCGACGACTCGCGGGACGTATTGCTGGCCACGGCGTACGGCTCGTCGTTCACGTCGGCGTTCCAGCGCGACAACCTGTTCGGCGTGCAATTTCATCCCGAGAAGAGCCACAAGTTCGGCATGGCCCTGCTGCGCAATTTCGCAACGCAGGTGCAGTGATGCTGCGTACCCGGGTCATTCCATGCCTGCTGCTGCGGGGCGAGGGTCTGGTGAAGACGACCAGGTTCGCCAATCCCGTCTATGTCGGCGATCCGATCAACGCGATTCGCATCTTCAACGACAAGGAAGTGGATGAGCTGGCCTTGCTCGATATCACTGCCTCCCGCGAGGGGCGCGGGCCGGCGCTGCAGATCATCCGCGACTTTGCCAGCGAGTGCTTCATGCCGGTGGCTTATGGCGGGGGCATCCGCACTCTGGACGACGCGCGTCAGGTGCTCGCCGTCGGTATCGAAAAAATCATCGTCAACACGCAGGCCCTGCGTCGGCCCGAGCTGGTTGCGGAGATAGCGCGCGAGTTCGGTGCGCAGGCCGTGGTCGTCTCGATCGATGTGCAGAAAAAATTGCTCGGCGGCTACGAAGTCATGGCTGCCGGCGGCACGCAGAAGACCGGACTGAAGCCGGCGGAGCATGCTCGCCGCATGGTGGAGCTCGGTGCTGGTGAAATCCTGCTCAACTCCATCGAGCGCGACGGCACGCAGGCCGGCTACGATCTCACGCTGATCCGCGCTGTCGCCGATGCCGTGCCGGTGCCGGTGATCGCCTGCGGAGGTGCGGGGACGCTGCAGCACTTCCGCGACGCCGTCACGGAGGGACATGCGTCCGCCGTCGCTGCCGGCAGCATGTTCGTCTTCCATGGCCGGCATCGCGCCGTCCTCATCAGCTATCCCTCACGCTCCGAGCTGGAGCGTGCACTGCCATGAGTCTTCAGCCAGAACAGATGACACAAGATCGCACGACGTGCAGCCGCTGCATCATGGATACCACCGATCCCGACATCACCTTCGATGCCGACGGGGTCTGCAATCATTGTCACCGCTTCGCGCAGCTGGCCGCGCAGCGACTGGCACCGGCCGCGCAGCGACCGGCGCGACTCGCCGCGCTGGTGGAGCTCATGAAGCGGGAAGGGCGCGGCCGGGAGTACGACTGCGTGATCGGCGTGTCCGGCGGGGTCGACAGTACCTATGTTGCCTATCTGACTCGTCAGCTCGGTCTGCGACCGCTGGCCGTTCACTTCGACAACGGCTGGAATTCGGAGCTCGCAGTCGCGAACATCGAGAAGGCCCTCAAGACGCTCGGCATCGACCTGTTCACGTACGTGGTCGATTGGCCGGAGTTTCGCGACCTGCAACTGTCGTTCCTGCGTGCGTCGACGCCCGATGGCGAGGTTCCGACCGACCACGCGATTGCCGCGCTGCTGTATCGCACGGCCGTCAAGCACGGCCTGCGCCACATCCTGCTGGGCGTGAACGTCAACTCCGAAGGCATCATGCCGATCAAGTGGGGCTACGGTTATTCCGATTTCCGTTACATAGGCGCGGTACAGCGCACTTTCGGCAGAGTGCCGCTGCGGACCTTTCCGCGCTACTCGCTCTCCAAGCTGTTCAGCTACATGTTCCTGCGCCGCGTTCGCATGGTGCCGATTCTCGACCTCGTGGATTATCCGAAGA
>CADEEJ010000267.1:6495-7591 GCA_902826315.1 uncultured Steroidobacter sp.
TCAGAAGAGCAGCGCCATGCAGACGATCCAGTCTGAGCTCGGCTGGGTGTACTACGGCGGCAAGCACTACGAGTCGATCTATACCCGCTTCTTCCAGTCGTACGTGCTGCCGCGCAAGTTCGCGATCGACAAGCGGCGAGCCCACTATTCCAATCTGATCCTTTCGGGGCAGATGAGCCGTGCAGAGGCCTGTGCAGCGCTGCTGGAGCCCGCCTATAGTGACGCCGGCATGCGCGAGGACCGCGCCTACGTGATCAAGAAGCTGGGGCTGACCGAGGCGGAGTTCGAGGCGATCATGGCGCTGCCGACCAAGACATTCCTCGACTATCCGAACAGCCACGCGCGCACGGAAGCCGCCAAGAAGGTCATTGCGTTGCTGCGCCGTTAGCGCCGGCGACCGCGTCTGCGCCAAGCATGTACAAGTATTTAGTCGCCTTCGCTCTGCTCACTCCTTTGATCGGCATCTGGCTGGTCGAAGGCGGCGAGTATGCAGGCTCGATCGGCATCGACGGCTATCCGAACGGCGCCACGGTCGCGTTCGCCGTGTACGCGGCGGCGGTCGGTCTCATTGCCTGGCTCTCCTCGGGCCGCCGCAATCGACCCGCGCCGGTGAGCGTGCCGCTCGGCGGAGCGAACGCGCTCTTCCGCCGACTTTCCGACAACCTCATATTGCTCAACGCTGCGGTTCGCCTCGTGCGGCTGTTCGGCTTCGGCGCAATCGGCGTCTGGTTCGGTGGCGTGAGCAAAGGCGAGTTTCGCGTCAGTCTCGGCTGGTTCGGTGCGATTCCGAATCTCATGTCGAAGTTCATCGTGCCCGCGCTGGTGGCTTATGCGGCCATGCTGTACAGCCGCAGCTCGCGCACCTTCGAGCTGAGGGCCAGGCTGGCACTGGTGTTTCTGCTTGCATTCACCATTGGAGCGTCGTGGGGCTTCAAGTCGACGGCCATCTCGGCGTTGCTGCCGGCGCTGCTGCTGCTCTACTGGCGCGTTCGTCCGCTGACGCTGCTCGTGCTCGGGCTGATCTTCGTCGGTACGCTGGTGCTCTTCTTCCAGATCTTCGACGCCAGCACCAACGTCGGAGTCGACGTGCAGACCT
>CADEEJ010000268.1 GCA_902826315.1 uncultured Steroidobacter sp.
GCGGTCTCGGTGATCTCGAAGCACACCGCGCCGGGGCTCAGGTCGTAGGCCTGCAGCTCGTTGATGAGGAATTCGAGGAAGCGATCGTCGTTGAGCGAGGTGCCCGACAGGTTGATCGACAGCGTGTAGCCGTGGCGCGCGTCGCCGTCGGTGCGATAGTGCGCGAGCGTGCCGAGCGCCTGGCTCACGACCCAGCGGTCGATCATCGGCATGACGTTGTAGCGCTCGGCGGCCGGGATGAACTCCGCCGGCAGCACGAGCTCGCCGTTCTCGCCGCGCATGCGCACCAGCAACTCGTAGTGGCCGCGCGGATCGCGGTTGTTGCCGATCGGCACGATCGGCTGGTAGTACAGCTCCAGGCGGTTCTCTTCGCAGGCGCGCGTCAGGCGCGACACCCACTGCATTTCGCGATGCCGCTCCGGCGCCGCGCCGTACTGATACATGTGCACGCGGTTGCGGCCCGAGTCTTTCGCCGCGTAGCAGGCTACGTCGGACGCGCTGAGCACGCTGCCGATGCTTTCGCTGCTGCTGTTGATCTCGACGATGCCGATGCTGACGCCGACGTTCATCGCGCCGTCCTGCCACTCGAAGCGGTATTCGCGGATCGCCTGACGCAGGCTGTCCGCGATCTTCGCGGCGCGATCGGCGGTGCAGTCCTGCAGCAGGATGCCGAACTCGTCGCCGCCGAGACGCGCGATCGTGTCGCTGGTCCGGATACGTGTTTGCAAAATACCGGTGATCTGCTTCAGCAGGCGGTCGCCGGCCTGGTGGCCGCAGGTGTCGTTGACGAGCTTGAACTGATCGAGGTCCAGGTACAGCAGCACGTGCGTCGTGCCTTCGTCCGAGCGCGCGGTCAGCAGCGCCTCGTTCAAGCGGTTCTCGAACTCGCGGCGGTTGATCAGTCCGGTCAGCGCGTCGTGACTCGCCTGGTAGGCGAGCGCGCGGCGCAGTCGCCGCTCGCGGCTCACGTCATGGAACACCATGACTGCGCCGATGATGCGCCCGAGTCGATCGCGGATCGGCGCCGCGGAATCCTGGATCGCGATCTCCTGGCCGCGCCGGTTGACCAGCACCGTCTGGTCGGTCACTGCGATGACGTTGCCTTCGCGCAGCGCGCGCGACACCGGATCTTCCAGCGGCTCGCGCGTCACTTCGTTGAGGATGTTGAAGACTTCGCGCAGCGAGCGGCCCTGCGCCTCGTGCGAGTCCCAGCCGGTCAGGTCCTCGGCGACGGGATTGAGATATTCGATGCGGCTCGCGGCGTCGGTCGTGATCACCGCGTCGCCGATCGACTGCAGCGTGACCTGCGCCTTTTCCTTTTCCTCGAACACCGCGGTCTCGGCGCGCTTGCGCTCGCTGATGTCGGAGATCGTGCCTTCGTAGCCGATCAGCTTGCCGTGCTCGTCTTTGACGGCACGCGCGCTCTCGATCACGGTCAGCGTCGTGCCGTCGATACGTTGCAACTGGAACTCGGCGTTGCGGACCTCGCCGTCGCGCTCCAGCGCTTCGATGATTGCGATACGTTCCAGCGGATTGTGATAGATCGTCTCCGGCGCGTGCGCCAGCAGCTCGGCCGGCGAATTGAAGCCGACCATGCGCGCCAGCGCTGGATTCACCGAGAGGAAGCGGCCGTCGCGAGTCGAGCTGTAAACACCTTCCATCACGTTGTCGAACAAGCGGCGATAGCGCGCCTCGCTCGCACGCAGCGCGCCTTCCGCCATGCGACGCTCGATCGCGATGCCGGCGAGCTGCGTCATGCGCGCCATCAGCTCGAAGTCGCGGCGCATCGGACTGCGCGGCATTCTGAAATAGAGCGCTACCGTGCCGAGGATGCGGCCATCGGAAGCGTGGATCAGCGTCGACCAGCAGCTGCGCAGACCGGCAGCCAGCACGACGTCGCGCACGTTCTCCCAGAGCGCGTCGCGTGCGATGTCTGCAACGATGACCTGCCGCTGCAGGTACACCGCAGCCGCGCACGAGCCGTTGCGTACTGCTACCTGGATCGATTCGGAAGCGCGTGCGTACTCGACCGGCAGGCGCGGACCGGCGCAGAACTTCAGGCGCATGCCCGACTCATCGAGCAGCCGCAGCGCGCACACCGTGTCGGGCGAAACGCGTTCGGTCACTTCGGTGATCGCTTCGAGCGTGATGCGCAGGTCGACGTTGGCCGCGAGCCGCTCGAACACGCGGCGCTCGCCGGCGGCGAGCAATTCGGCACGCTTGCGCTCGGTGATGTCGGTGATGCTGCCGCGAATCAGGCGATGCTCGCCCGACTGCAGGCGCACCCAGCGCACTTCGCAAGGAATGTCGTTGCCGAGCGCGTCGCGGAACAACCATTCGAGCACCGGGCTCTCGCCCGCGAGCGTCAGCTCGAACTGCACGCGATTCGCATCGACTGACGGCGAGCCGTCGGGCTGCTGCGGCGGGCTCAGCGCCTCGGGGCTGCTCGACAGCAGCACAGTGCGGTCCATCTTGAAGAAGCGCACGGCGTTCTCGTTGACGTCCGCGAGCTGGTTGCGATCGAGGTCGACGACGACGATGATCTCGGGCGCGTGCTCGACCAGCGTGCGATAGCGCGCCTCGCTGTCGCGCAGCGCGGCGTCCGCAGCTTTGCGATCTGTGGTGTCGCGCAAGCAGACGACGAACAGCGAGCGGCGATTCAGCATCGTCTTGCTGACGGCCAGCTCGGCGGGAAAGAACGTGCCGTTGGAGTGCAGGCCGAGCGTCTCGTGTGCCGCGAGGTCGACCTGCGTATCGTCGAGACGTGCAGCGAGTTGTTCGAGCTGCGCCGGCAGTGCCTGCTTGTCGGCGAGTTGCGGGAGCAGGAAGCTCAGCGAGCGTCCGGTGATCTCCGCTTCCTGGTGCCCGAACACGCGCTGCCCGGTGGCATTGAGCGTAACGATGTGCCCGGCTTCGTCGACGGTGACGATGACGTCTTTGACGTGATCGAGCACCGCCTGCAGCTGACTTGCAGTGCTCTCGCGCAGCTCGCGCGTCAGGTTGGTCGCCTCGTCGGACATGAGCTGCATCGAGCGCACGATGCCGCGGCGCTCGTCGTCGGTGCGCGCGTAGGTGCTCTCGACGGCAGCGAGCAGTTTGGCGAGTTCGACCTCGCCATTCGGCCCTAGCGCGTCCTTGAGCTGCTTGTCGAGCAGTCGGTGCATCGTCCTGTCCGGGCAAAAAGCCTGCATCACAGCACAGGCTGACCCGCATCCTAGGGCGATGACCGCACCGCAAGGTGTGAGCCACCTCGCGGTTTTATGTGAAAGCTGAACTGCCGATTTTCGGAATGAAAACCGGCAGTTAGATGAGATTACTACTCTGCGGTCTCTTCTTCGCGGCCGGCTCGTTTGCGCTCGTGCTCCTTGAGCGCCCGCTTGCGCAGCCGGATCTGCGTCGGCGTCACCTCGACCAGCTCGTCGTCGGCGATGAATTCCATCGCCTGCTCCAGCGTGTAGCGGATCGGCGGGACCAGGATGATGTTCTCGTCGCGGCCCGCAGCGCGGATGTTCGTGAGCTTCTTCCCCTTGAGCGGATTGACGACCAGGTCGTTGTCGCGGCTATGGATGCCGACGATCTGGCCTTCGTAAACCTCGTCGCCGTGCGCCGCCATCAGCTTGCCGCGCTCCTGCAGATTGAACAGCGAATAGGCCAGCACCTTGCCCTGCGCGTTCGAGATCAGCACGCCGTTGGTGCGCTGGCCGATCACGCGATCGAGCACCGGGCCGAAGTGATCGAAGATGTGATGCATGATGCCGGTGCCGGAGGTGAGCGTGCGGAACTCGGTCTGAAAGCCGATCAATCCGCGCGAGGGAATCACGTAGTCCAGCCGCACGCGGCCCTTGCCGTCCGGATACATCCCGGTGAGCTGGCCGCCGCGCTCGCCGAGCTCCTGCATGATCGAGCCCTGCGAGCTCTCGTCCAGGTCCACCGCGAGCGTCTCGTACGGCTCGCACGGCTGGCCTTCGATTTCCTTGATGACGACCTTCGGTCGCGACACCGCGAGCTCATAGCCTTCACGCCGCATGTTCTCCAGCAACACGCCGAGATGCAGCTCGCCGCGGCCGTAGACGCGGAACTTGTCGGGATCGTCGGTCTCCTCGACCCGCAGCGCGACGTTGGTCAGCGCCTCGCGCAGCAGCCGCTCGCGGATCTGCCGGCTGGTGACGTACTTGCCGTCGCGGCCGCAGAACGGCGAGTTGTTGACCTCGAACGTCATGCTGATCGTCGGCTCGTCGACGACCAGGTGCGGCAAGCCCTCGGGCGCGGCCGGGTCGCAGATCGTCTCCGAGATCTCGGGATATTCGATGCCGGCGAACGCGACGATGTCGCCGGCGCTCGCTTCTTCGGCCTCGACCCGATGCAGGCCGAGAAAGCCCATCACCTGCATGATGCGCTCGTTACGCACCTTGCCGTCGCGATCGACGACGACGACCGGGCTGTTGCGCCGGATCTTGCCGCGCTTGATGCGCCCGATGCCGATCGCGCCGACGTAGCTCGAATAGTCGAGCAGGCTGACCTGCAACTGCAGCGGACCGTTCTCGTCGACGTCCGGCGGCGGGCAGTTCTTCACGATGGCTTCGAACAGCGGCGTCATGTCGGCGGCCGGCTTGTCGAACTCGTTGCCGGCGAAGCCGCGCAGCGCGGAGGCGTACACGACCGGGAAATCGAGCTGCGCCTCACTCGCGCCGAGCTTGTCGAACAGGTCGAACGTCTGATCGAGCACCCAGTGCGGGCGCGCTTCTTCGCGGTCGATCTTGTTGATGACCACGATCGGCCGCAGGCCGTGCTTGAACGCCTTCTGCGTGACGAAGCGCGTCTGCGGCATCGGCCCGTCGACGGCATCGACGAGCAACAGAACCGAGTCGACCATCGACAGCACGCGCTCGACCTCGCCGCCGAAGTCCGCGTGGCCGGGGGTATCGACGATGTTGATGCGGTAGTCGCGCCACTGGATCGCGGTGTTCTTCGCGAGGATCGTGATGCCGCGCTCGCGCTCCAGCGCGTTCGAGTCCATGACGCGTTCGGGCACGATCTCGCGCGCAGCGAACGTGCCGGACTGCTTCAGGAGCTGATCGACGAGCGTGGTCTTGCCATGATCGACGTGCGCGATGATGGCGATGTTGCGAAGCTGAGCGGTGGGCACGGGAACCGGGGTCTGCGGCGGAGAGGGCCGCGGATTGTACCCGATTCGGTCTAGCCCGACTTGGTCGTTTCCTGGCCCTTCGCCGGCTGGATCGCCTCGCCCGCCGCATCGGTCTGGGGCGCGGTTTTCTGCTGTGCCGGCAGGACGTTGCCGACCGCGAACGGGATCGAGAACGTGCGGCTCAGGCTGGAGTTGCCGATCTGGGTCGTGGCCACGACCGTCACGTAGAAGACCCCGGTGCGGTCAGGCAGCACGGACACGGAGTGCAGGTACGGCTTGCCGGCTTCGACCTCGCTGAAGCTCGCGCTCAGCGGCCCCGCGAGCGTCACGCCGTCCATCCCGTTGACGAAGACGTCCATGGCATCCACGCCCGCGTTCGGCACGAAGGCGATCTGCAGCTGCGTCGGCGTGCCGACGGCAGGCCGCGACGCAAACTCGTAACGAATGACGACGGCAGCGCCGGGCTTGCCGTTGCCGACAGCTTTCGCCATGCGCGCGATCGGATCTGCCGCCGCAGCCGCCGCGGCCGCCTTGGCTGCCTTGGCCGCCGCAGCTTGCGGTGCCGCGGTCGCGTCGGGCTCCGGCTCGGAGCCGCACGCGGTCAGGGCGAAGCAGACGATCGACAGACAGAGGGTTAGACGGTTCATCCTGATCATGCCTCTCAATTGCCCGTGACCGACACGGTCATGCAGCGCGGCTGCGGATTGCCGACCAGATCCATCTCGAAGTCGTAGACCTCGATGATGAAGGTCCCCGCCGCCAGCGGGAACTGCGAAACGATTTCCTGACCTGGCGTCGAATGCGGCCGTGGCCCCGGCGGACTGCTCAAGCCGGCATTGACGAACGCTCCCCGCCGCAGGACGAAGACGTCCGGATCGGTAGCGAACGTCGTGGTACCGCCGTCAGCCGCACCATTGACCGCGATGGCAACCTGCCGCTGAGCATCGTTGACGAACCGCAGCAGCACCCGATTGCCGAGCTTGTTGGTGCTGACGTCGCCGAAAGGCGAGCGGCTGCAGACGGGGATCGGCACACCCAGAGTAATCGTCTTGTAAATCGGCAGGATCGGCACGTCCCCACCGTCGTTGGTCTCAGCGGCACCGAAATCGTCGGTGCCGAAAATGTCCTCGCCCTCGAGCAGGTCGTCGAGCGCTGCGGCGGCGGTCGGCTGCGTTGCACGCAGAGCGCTGCTGAACGTGTAGATGCTCGTCGCCGCATCGCTGTTGAGCTGTGTTGCACTCATTTCTGCTGCGAACAACGGCGCAAAGCCGAGCGACACGCCGTCGCCGGGCTCATTGGGCGTCGTGTCGAACAGGTCCCACAGGATCTCGCCGACCGAGGCTTCGGAGAACCAGCCTTCGTTGAGAGTGTCGTCCGTTTCCAGGTCGATGCTGAAATCTGTCTGCACGCCCTGCTGCGAGTCGCGGTAGATCGCGTTGCCCAGCGCCATGGCCGAGAACGCGTTGCCCCAGCCTTCGCCCCACGCCACGCGCAGGTCGAGCGGCGTCAGGCTGCCGCCGTGCTCGCCGCCGACGGAATCGGTGCGGCCGAAAGTATCCTCGATGTAGTGGCCGAACTCGTGCGCGATCACCGACTGGTCGAACTCGTCGGTGTCGCCGATGCCGTTGGCGAAGTCGCCGAGAATGTAGATGCCGTCGACGTTGGCGTGCGGTACCGCGCACTGATCCACTTCGTTCGGCCCGAACACGATGTAGCTCGACGTGCCGATGTCGCCGTCGTCCGGACAGAAGCGGTTGTCGGTCGCACGGTTGGTCGCACTCCAGAACAGGCGCAGCTCCGGAAATGCCGTGTTCGGTGCGGCAGTCAGCACCAGCTCCTTGGCACGAAATACCGTATCGAGAATCGCGAACGGCGCGGCTGTGCGCGCGTCATCGCTGGTGTAGCTGTTGCCCACGAAACCGCTCGGCGCGTTCAGATTGCGCGTGCTGTTCGCCGTGCCGCTGCTGGCCGCGTTGCCGTCGACGGCGTACAGCGCGTCGTTCGTGCCGGCCGTCCTGTTGTTGCGAACCGAGAAACTCCACGTCGGCGCGGCACCCGTCTTGATCATCTCGGCGCGCGCGCGGATGAACAGGTTCGTGTTGGCCGCCACGCTCAGCGAATAGTTGCCGCTGGTGTCGGTTGTCGTCGTGGCAAGCACTGCCGCGCCGGCTGCTGCGCTGATCGCTTGCACAGTGATCTGTCGCGCAGGTGCCTGCGCTGTGGCTGCCGGATTGAGCCCGTTGCCGAGCGTCGTGTCGAAAGGAATCCGGTCGAAGGTGATCTGCCCGGAAATCGTGACGTTCGCAGGCGGCTGCGGGCCGCCGCCGCCGCCACCGCCGCCACCGCCGCACGCAGAGAGCAGCGCGGCCGCGAGCGCAGCGGCGGCAAATCGAGCCAATCCCGGGGATCGCGAATTCATGAGCACGTGGTCATCCGGTCCAT
>CADEEJ010000269.1:0-5533 GCA_902826315.1 uncultured Steroidobacter sp.
CTCGACGGCGAGCGCGACACGCTCGGGCTGTATCTCACCGGACATCCGTTCGAAGAGTTCGAGCACGAGGTGCGGCCGATCGTCAGCGGACGCATCGCGGACATCACCGGCGACCGCCCGCCGCCGAGCAACGAAGGTTTCCAGCAGTTCCGGGGCAAGCCGGCCACTGTCGCGGGCATGGTGTTCGATCTCGGCAAGCGCGGCAGCCGCGTGATCTTCACGCTCGACGACCGCAGCGGCCGGCTCGAGGCGTCGATGTTCGAAGACGTCTGGCAGCAGTACCGCACGCTGGTCGCCAAGAGCGCGATCATCGTCGTGGAAGGCTCGCTGCGCTTCGACGAATACATCGAGGGCTGGCGACTGACTGCCAAGCGCGCCTTCGATATCGATCATGCGCGCGAACAGCACGCACGCCGGCTGGTGCTGCGTTGGCCGGAGAAGGCCGACGGCAGTTTCCTCAAGACGCTGGAGCAGACACTCAAGCCGTTCCGCGGCGGCCGCTGTGCAGTCGCCGTGCGTTACCAGGGTTCTGCAGCGCGAGCAGAGCTGGTGCTCTCCGAAGAATGGTCGGTGCGGCCGAGCCGGGAGCTGACGGAGAGGCTTGCGCAGCTCTGTGGGAATGATGGGTGGCGGCTGATTTATGCGCCGCCGGGAAGCGGTTAGCGGTTGGCGGTTAGTGCAGAATGCCGGCAATGCCAACGAGCCGGCTCATCGTTCTCATCGCAGGTAACTTCTTTGTCGCGACGAGTTTCCTGAGCGTCGGCGGGCTGCTCACTGACATCTCCGTTTCGCTGGCGATTCCGATCGAACAGGCGGGCATGCTGATCGCAGCGTTCGGCATTTCGGCGGCAATCTGCGCGCCGACGCTCGCGACGCTCGGCTCGCGCATCGACCGGCGGGTGCTGTTGACCGGCTCGATGGCGATCTGCGCGCTCGCCAACATCCTGGCCGGACTGAGTCGCGACTACGATCAGCTCATGCTCGCGCGCGTGCTCGCCGCGGTGACCTCGGCGGTTTACACGCCACAGGTTGCGGCGACGGTGAGCATGCTTGTTCCTGAAGGCGAGCGCGCGCCGACGCTCGCGAAGCTGATGATCGGTTGGGCGGTCGGCTCGGTGCTCGGCAATCCGCTGTCGGTGCTGATCGCGTCGATCTTCGATTGGCGTGCGTCGTTCACGTTCATAGGCGTCGCGAGCGGCGTCGTCGCGCTGCTCGTGTGGCGCTCGGTGCCGGCGAACGTTCACGTGCCACCGCTGAATTGGCAGCGCTGGTTTCAGGTGCTGCGCTCGCCGGCGCTGCGCTGGCTGACTGCCGCGACTGCTCTCACGAACGTCGGTGGCAGCGCGATGATCAGCTACATCGCACCGATAGTGAAGGCAGTGCAGGGCATCACGGGCCCGGCACTCGCGGCGCTGCTGTTGACGTCAGGTATCGGTGGTCTGCTGGGAAACCTGTTGAGCGTCCGCTTGATCCGCCGCATCGGTGCGACTGGCGTGGCCTACAAGTGCAACGGCATCTCGGCGGTCGTGCTGCTGCTCTGGCCATTCCTCGCGACCTGGACCGCAGCGATCTACGTCGCGCAATTCCTGTGGAGTCTCGGCAACGCCGGTTTCCCAGCCGTGCAGCAGGCGCGACTCGTTGCTGTCGCGCCGCTCCTCGCGGCGGCGACGATCGCGCTGAACTCATCGATGACCTATCTCGGTGGCGCGGTCGGCGCCACGATCGGCGCAAGCGCGTGGACAGTCGTCGCTCCGCGCTTCATGCCGTGGGTGGGATTTGCGTTCGTCGTGGCCGCGCTGGGGTGCTCGATGCTGGGCGAGCGCGCGGCCGCGAGGGAAAAGGAGTCGGGCTGAAGCCCGAGACTCCTCAATCCGCCTTGATCGCCTCGACCTGGATCGTCAGCTTCGTATCCATCTTGAAGCCGTACTGCTTGCCCCAGTCGACGCCGAAGTCGCCGCGGTTCAGCGTGCCGGTGGCGTTCGCGCCGCAGACTTCCTTGCCTTTCTGCATCGGGTGCGGCCGGCAGCCGAATTGATCGATCTTCAGCGTCAGCGGCTTGGTCACGCCGTGCAGCGTGAGCGTGCCATCCACTTCCGTCGGCTTGCCGTCGACGAACTTCGCGAGCTTGCCGGTGTAAGTCGCGGTCGGGTACTTCTGCACGTCGAGCATGGCGGCGTCGCCCTTGACGTGGTCGTTGAGCTTGTCGTGGCCAAAGTCGATCGACGCCGTGTCGACCGTCACCTCGACAGTGCCGCTACCGGCTTGCGTGTCGAGCACGATCGAGCCGGAAGTCTTGTTGAACTTGCCGCGCCAGGTCGACAGTCCGCCGAAGTGATCGGTTTCCAGGCTCGGGTAGGTGTGGTTCGAGTCGATCGTGTACTTGACCGGCGCCGCGACCGCGCTGCTTGCGGTCAACACTGCTGCGGCAATTACCAACGAGATCTTCATGAAGGGGCTCCTGTGAATCGGACGCGAATCTTAACCGCCGGCGCGTTTCGCTTGCCAGCCACGGCGGACCAGCTCGGCGACCAGCCGGTCGCGGTGATCGCCCTGGATCTCGATGCGGCCGTTCTCGACGGTCCCGCCCGAGCCGCAGTGTTTCTTGAGTTCCGTCGCCAGCGCATCCAGTTCAGCCGGCGGCAGCCCCAGCCCGGTTACGACTGTGACGCCTTTGCCTTTGCGGCCCTGGGTTTCGCGGCTGACGCGCACGACGCCGTCACTGGAAGTTTTACCGGGTGTGCCGCGCCTGCAGACGCATTCGCGCACCGGCCGCTGGCAGTTCGGGCAGCGCTCGCCGACGTCGGTGCTGTAAACGATGCCGCCGCCATCGGGCGGCGTTTTGGAAGGTTTCACCGGCGCGAGCGTACGCGGTCGCGATAGCGAATGCACTGCTCGATCACGCGGCGATACTCGGCAGCGTCGACGTCACGCTCGGAGCAGGGCAGCAACAGCTCGCCGTCGCTCTTGAAATTGCCATCCCACTGCATCAGCTGTTCGTCGTTCCACGCGCGCGAATACTGGCGCAGCTTGTCGTCGGCCATGCGGTCGAAATAGGCGCGCAGGTTGTAGCTGGTCTCGTCCATGCGCTCGTCGGTCGGATCCTGCTCGAAGTTCCAGATGGGTTGCAGCATGGTCAATTGTCCGTCACCGGCGCCGGCCGGGCCGTGGCGTCCTGAATCAGCTCGATCGCGACCTGGTCCGGGCCTTCGATGAATGCAAATTTGATGCGACCGTCCGCGACGCTGCGCGGCTCCGCTGTCACTTTCACACCGTCGTTGCGCACACGTGCGAGTGTAGCGTCGAGGTCGTCGACGCTGAAACCGAGGTGGTCGACGACGCGGCCGCGCGTCGAGACGAACGTGCCGCCGCGGTATTCCACCGGGTAGATGATGATGCTGACGTGATCGGCCGTGACGAAGGCTGACGGTGCGATCTGCACGTCACGGTAAACGCGCTTCTCGGTCTGCGCGAAATTGCGGAAACCGAACTGCTTCGCATACCACGCGCCTGCTGCCGGCGGATCGGCGCTGAACATGTGTACGTGGCCGAAGTTGTGATGTCGCGCGGTGTTCAATTCGATCAGCACGTGGTCAGGGCCGTCGACGTAGGCGTAAAAGAACTTGCGATTGCCGCCGACCATGTCGCTGATGTCGGTGATCGGCGTGGCGAAGCGCGTGCCCTTGGCGAGCTGCTGCTGATACGTCGACTGCATGTCCTCCGCGCCCCAGCCGATGTGCCAGATGCCGGAGAGCAGCTCGCTCGGCGGCGCTGAGGCAACCTTTGTGAACAGCAGCCAGGAGTCGCCGGTCCAGACCGCGTCGCCCAGGGCGGCGAACGACTCTTTGCGCGCCTTGAACTTGCTCGTGTAGAACTCGATCGCCGCCGCGGGATCGGTGCTATTGAGATGTACGTGATGGAAATGCGCAACGGACGGCGTCTGCGCGTGGCCGGCCGCCGCGGTCGCGAGCAGGACCAGTGCGAACAGCATTCGCATCGTCGTCGCCCTACTCAGTCGTTCGCGCGCACCCAGCCGTACGCGGCGTTCTGGCGCGCGCCGCCCGCATTGAGGTAAGCGAGCTTCGCCTTCTCCAGCTTGTCGCCGGGGATCGCGTTGCGCTTGGCGTTGACGTCGACGTTGTAGAGCTTCGCCGCGTTCAGGCCGAGGATCTTCGCCTTGTCGGCCTTGCTGATCTTCGCGTAACCGAACTTCTCGACGAACTCGTCGGAGATGTCGAAGCGTTTGAACGCGTCGATGGCCCACTGCGGTGAGCCCCACCACAGGCAGTCCGTGCCCCATACCACATGGTCCGCGCCGTAGTGCTTGATGTTCTTGCCCATGCCGTGCATGCACAGCACCGGGTCCGCGATCACCAGCGCGTTGAAGAAGCTGCCGACCTCGGGGTAGACGTTGCTCATGGCCGGGTTGCGCTTCTTGATGTCCATCAGGATCGAGTGCCACTCGAAGTCGCCGGTCTTCGGGTCGAACTTGTTGCTGTCCAGATAGTTCGGCTCGTTCGGGCCGTGCTTGATCGCCGAGTGATAGATCACGAAGTTGAAATCGGGATTGGCGAGCGCCGCTTTCTCGACGTCCTTCGGGTTCGCCAGGTGCCCGAGCGTGCGCGACTGGTAGGAATAACCCTTGTGCACGCTGATCAGCTTCATGCCGCGCTTGCGCGATTCTTCGTAGAACCACATCGCGTTGTCGTCGTCCATCTGGAAGCCGTTGCCGGTGCGCGCCGGGTCGGTGTGGCAGTACCACTTCCACGAATCGATCTTGTACAGCTGCAGCTCGCGCTCCATCTGCTCGATCATCGCGGCCTTGTCGATGCTGTTGGTCGCCTTGTCCCAGTAGTGGTTCGGCGCGAGGTTGCCCTGGCACAGCGCGCGCTGCGAGCCGGCCATTTCGTTGATCTCTTTTTTCTTCTCGCCCATCAGCCAGCTCGGCAGGATCGCGAACGGCGAGTTGCGCTGCGCGCCTTCCGCGACCTTGCCGTCGGCCGTGCGCTGGATCTCGCGCGTCGGCACGCCGGAGATCACGACCATGTTGGTCTCGGAGTCGAAGAACAGCTCCTTGACGAAATTCTTGAAGCTGTACGACTCGACGTCGTCCTTCAGGTTGAAGCCCATGTTGCGGGCCGTCTCGCTGTTGCGGAAGTTCAGCGCGATGCCGTTGGTGAAGTGCGCCTGCACGTCGATGACGAAGTACTCGCTCTTCGGATACTTCTCGTCGATCGCCGCGAGCTCGTAGGTCTCCGCGTCGTCGACGTCGAAGACCTTGCCGTACACGCGATTCGAGGCGGCGAAGCAGGTGGCCAGGCCCATGGAGCTGGCCATGAAAGTGCGGCGGTCGATGTTGAGCTTGCGCGCACGCGCCTCGCCCATCTCGCGGATCAGGCCTTCGAGCTGCTTCTGGCGCTGCGTCTGCGGCCGCGGCAGGAACTCCTCGTTCGACACCGCTTGCGTGGGGAGCGGCGAATCGACGTCCTTCTTCAGGTCGCGATCGATCTTGCGGATCCACATGGCAGCAGCCCCC
>CADEEJ010000269.1:5633-7581 GCA_902826315.1 uncultured Steroidobacter sp.
TCGACGCGCTGCTCGGGCTCGCACACTGCAGTTACGATGAGCTTGCAGCCGAGGGCATCGCGACGTCGCCGGAGTCGCTCGACTCGTATCGCGGGCCGATGCTGCGTACCAATCGCATGAGCTCCGGCAGCCCGGCGTTTCAGTTTCGGGTCCTCAAGTTCCTGCGGCCCGACGGCGAGCAGGCATTGCGATACGCAGCGCAGCTGGCGGAGACCGCGAAGTTGACACCGGAGCGTCGCGTCGCCGTCCTCGTGCAGGCTGGCGATTGGTTTCAAGCCAAGGATCACAACCGCACTGCGCGGCGGTATTACGCGAGCGCGCAGCGCTGGGTTGCGCGTACTTCCGGCGCAGAAGATCCGTTGGCCGCGCCGGTGCAAGTGCTCTATCCCGTGCCGACGCTCGCGCTGCGCAGCAGTCCAGCGCGTGAATCCTCGGGCGCGGAACGTTACGTGGAAATCGAATTCACGGTGCGCGCCGACGGACGCGTCGATCGGGGGCGTGTGCTCACGCGCGAGCCCGGCAAGTCAGCAGCCGACGAAACTTTGCAGGCGCTGCAAGCTGCGCGCTATCGCCCGCGCATGGCGGACGGCGCAGCGCTCGACACGGAGGGCGTGCGCTTCAGGCAAGCGTTCAGGTGAACGCTGAGTAGACGAGCGTGCGCAGCTCGCGCCGGATCGGATAAGTCGCCGACGGCGTGAGTTGCGTCATGAAGATGACGATCAGGCGCTCGCGCGGATCGACCCAGAAGTACGTGCTCGCCAGGCCACCCCACGAAACGTCGCCGGGCGATCCCGGGATCATCGCGCGCGCCGGGCTCATGGATACTGCAAAGCCGAGTCCGAAGCCGACGCCGCCATAGGTCGCCTCGGAGAACAGCGAGACCGACAGCTCCGGCAGCTCCTTGCCGCCGGGCAGGTGATTCATCGACATCAGTTCGAGCGTCTTCGGGCTGACGAGCCGCACTCCGTCGAGCTCGCCGCCGTCGAGCAACATCCTGCAGAAGCGCAGGTAGTCTGCGGCCGTCGACAGCAGGCCACCGCCGCCGGATACGAAGCCGGGCTGCTTCAGGAATCCGCTCGTCTGCGGATCGTCCTGCAACGCCATGCGTCCGTCCGGCGTCGCCGCGTAGCATGCCGCGAGGCGCGACGCTTTCGCGGCCGGCACCATGAAATCCGTGTCCACCATGCCGAGCGGATCGATGATGCGCGTGCGCAGGAACTGCTCGAACGGCTGGCCCGAAATCTTGCCGACCAGGTAGCCGACGACGTCCGTCGACACCGAGTAGTTGAACGCGGCACCCGGCGAGAACTCCAGCGGCACCTTCGCCAGCTCTTCGATCATGCGATCGAGCGGCACGGCACCGGGCAGCTCGCC
Source organism: uncultured Steroidobacter sp. (assembly GCA_902826315.1). Taxonomy (GTDB): domain Bacteria; phylum Pseudomonadota; class Gammaproteobacteria; order Steroidobacterales; family Steroidobacteraceae; genus Steroidobacter. Next base: position 7,008 of record CADEEJ010000269.1, read on the forward strand.
GAGCGCGAGCTTGCGATAAGCCGCATCGACATTCGTGCGCTGCTGGAACCCGTACGTGAGCCCGGACGTGTGTCGCATCAGGTCGATCACGCGCATCGGCGCGCTCGTGCGCTTGGTGCGGAAGGAACCGATGAAGCCGCCTTCGTAGACGGCGAGGTCGCGCCATTGCGGGATGTAGCGATGCACGGGATCGTCGAGCGCGACGCGGCCTTCTTCGACCAGCATCATCAGCGCGAGACTGGTGAGCGGCTTGGTCATCGAGTAGATGCGAAAGATCGTGTCTTCCTGCAGCGGGCGGTTGCGCTCGACGTCCATGCGCCCGAGCGCGCTCAGATGGGCGACCTGGCCGTTGCGCTCGACCAGCGTCAGCGCGCACGGCAGCTTGCCGGTATCCAGGTACTTCTGCTGCAGGAACCGGTCGATGTGTTGCAGGCGCGGGCCGGACAGGCCGGCGGATTCGGGTCGGGACATGTGGATTCCTGTCAGATGCGCGAGGTGCGTTGCGGCTCGCGCATGAAAATGTACACCAGGAGCGAGCCGAGCACGCAGACGGTCACGTACCAGTAGAACCACG
>CADEEJ010000270.1 GCA_902826315.1 uncultured Steroidobacter sp.
GCGACCTGCACGGCCAGATCTTCGTGTTCTTCATCATGACGGTCGCGGCGGCGGAGTCGGCGATCGGCCTGGCGATCCTGGTCGTGCTGTTCCGTGAACGGCGCAGCATCGATGTAGAAGAGTTGGATACGATGAAAGGCTGAGTTCACGGCGAACCGAGCCAGAATCCACAGTTAATGCTGTAAAACAATCATCCTACGCAGACCACAGTTTTCATGATTTCAGAAACGCTACTGCTGACGATCGTGCTGGCGCCGCTGTTCGCGGCGATCCTCGCCGGCCTCGGCGGCCGCGTGATCGGCCGTGTCGGCTCGCACAGCGTGACGATTGCGGGCGTCGCTCTGTCGTTCGCACTGTCCGCGTACGTGCTCAAGCAATTGCTCGTCGACGGTGCGGCCGCGTACGACGGCAGCGTCTACACGTGGCTGGTCAGCGACGGCATCCGCATGGAAGTCGGCTTCCTCGTCGATCACCTCACGGCGCTGATGATGGTCGTGGTGACGTTCGTGTCGCTGTGCGTGCACGTCTACACCATCGGCTACATGCACGACGACCCCGGCTACCAGCGGTTCTTCTCGTACATCTCGCTGTTCACGTTCTCGATGCTGATGCTGGTGATGTCGAACAACTTCCTGCAGCTGTTCTTCGGCTGGGAAGCGGTCGGCGTCGTGTCGTACCTGCTGATCGGCTTCTGGTACACGCGCCCCACGGCGATCTTCGCGAACCTGAAGGCGTTCCTGGTGAACCGCGTCGGCGACTTCGGCTTCGTGCTCGGTATCGCCGCGATCGTCTACTACACGAACTCGCTCGACTACAGCACCGTGTTCGGCGCGCGCGACCTGATCGCGGCCGACACGATGCAGCTCTTCCCCGGCGTCGAATGGCAGGCGATCACGGTCGTCTGCATCTGCCTGTTCATCGGCGCGATGGGCAAGTCGGCGCAGGTGCCGCTGCACGTGTGGCTGCCGGACTCGATGGAAGGTCCGACGCCGATCTCGGCGCTGATCCACGCGGCCACGATGGTGACCGCCGGTATCTTCATGGTCGCCCGCATGTCGCCGCTGTTCGAGCTGTCGGAGACCGCGCTCAACATGGTGCTGTTCATCGGCGCGACGACTGCGTTCTTCATGGGCCTGCTCGGTATCGTCAACAACGACATCAAGCGCGTCATCGCGTACTCGACGCTCTCGCAGCTCGGCTACATGACGGTAGGCCTCGGCGCTTCGGCGTACGGCGGCGCGATCTTCCACCTGATGACGCATGCGTTCTTCAAGGCGTTGCTGTTCCTCGCGGCCGGCTCCGTGATCATCGGCATGCATCACGAGCAGGACATGCGCAAGATGGGCGGCCTGAAGAAGTACATGCCAATCACGTACTGGACTGCGCTCATCGGCTCGGTCGCGCTGATCGCCGTGCCCGGGACGTCCGGCTTTTTCTCGAAGGACATCCTGATCGAAGCAGTGCACGAGTCGCACCTCTTGATGGCGCCGTACGCGTATTGGTCGGTGCTGCTCGGCGTGTTCGTGACGGCGTTCTACAGCTTCCGCCTGGTGTTCATGACGTTCCACGGCGAAGAGCGCTTTCACGCCGATGAGCACCACAAGCCGCACGAGAGCCCCTGGGTCGTCACCTTGCCGCTGATCCTGCTCGCGATCCCGTCGCTGGTGATCGGCTGGATCACTGTCGAGCACGTGCTGTTCGGCGGCTACTTCGGCAACGCGATCTACGTGCTGCCGGCGCACGACGTGCTCGGCCACGTCAAAGAGGAGTTCCACGGCCCGGCGCGGTTCGTGCTGCACGCGTTCACCGGCGCGCCGGTATACCTCGCCGCAGCCGGCGTGCTCGGCGCCTGGTATCTGTATCTCAAGCGCCCCGAGCTGCCCGCGCAGATCGCCGCACGCGTGTCCTGGCTCTACAAGGTCCTGTCGAACAAGTTCTACGTCGACGAGGCCTACCAGGCAGTGTTCGCGCGCGGCAGCCGCGGCATCGGCACGGCGCTCTGGCGCGTCGGCGATGTCGCCCTGATCGACGGCGGGATGGTCAACGGTTCGGCGCGCGTGGTCGGCTGGCTGTCGGGGCTGCTGCGCCACATGCAGTCGGGCTACCTCTATCACTACGCGTTCGCGATGATCATTGGATTGTCCGCGCTACTCGCGTGGTACGTGCTGCGGTAACAAGAATCGAACGCTATGCAGTTGGACTGGCCCATTCTCAGCATTCTCATCTGGCTGCCGATCGCCGGCGGCGTGGTCATGCTCGCTCTCGGCGACCGCAGCGCTGCGCTCGGGCGCTGGGTGGCGTTGCTCACGACTGCCGTGACGTTCGGCATCTCGACGCTGTTGTGGGTGCACTTCGACACCACGACGGCACTGATGCAGTTCACGGAGCAGCACGACTGGATCCCATCGCTGCATTCGTACTATTCGCTGGGCGTCGACGGCATCGCGATGCCGCTGATCCTGCTGACGACCTTCATCACGCCGCTGGTCGTGATCGCCAGCTGGACCGTGATCGAGAAGAAGCCGGCGCAGTACTACGCGGCGTTCCTGATCCTCGAAGGCCTGATGATCGGCGTGTTCGCGGCGCTCGACGGGCTGCTGTTCTACGTGCTGTGGGAAGCGATGCTGATCCCGATGTTCATCATCATCGGCATCTGGGGCGGGCCGCGGCGCGTGTACGCCACGATCAAGTTCTTCCTGTACACGTTCCTCGGCTCGGTGCTGATGCTGGTGTCGCTGATCTACCTGTACCTGCAGACCTGCGACAACGGTCAATGCAGCTACGCGATCGCGGACTTCTACGACCTGCCGCTGGGGCTGAATCAACAGATCCTGATCTTCCTGTCGTTCCTGGTCGCCTTCGCGGTCAAGGTGCCGATGTGGCCGGTGCACACCTGGTTGCCGGACGCGCACGTCGAAGCGCCGACCGGCGGCTCGGTGATCCTGGCGGCGATCATGCTGAAGATGGGCGGCTACGGCTTCCTGCGGTTTTCTCTGCCGATCACGCCTGACGCCAGCGACACGCTCGACTGGCTCGTCATCTCGCTGTCGCTGATCGCGGTCGTGTACATCGGCTTCGTCGCGCTCGTGCAGCAGGACATGAAGAAGCTGATCGCGTACTCGTCGATCGCGCACATGGGCTTCGTGACGCTCGGCTCGTTCCTGACGTTCGAGCTGATGAGCGTCAACGGCGACACGCGCGGCGCCGCGATGGGCATCGACGGCGCGATGGTGCAGATGATCTCGCACGGCCTGATTTCCGGCGCCTTGTTCTTCTGCGTCGGCGTGCTGTATGACCGCGTGCACAGCCGCGAGATCAGCTCGTACGGCGGCGTCGTCAACACGATGCCGATCTTCGCGACGTTCGCGGTGCTGTTCGCGCTGGCGAACTCCGGCCTGCCGGCGACCTCCGGCTTCGTCGGCGAGTTCCTGGTGATCGTCGCCAGCTTCCGCGCGGACTTCTGGTACGCGTTCCTGGCGGGCCTGACGCTGATCCTGGGCGCGGCCTACACGCTGTGGATGGTGAAGCGCGTGATCTTCGGCGAAGTCGCTAACGAGAACGTCGCGGCACTCACCGACGTCAACTTCCGCGAGTTCGTCGTGCTCGGCGTGCTCGCCGTCGCAGTGCTGCTGCTCGGCCTGTGGCCGGCGCCGCTGCTGGAAGTGATGCGGCCGACGGTCGAGAACCTGGTTCAGCAGATCACGGCGTCGAAACTATGAGCAGCTGGGCGGAAATGGGCGGGCAGGTCGCGGCGGCGGAGGCATTCGTCCTCACCGCGCTGTGCGTCATCCTCGTCATCGACGTGTTCCTGACGGATCGCTCGCGCTGGCTCACGTACGTGCTGTCGCTGCTGACCTTGGCGGGTGCCGCCTACATGACGGTTCGTTACGGCGTGGCTTTCGCCGACGATCCGATTCTCCAGGCGCGCGTGACCGCGTTCGATGGCATGTACATCGCCGATCCGATGGGCGACGTGCTCAAGCTGTTCGCGTACGGCACCGTCGCGGTCGCGTTCCTGTATTCGCGCGAGTACCTGCAGCGGCGCGGGCTGTTCAAGGGCGAGTATTTCATCCTCGGGCTGGTCGCGTTGCTCGGCGTGATGGTGATGATCTCGGCCGGCAGCTTGCTGACCGTGTATCTCGGCGTCGAGCTGCTGTCGCTGTCGCTGTACGCGATGGTCGCGTTCGACCGCGAGTCCGGCATCGCTGCCGAGTCGGCGATGAAGTACTTCGTGCTCGGCGCGATTTCCTCCGGCACGCTGCTGTACGGCTTCTCGATCGTCTACGGTTTGACCGGCACGTTGCAGCTGGACGAGCTGGCGGTCGGTGTCCGCGAAGTCGGCGCCGCGAACCTCGGCCTGATCTTCGGCCTGGCGTTCATCATCGTCGGCATCGCGTTCAAGTTCGGCGCCGTGCCGTTCCACATGTGGGTGCCGGACGTGTACCACGGCGCGCCGACGCCGGTGACGCTGTTCATCGGCTCGGCGCCGAAGATCGCCTCGTTCGTGCTGGCGATCCGCGTGCTCGCCGAGGGTCTCGACGCGATGGTCGCCAGCTGGCAGGACATGCTGATCGTGCTGGCGGTGCTGTCGATGCTGATCGGCAACGTGGTCGCGATCGCGCAGACGAACCTCAAGCGCATGCTGGCGTATTCGACGATCTCGCACGTCGGCTTCATCCTGCTCGGCATTCTCGCCGGCACGACCGAAGGCTACCGGGCGTCGATGTTCTACACGCTCACCTACGTCATCACGACGGTCGGCTCTTTCGGCATGATCCTGCTGCTGTCGCGCAGCGGCTTCGAGGCGGACCGGCTGGAAGACTTCAAGGGCTTGAATCGCCGCAGCCCGTGGTTCGCCGCGATCATGATGATGCTGATGTTCAGCACTGCGGGCGTGCCGCCGTTCATCGGCTTCTGGGCCAAGCTCGCGGTCATCGGCGCGGTGCTCGACGTCGGCCTGGCTTGGCTCGCGGCGGTTGCAGTCGTGCTGTCGGTCATCGCTGCGTTCTACTACCTGCGCGTCGTGAAGCTCATGTACTTCGACGACCCCACCGACGGCCACGCGATCGAGGCGGGCGGAACCTTTCGTGCCTTGTTGAGCGCAAACGGCGTCGCCGTGCTGGCGCTCGGTGTATTCCCGTCCGCGCTCATCGATCTCTGCGCCCGCGTACTACCTTGAGTTGAAGCTTATGCGCCGCTGCCTGCTCGTGCGGCTTGCCGCGATCGCTGCGATCGGATTGCTGATTTCGCAATCGGCTGCTGCCCAGCGCGCGGAAGAGAACGTGACGACCGGTTCGGAAGACGCCTTCGGCCGCAGCATCGGTAACGAGAGCATCGGCATCTATAACGAAGGCGACGTGCGCGGCTTCTCGCCCATCGAAGCCGGCAACGTGCGGCTCGAAGGGCTGTATTTCGACCGCATCGGCTCGCTGACCTCGCGCCTGGTCGAAGGCTCGACGATTCGCGTCGGCATCGCCTCGCAGAGTTATCCGTTTCCTTCGCCCACCGGCATCATCGACTACGACCTGCGGCCCGTCGGCGCGCAGCAGGTGATCAGCGCACTGGTGAACTACGGTCCGTTCGGCGGCATCGGGGCGGAAGTCGACGCGCAGCTGCCGGTATCGGGCGAGGAGTTGGGTCTCGCCTTGGGCGCAGGCGTCTATCGCGACGGATTTCCCTGGGGCGGTGAGAGCAAGTCGGTCTCCTATGCCATCGCTCCGCGCTGGCGGCCGAGCGAGAACTTCGAGCTGCGGCCGTTCTTCAGTCACATCGTCTTCAGCAGCGAGGAACCGGAGGCGCTGATGCTGACGCTCGGCGATGCGATGCCGCCGAAGATCCGCCGCGAGCACTACTACGGTCAGTCGTGGGCAACCGCCGAAGGCGAAGCGATGAACTACGGCGTGATCAGCACGCTGCGCTTCGGCGAATGGACTGCGCGTCTCGGGTTGTTCGAATCGGTGCTCGCGATCGACCAGCAGTTCGCGGAGCTGTTCACCGACATCGACCCCAGCCGCAACGCGAACGAGCTGGTCGTCGCATTTCCCGATTCGCGGTTCGCCTCGAAGTCGGGTGAGCTGCGCGTGTCGCGCCTGTTCGATACCGGCCGGCAGCGGCACATGTTGGAGCTCGCAGCGCGCGGCCGTCTGCAGAAGCGTCGCTACGGCGGGGAAGACGTGATCGACGTCGGACCGGTGGTGCTCGGCGTCGGCCGCGACATCGCGGAGCCGCAGTTCGCCTTCGGCGAACAGTCGCACGACGAAGTGAAGCAGCAGACGTTCGGTGCTGCGTACGAGCTGCAGTGGGCCAACTTTGGCGAGATGAGCGTCGGCTTGCAGAAGACGTCGTATTCCAAATCGGTGGATACGCCTGGTGCAGTGCTGCCGGAGTCGCGCGCGAAGCCGTGGCTGAAATATGCGACCGCGACTGTGAACGCGTCCGAGCGACTGGCGTTCTACGCAAGCTACACGGAGGGCCTGGAAGAGAGCCCGGTGGCGCCGAACAATGCACAGAATCGCAACTTCGCCGCGCCGGCGCTGCAGACCGAGCAATACGACGCAGGTGTGCGCTGGGCCGCGTTTGCGAACATGAAGCTGATCGCGGGTGTGTTCAACATCGAGAAGCCGTACTTCGATCTCGATGCGGCAGGTTTTTTCCGCGAGCTCGGCACCGTCGAGCATCGCGGCGTGGAGGTTTCGCTTGCGGGCGACCCACGCGATGACCTGACCGTGATCGTCGGCACGCGCTGGCTGGACGCGACCGTATCGGGTCCGACGGTCGACGCCGGGCTGATCGGCGAGAAACCGGTGGGGTCGGCCCGGCAGTATTCGCTCGCAACCGTCGACTATCGCCTGGCGGGCACCGGCGCATCGTTCGACGCGACCGTCGAGCACGTGACGAGCCAGACCGCCAACAGCGAGAACACGGTCGAGGTGCCGGCGCGTGCCGTGCTCCACATCGGCGGCCGCTATCGATTCAAGATGTTCGGCAAGCCCGCGACCGTGCGGGTACTTCTGCAGAACGTCACGGGCGAGTACGGCTGGACCGCCGTGAGCAGCGGCACGTACCTCTACAACTCGCCCCGCCGCTTCACGGTATACGTCGCCGCGGATCTGTAGCTCCTTGAATTTGCTGCCTGCCGGCCGCATCAATGGCCGGTGCGGAAAGCCGGCTCGCGGGAGCAGCGTTCAAGGATTTCGCCTTGTATTGCCCTCCGGCGGCCCTTACAATCCGCGCCCTCTGTTGCGGGGTGGAGCAGTCTGGCAGCTCGTCGGGCTCATAACCCGAAGGTCGTAGGTTCAAATCCTACCCCCGCTACCACGCTTTCGAGGCGTGAAAAGGCCCGGTTTCTGGGCCTTTTTCGCTTGAGCGGCCGGGGAATTCCGAGGATTTCCCGAGTAGAGATCTGTGGAAAAAATGGGCCTCGGGCCCATTTTTTATGCCCGTCGATTTTGCGGGCAGCGGGGGTAATCGTGGCAGAAGGTGACCGATGCTGAGAGACCAGCTGCGCGAGCTGCTCGCGCCGGTCGTCGCCGGCGTGGGTTACCAGCTGTGGGAAATCGAATACATGCCGCGGTCGGGCGG
>CADEEJ010000271.1:0-2781 GCA_902826315.1 uncultured Steroidobacter sp.
TGGTCGGGGCAGAGGGATTCGAACCCCCGACCCTCTGCTCCCAAAGCAGATGCGCTACCAGACTGCGCCATGCCCCGACATCGCTATCCGGCCAGGCCGGGGGCGCGAATGATACGGAAAGACCGCAAACGTCGCCAGTGATTCCCCTCGGCCTGCCCGTCCAGGTCACGCCCGGCGCCAAGTCGTTGGGCGGCCGGGCTTATCTTCCAGGATGACGCCCGCCTCCGTGAGTTCGTCGCGGATCCGGTCCGACTCCTTGAAGTTCTTGGCCGCACGGGCCGCACTGCGCTCGGCGATCAGCCGTTCGACGTCCGCATCCGACAGCTGAACCACGGCGCCGTCCGATACGTCGATCGTGTCGGTTGCCACAACGGTCACAACTCGGGGCTTGCGTAGAAACTCGTCCGGCTGCAGGTACAGCACGCCCAGCACCCCGCCGAGTTTCCTCAGCTCCGCGGCCAGGGCGCTCGCCTTGCCCCACTCATTCGCGTCCTTCGCCCTGTTGATCTCGGTCGCCAGGCCCTGCAACGCCGCCACCGCCTCGGGCGTGTTGAAGTCGTCGTCCATCGCGGCTTCGAACTTCCGGGTCGCTTCGCTCGGCTCGTAACCTTCGGCCGGCTCGATGTCGCGCAGCGCGGTGTATAGCCGCGACAGCGCCGCATCCGCCTGCTCGATCTGCGCGGTCGAATAATTGATCGGCCCGCGATAGTGGCTCGACGCGAGGAAGAATCGCACCACTTCCGGATCACGCACGATATCCGAATCGAGCACGTCGCGGATCCGGAAGAAATTGTTCAGCGACTTCGACATCTTCTCGTCGTCGACATTCAGGAACCCGTTGTGCATCCACAGGTTCGCAAAGCCTTCGCCGGTCGCGGCGCAGGACTGCGCGATCTCATTCTCGTGATGCGGGAACTTCAGATCCATGCCGCCCGCGTGGATGTCGAAGGTCGCGCCGAGCAGCTCGTACGTCATCGCGGAGCACTCGATGTGCCAACCCGGCCTGCCCTCGCCCCACGGCGACGACCAGTGCGGCTCGCCCGGCTTCGCGTGCTTCCACAGCACGAAGTCGAGCGGATCGCGCTTCGCTTCGTCGACAGCGACACGAGCGCCCGCGCGTAGATCGCTCAACTGGCGACCGGACAACTTGCCGTAGCCGTCGAACTTGGACACCGAGTACATGACGTCGCCGTTCGGGGCGACGTATGCGTAATCCTTCGCGATCAGCTTCTCGATCATCGCGATGATGCCGGGCACGTGCTCGGTCGCCTTCGGCTCGAAGTCCGGGCGCAGCAGACCGAGCCGGTCGTAGTCCTCGTGCATCGCTTTCGTGAAGCGGCCCGTGAGCGATTGCACGCTCTCGCCGTTCTCATGCGCGCGCTTGATGATGTTGTCGTCGATGTCCGTGATGTTGCGGACGAAGGTCACCTTGTAGCCACGGTATTGGAAATAGCGGCGGACGATGTCGAACGCGGTCTTGGACCGTGCGTGACCCATGTGGCAGAAGTCGTAGACCGTATCGCCGCACAGGTACATGCGCACCACGCCGGGCTGGAGCGGTTTGAATTCCTCTTTGCGACCGGTGTACGAATTAAAGATCTGCATGGGGCCGTCATTCTAGCGGCGTTTGGTAAGATCACGCGAACTTCGCCAAAGGATCCCCATGCTCCGCGCACGTCTGTTGATCGCCGCACTCCTGCTGGTCGCCGGCCTGACTGCACACGCACAGGACAACCCGCGCGTGCGGGTGGAAACGAGCATGGGCAAGTTCGTCATCGAGCTGGATTCCGCCCGAGCGCCGCTGACGGTCGCGAACTTCCTCAAGTACGTGCGCGAGGGCCACTACAACGGCACGATCTTCCACCGCGTCATCGCCAACTTCGTGGCGCAGGGCGGCGGCTTCGACGAGAAGAACACCGAGAAGCCGACCCACGACGGTATCCCCAACGAGTCCGGCAACGGCATGTCGAACCGTCGCGGCACCGTCGGGCTCGCGCGTACCGGCGACCCTCATAGCGGCAACGCGCAGTTCTATATCAACTTCGCGGACAACGCCTCGCTCGACCCGCAACCGAGCCGTTGGGGCTACGCGGTGTTCGGCCGCGTCGTGGAAGGGATGAACGTCGTCGACGACATCGGCGCAGTCGCCACCGGCGAGGTCGCGCAGTTCGATCGCGACGCGCCGCTGAAGCCGGTGATCATCATCAGGATCGAAGAAGTGAAGTGACGACGCTCTTCATCTCCGACCTGCACCTCGACGGCACGCGGCCGGAGATCACCGCGCAGTTTCTGGATTTCCTCGACCGCGAGGCGCGACGCGCCAAAGCACTCTACATCCTCGGTGACCTGTTCGAAGCCTGGATCGGCGACGACGACCCGGATCCGGACAAGCGTCGCGTGATCCAGGGCCTGCGCTCAGTCGCCGACGCGGGCGTGAAGACCTTCCTCATCCACGGCAATCGCGATTTTCTGATCGGCAAGCGCTTCTGCCGCGAGACCGGCATGCAGCTGCTGATCGACGGCACAGTGGTCGATCTGTATGGACGACGCGTGCTGCTGATGCACGGCGATCTGCTGTGTATCGACGATCACGCGTATCAGCGACTGCGGCGCATCGTGCGCAACCCGCTCGTTCAGTTCGTATTGCGCGCGCTCTCGTTACGACAACGTCAACGGCTCGCGGAGCGCATGAGAGAAGGCAGCAAGGAGCACATCAAGTCGATGGACATTGCGGCGCCGCAGATCATGGACGTGAATCAGGAGGAAGTGCGCCGCACGTTC
>CADEEJ010000271.1:2881-7557 GCA_902826315.1 uncultured Steroidobacter sp.
CGGTGATAGAACGTCACTCGCGAGAGGGGTTTTTGGGATTTGGATGTCGCGTCTCGTATGAACGCGCGTGAAGAGTCTTGAAGGGTTTGCCCCGCCACAAGCGGTCGTTCTCCATTCAGGTTCTCTGGTGCACCAGAGTCTCACCAATTTCTCCTTCTGCCCCTCTCGCCCTTCTCTTCGCTCGGAGGGCTTCGAATGCCGGATCATGCGGGCTTTGCCGTGGCGATCGCCGTGCGCGCTCGAGCGCTCAACGATGCATTCCGACGCGCGTACAAGACCGGGAAGAACGGGCACGCGATTCGCACGTTCAACCTCCCGCAGGCGCCATTCCCCCGCGTCAGCCTCCGCCTGTTCTTTCAACCGCCTGAGGTGACTTTCGCGCAAGCGCCAGTCGATCACGCCACGTTGCGGGTCACCGGTTGGGGATCGCTCACGGTCCGAGTCAATCCTGTCCCCGCGATCGGTGAGACGCGAGAAATCCAGTGGGAAGCCAGGCTGGTCGCCAAGCACGAAGCCGCGCTGACCTCATCGGCCGTCGAGATCAAGTTTCGGGCCGCGAACTACAAGCTGTTCCAATGGCAGTTCGACATTCTCAGCGGCGGGCATTTCTCGGCCGAAGCCACCGCGTTCCTCAACAGCTCGCAGTTCCGGGAACAGATGGAAGCCGGCTTGCGCTCGGCGATCGCCGACCTGGACTTCCGCGTCGACGTCAGTTTCTTCGGGCAGATTCCGGGGTCTGAATTCTTCCCGCCGGTTGCCACGCGTTCCGTTCCAGGCGCGCTCGTGGTGGGCGTCAACGCTCCGATCGGCGAAGCCTCGAACGGTGACCCCACGCAGCTGCGCGACTTCGCTGGCGACAACGACATCGCACTGTACGTGAACGGCGCCGTCATCCCGCTGTTACTAGCCGATGCGCAGGAGCAAGTGGAGCAGGAAATCGCCGATGAAGGCGCCACCCTCGAAGGGCCTCTCGAGATAACGACCGAAGAAGGCCGCATTCGAGTGCGCGGTCGAGCGAGCCGCAGCGAAGGCGCGGTCAATTTTTCGTTTGCAGTCGTGCGCACGATGGTGACCACGCGGCCGGGCAACTATGTCTGGACGGTAAGGGGACGGACGTATGTGAAGTCCAGAACCTGGCCGGCGCTTTCGTTTCGAGCGATCGACCCCGATGTGGACATCGACCGCGCAACGTGGCTGGTCGTCGTCGAAATTCTTGCTGGCATCATCAGCCTCGGCGGCTTCACCGTGGTGATCGAGAAGTTCATTTCCGAGCTCGCCGAGAGCATCGGCGGTCGCATCGCCGGCGCGCCGGTCACGAATCGCGGACCGATTCCGCTCGTACGCCGCAGCGCCGATCCGGTGGTGCGCACCGCGATCGAGGCGTTCGACATTCATGCCGACGGCATCTTCGTCGGAGTCACGTCGCAGATGAAGGAACAGCCGGCGCTGATGAGCGGCATGAAGCATGTGCCGCGCAACTTCGCCGCCCGCCAGCTGCGCTACGACGTGCGGCTGCCGTTCGACGCCTTGCACGACGATCCGTTCCTGCGAGTTCGCTGGACCGCGATCGACATCGAATCAGGCAGCGTGCTGGTGAACGAAGACGATGTCGCGTTCAATCGACTCTCATTTCGCTTCAACCCGGGCTCCTTCCACGTTCAATCGAATCGCTTCGCAGTCGTGTGTCGCGTGTATCGAACGCTGGGACCCTTCGTCACCGAGCTGCTCAACGAGACCTTCAAACTGGATATCGGACCGCCGGTTCAACCGGGCGCCTTCGTGCGCTGGCGCTATCAGGTCAGGAATCCGCAGATCGCGTACGACGACAGAACCGAGGAGTACGTCTACAACGGCGAAGCGCAGCGCCAGCGCTGGTCGAAATTCCACCGTCGCGACAAGCCGTGCAAGATGGCTCTCGAAGAGTCGCACTTCACGTACAGCCATGAAGTCCTGGACGACCTGCCGTTCCCGATTCATGACATCGTCGGCAATCGCTACCGGCTGTGCGATTACTGTTTCTTCGGCGGGCCGGCCTCGAACAGTGCGTCGCTCTAGCGAGGCGGCAGCCCCGAATGAAAGCGCAGGTGCGAGTCGGGCGACGTAGCCAGATCCGCTTCGATCTCTGCCAGGTGCTTCAGGCGCGCACGCCAATCCTGCTGACCGGCACGCTGCTCGGCGAGCTTTAGATACACGCCGAAGTGGCGCGCTTCCGATGCCGCCAGTCCGCCGTAGAAGTCGCCCAACGGAGCCTGCAGCTTCGGCGCCAGGCCCACGAACCGCTCATGCGAGCGCGCTTCGATCAGCGCTCCGCACAAGAGCAGATCGATCAGCCGGCCGGGATCGGAGCGACGCGTCGCCTTGCGCAGCCCGTCGGCGTAGCGAGCGGGCGTCAGCCGCACGAACGGCACAGCCAACTCCTGCATCATCTTCTGCACTTGCTCGAAATGCCGCAGCTCTTCGCGCGCGAGGCGCGACATGCGATCGGTGAGTTGCAGATCGTCTGCATACGTGAATATCAGCGAGAGCGCGGTCGACGCCGCCTTCTTCTCGCAATTCGCGTGGTCGACGAGCAACTCGCGCCAGCGCTCGCACGCCACGTCGTACCACCGTTGCGGCGTTGGCGCGAGCAAGACCTCGTTCAACGCAGCTCCTCGATCTTCGCCAGCAGCGCGCTCGCCGAAGCGAATCGGTGGATCGGATCTTTGGCCAGGAGCTTGTTCAGCAGGTGCTGATACTTCCGCAGCTCTTCGGGCAGCAGCGGGATCGGCGCCTGCGCATGCATGTAGATGACCGCCATCGGCGACTGGGCGAGATACGGCTTCTGGCCCATGAGCATCTCGTAGAACATCACGCCGAGACTGTACAGGTCGCTGCGCTCGTCGACCGGCTGGGCGTGGCCCTGCTCCGGGCTCATGTAGTAAGGCGTGCCGAAGATCTCGCCCGTCGCCGTGATCTCCGCATCGACCTGCACGTGCTTCGCCAACCCGAAGTCGATCAGCGCCACTGACCCATCTGCGCGCAGCATGATGTTTCCCGGCTTGAGGTCCCGATGCAGCACGCCGACCGCGTGCACGACCTGCAACGCGGCCGCCATCTGCGCCAGGTACGACAACGCTTCGTTGCCGTCGAGACCGCTCGCGATCACCGACCGCAAGTCGCCTCGCGGGAAGTACTCCATTGCGAGATACGCATGGTCGTCGGCGATGCCTAGGTCGAAAATGCGCACCACGTTCGGATGACGCACCTTCGAGATCAGCTCGTACTCCTGCATGAAACGCGTGAACTGCGTGTGCTCGTTGCCCGCGCTCGGCGAATCGCGCAGCACCTTGAGCACGACCATCTCGCCCGCCCGCTCGCTCTCCGCGAGGTACACCGCTGACGTGCCGCCGATCGCCAGCTCGCGCGCGAAGCGATGGCCGCGAATCGTCACCTTGCCGAACTGCGACAACCGCTCCGCTTCCGGTCCGGTCCGCACCAGCGCAAGTTGCGTACGTCGCTGCACCATCGCTTTGCGCAAGACGTCTGCCAGACGCCGATGATCTATCCGCTCGCGCGTGATGCAGTCGATCGCACCACGCTTAACGACACGCATCGCGAGCGCGGGATCGTCGCCGCGCGCGAGATAGACGATCGGCGGGAAGGCGTTGCGATGAAGCAGGTTGTCGAGCCACTTCTCGCCCTGCCCGCGCTCGATGCGGTCATCGAGCAGGACGACGTCGTAGCCGATCGCGTTGAAACCCGAGTGAAAGCGGCCCGACTGCGACGGCGCGTGAACGCGACATTCCGCCTCGGGCCAGACGATCGAGACGTGTTGCTCGAGGGCTCGGCCGAGCTCGGTGTGATCCGTGATGAGCAGCAGGCGCGGCGCGCCCGACGAGCTCGTGATCGGTTGTGAGAGGGTGTCGTTCGTAGCCGGGCTCCCGGCTACACCGCGCGGATGGCCTTCAGCGAGCCGCGGTGCAATTGCTTGCGGCGGGCTTTGGCCTCGTCCGAACGTTCTTCCTGCAGACGCGCGAGATAGGCCGGCGTGACGTCGCCCGTCACGTAGCGGCCCGAGAAGCACGAATCGTCGAACTCCTGGATGTTCGAGTCGTGATGCAGGCACGCGCGCACCAGGTCGTCTAGATCCTGGTAGATGAGCCGATCGGCGCCGATCAGCTTCGCGACTTCTTCATCCGTGCGGTCGGCAGCCACCAGCTCGGACGTCGCCGGCATGTCGATGCCGTAGACATTCGGGAAACGCACCGGCGGCGCGGCGGACGCGAAGTAGACGCGGCGAGCACCGGCCTCGCGCGCGAGGTCGATGATCTGCGCCGAGGTCGTGCCGCGCACGATCGAATCGTCGATCAGCAGCACGTTCTTGCCGCGGAATTCCAGGTCGATGACGTTCAGCTTGTTGCGCACCGACTTCGCGCGCTGCTCCTGCCCCGGCATGATGAACGTGCGGCCGATGTAGCGGTTCTTCACGAACCCTTCGCGGTATTTGACCCCGAGGAGCTGCGCGACCTGCACGGCCGCAGTACGGCTCGTGTCGGGAATCGGAATCACGGCGTCGATATCGTGGTCGGGCCAGATGCGGCGGATCTTCTCCGCCAGCAGGTCGCCCATGCGCAGCCGCGCTTTGTGCACCGAGATGTTGTCGATGATCGCGTCGGGCCGCGCGAAGTAGACGTACT
>CADEEJ010000272.1 GCA_902826315.1 uncultured Steroidobacter sp.
TTCCGATGGATCACCACGCACTCGGGACGAGGTCCCGAATCGCGACGGCGTTGCTCATTGCATCGCTCGTCTCGCTTCCGACCTTGCTACATGCGGGCGACGCGCCCGCCAGACGCTCGATGGCCGCGCGCTTCTCCGAGCTGCACGGCCAGAGACTGACGAACGCTCAGCGCGAAGTTCAGATGTTCGTGCGCTTCGACCAGCCTTCCGTCGCAGAGCTCAACGTCGCATCGTTGAACGCCAACGGCAGCTACGCTTCGCCGGCAGAGCAGAAGGCGCAAGCCGCGCGCGTCTCGCAACAACAGGCAGCGATGAGCGACTCTCTCGCGAGCCACGGCGCGAAGGTCCTTTCGCATCAGCGCGTCGGCGCCAACGGCGTGCGCGTGCTGGTGCGGCCCGAGTCGATCGAAACGTTGCGCACTCTGCCGGGCGTGCGCTCGGTCGGCCGCGTCCAGGTCTTCACGAAAGACAACATCGACAGCGTGCCGTGGATCGGCGCGCCGGCGGTGTGGGCGTCCGGCAACCAGGGCGCCGGCGTCAAGATCGGCATCATCGACTCCGGTATCGACTACACGCACCAGACGTTCGGCGGCAGCGGCAATCCCGCGGATTGGGAAAACAACGATCCGGAGATCATCGAGCCGGGCACGTTCCCGACTGCGAAGGTCAAGGGCGGCATCGACTTCGCCGGCTCCGACTACAACGCCGACATTCCGGGCTCGACGCCGGTCGAAGATCCGGATCCGATCGACTACGGTCCGGATGGCGGCCACGGCACGCACGTCGCCGGCACGGCCGCGGGCATCGGCGTGCCCGGCAGCGTCGGCGCGGGTGTCGCACCCGGCGCATCGCTGTACGCGATCAAAGTGTTCGGCGATACCGGCGGCTCGACCGACCTGGTGTCGCTCGCGCTCGAGTGGGCGATGGATCCGAACGGCGACGGCGACATGAGCGATCACCTCGACGTGATCAACATGTCGCTCGGCTCGCCGTTCGGCAACCCCGAAGATCCGTCGGCGATCTCGTCGCAGAACGCGGCCGATCTCGGCATCATCGTGGTCGCCTCCGCGGGCAACGAAGGCACGGCTCCGTACGTCACCGGTTCGCCGGCCGTTGCGCCCGAGGCGATCTCGGTCGCGGCCAGCAAGCCGGGCGGCAACCATCTCTATGCGCGCTTCAGCGTGACTGCACCGGCCTCGCTCGCCGGCACGTACGAATCGGCCGAGGGTGGTGGCGGAGTGACGCTGCAACAGACCGGCGCGATCACTGCTCCGCTGGTCAAGACCGTTCCCGCGAACGGCTGCACGCCGCTGACAAATGCGGCGGCCGTGAGCGGCAAGATCGCGTTCGTCGTGCGCGGCGTCTGCAACTTCACCGTGAAGTACGCGACTGCCGCCGCAGCCGGCGCGAAGGCGCTGGTCGTCTACAACGACGGTGCGGATCCGACGCGCGTCGAGCCGATCATCATGGCGGCCGACGGCACGACGATTCCGGGCTTGATGATCTCCGCAACGATCGGCTTCCCGCTCGCGGCAGCGGCGAATCCTACGGCGTCGCTGCAGGCCTTGCCGGATGCAGACGTCATCTCCACCTTCTCGTCGCTTGGACCTGGCGGCGGTGGCTCGTCGTTCAAGCCGGATCTGGCTGCGCCGGGCGAAGGTATCGTCTCCGCGGGCATGGGCAGCGGCACGGGCTCGCTGACGTTGAACGGTACTTCGATGGCCGCGCCGCACGTGGCCGGCGCTGCAGCGTTGCTGCGCGCGAAGCATCCGAAGCTCGATCAATCAGCGATCAAGGCACTGCTGCAGAACTCGACCGTATCGGTACCCAAGCTCTACGACACGCGCGTGACTCGCACGGGCACGGGCGTCGTGCGCATCGATCGTGCAGCGGCGCTGTCGAGCTTCGCGAGCCCCGGCGGCGTTTCGTTCGGCCGCTTGAATCCGCTGTTCTCGATCGATCGCGACAAGCGCGTCAAGCTGACGAATCTCGCGAACAAGAGCCGTCAGTTCAAAGGCAAGCACATCGCCGGCCGCACCTATCCGGGTGTGAAGGTCGAGTGTCCGTCGAGCGTGCATGTCGGTGCGAAAGGCACGGCACGAGTCGACATCGACCTGAAGTTCGACCCGCGCAAGGCGTTCAAGCAGGGCGTGTTCGACGACGCGTTCGCCAGCCAGACGGAAGTCGACGGCTGGTGCGAGTTCAGCGACGGCAAGGACACGCTGCGTGTTGCGTACATCGCGGTGGTAGACGCGGCCTCGGCCGTGATCACGCTGCCGGGTCGCAAGTTCCGCAGCGTCAACCTGTTCAACGCCGGTCCGGCGCTCGGCATCGCCGAAGCGTTCACGCTGGCGAAGCTCGGCAGCGAAGGCTCGGAAGGCGGACCGGGAGCGCAAATCTCGGCGGTCGGCTTCCGTAACGCAAATCCGGACTTGTTCTTCGGGTTGCCGACGCTCGAGTTCGGCATTGCGTTGGCCAAGCCGTACGAGCATCTGTCGACGTTCGAGTTCGACCTGCTGATCGACACCAACGGCGACGGCGTCGAAGACTTCATCATGGTCGGTGTCGACTTCTCCGCCTTCGCGGACGTCGATCCGGGCCACTTCGTCACGGCGCAGTTCCCGGCGGATCCGACTCAGTTCGGCTTCGTCGACTGGTTCATCAGCACCTGGGACCACAACGACCGCACGCTGATCCTGCCGTTCACGCTCGAAGCTGGCGGTGGCTTCCTGCCGCCGAAGTTCGACTACACGCTGATCACGTTCGCGGGCGACGGCTCGCAGGACGTGCAGACGGGCAGCGTCGATCTCGCGAAGGAGATCGTGCCCGACCTGAACAGCTTCACGGTCGATCCGGGCGGCAACGTCAACGTGCAGATGACCGGCCCGAGCGGCTACTCGCTGTGGCTGCTGCAGAACGACATCCCGTTGGGCCAGGTGGGCCTGTCGTTCAATGCCGGTCCGAAGAACTGATTGACGACGAGTGTTCGACTCAGAGGGCTGCCGTAAGGCGGCCCTTTTTTATGGGTCCGACTACTTGTCTTCGATAGGCGGGCAAGCGCGCACCGCGCGCAAGTCGGTGTGATAGAAGTACGTGCGACCCGAGGCGGTCAAAGCGAGTCGATAGCCGACGCCCGAGCCCGGGCTCGCAGCTGCGGCCGGCGCATCGGCCACAGGCGTACCGCCGCCCGACGTGCAATTCATGTCGTCGTCGGTCCAACGTCGCGGCTCGACGTTCGAGACGCGGACGTGCTGCACGTCGAGGCGCAGGCGGTTGGCCAAGTCCTGCCGCGCCAGCGTCGTCATGCGATCCAGGCCGCGCGCGGACATCGGC
Source organism: uncultured Steroidobacter sp. (assembly GCA_902826315.1). Taxonomy (GTDB): domain Bacteria; phylum Pseudomonadota; class Gammaproteobacteria; order Steroidobacterales; family Steroidobacteraceae; genus Steroidobacter. The sequence continues at coordinate 3,334 of CADEEJ010000272.1, forward strand.
TGACGCACGGTTCCGCTCAACCGTGTCGACGGCTCGCACATCACGGCGCGCGAGCCCGCCACGTTCACGTTATGGCGCTTGCCTTGCCGTTCCAGCACCACGATGTAGCCGTTGCTCATCACCTGCTGATACATGGAGTTCGGCTTGCGACAACCGAGGCTCGAATCGCTCCATTGCGCCGGCTCGATCGTCACGACGGTGAATTCGCTCGGCTGAGCGCGCAGCTGGCGCGCGGCTTCAGCCCGCGCTTGATCGGCTGCCGCCTGCGCGGCCGCGCTCGAATCCGGTGCCGGTGCCGCGTCGCCTCGAGGCCGGCCGTCTTGGGCGGCGGCCACCGCGACGTGCAACAGGCCCATCGCAAGCAATGCAGTGGCGGCAACTCGCTTCATGATGAATCATCCCCGCTGTGAACTATCGTCATGCCTTTCACGCCGGCAACTTCGCGGACGTGCACAAGCACGTCGTGCTGCTCGCGCTGCTGGAGCGCCTGAAGCAGAAACCGAAGCCGCTGTTCTATCTCGACACCCACGCCGGCCGCGGCAGCTATGACCTGCGCGCCGAGGATGCCATGCGCGGCGGCGAATGGCGCGAGGGAATTGCCCGGCTCGCCGGCCGGCCGCTGCAGTCGGCGGATCTTTTACGGTACGTCCAAGCGACGCACGCTGCCAGCGCGCCACCGACTCACTATCCGGGCTCGCCGCTCGTCGCCCTCGACGCCCTGCGCGATGGCGATCGCGCAGTCCTGGTGGAACAGCAGCCGGCGGAAGCACAGGCACTGAAGCAGGCGACGCAGGGTCGGCGCGACGTCTCGGTGGTTTGCGGCGACGGCTACGCAGCGCTGAAAACCTATCTGCCGCCGCGCGAGAACCGCGGGCTGGTGCTGATGGATCCGCCCTACGAGGCCGACTCCGAGTTCGCGGACGCCGAGCGGGCGCTGCGCCTCGGATTGTCGCGTTGGCCGAACGGCGTATTTGCACTGTGGTATCCGATCAAGGCAGGAGCGCAGTCACAGAGATTGAACGCGGCACTGCAGGCCTCCGGGTTACGCAAACTGCTGCGGCTGGAGCTGACAGTGCGGCCCGCGGACTCGCCGATCGGATTGAACGGCTCGGGGCTCGTGATCGCTAACCCGCCGTGGAAGCTCGATGACGAGTTGCGCGCAGCGCTCGCAGAGCTGCACTCGGCACTCGACGGCAAGGGCGGATCGCGCGTGGAGTGGCTGGTCGGGGAATAGCGCGCCCAGCTCGCTGGTACTACCTGGCCTTCTTCCCGAGCGCCTGGCATTCCTTGTACCGAAAGCAGCCGGTCACATGGTCGTTGACCATGCCGGTCGCCTGCATGTGCGCGTAGACGATCGTGCTGCCGACGAAGCGGAAGCCGCGCTTCTTCAGATCCTTGGCTAACGCGTCGGACTGCGGCGAAGTCGCCGGCACCTGCTTGTGCTGAGTCCAGCGATTCTGGAGCGGCTTGCCGCCGACGAACGTCCAGAGATGCCGGGCGAAACCGCCGTGCGGCGACTGAAAATCGAGGAACGCGCGCGCATTGGAGATCGTCGACTCGATCTTGAGGCGGTTGCGCACGATGTTCGGGTTCTGCATCAGCCGCGCCAGCTCGCGCTTGCCGAAGCGTGCAATGCGCTCGGGATCGAAGCCGGCGAACGCATCGCGATAGCCCTCGCGCTTGTTGAGGATCGTCGACCACGACAGGCCGGCCTGCGCGCCCTCCAGGATCAGGAACTCGAACTGCGTGCGGTCGTCCCAGGCAGGCACGCCCCATTCGGTGTCGTGATAGTGGACGTAGAGCTCGTTACCCCCGTGGCTCCAGGGGCAGCGGACCTTGGGTTTGGCGGCAGGCATGCTGTAGTCTACCCGCCATGTCGGACCGAGAAACAGGCGAATTCCCGCGTACTCGGCTGCGCCGCATGCGTCGCGACGAGTTCACGCGCCGCCTCATGCGCGAGAGCACGCTGAGTGCGGACAACTTCATCTATCCGCTGTTCGTGATCGAGGGCAAGGCGCGCCGCGAGCCGATCCAGAGCATGCCCGGCATCGAGCGCGTCACCGTCGACGAGCTGGTGCGCGAGGCCGAGTCGCTGGCGGAGCTCGACATCCCGGCGCTCGCGCTATTCCCGGTGCCGCCGACTACCGTCAAGAGCCTGGACGGTAGCGAAGCCTGGAATCCCGAAGGGCTCGCGCAGCGAGCGGTGCGCGCGGTGAAGCAAGCGGTGCCGCAACTTGGCGTGATCACCGATGTCGCGCTGGATCCGTACACAACTCACGGCCAGGACGGCATCATCGACGACTCCGGTTACGTGTTGAACGACATCACGGTCGACGCGCTGGTGAAACAGGCGCTGTCGCACGCTGAAGCCGGTGCCGACATCGTCGCGCCGAGCGACATGATGGACGGCCGCATCGGCGCGATTCGCGAGGCGCTGGAAGTCGCCGGACATCTGAACACGCGCATCCTCGCGTACGCCGCAAAATACGCCTCCAGTTTCTACGGCCCGTTCCGCGAAGCCGTCGGCTCCGCCGGCAATCTCGGCAAGGGCAACAAGTACAGCTACCAGATGGACCCCGCGAATTCCGACGAGGCGCTGCGCGAAGTGGCGCTCGACCTGCAGGAAGGCGCGGACATGGTGATGATCAAGCCGGGCATGCCGTACCTCGACATCGTGCGGCGCGTGAAGGATGAGTTCGGCGCACCGACGTTCGTCTACCAGGTCAGCGGCGAGTACGCGATGCTGGAAGCGGCGATCCGCAATCAGTGGCTCGACGGCCGCAGCGTGATTCTCGAATCGCTCATGTCGATCCGCCGTGCCGGCGCCGACGGCATCCTGACGTACTTTGCCAAGCGCGCGGCGGCGTGGTTGCGCGAACGGCGTTAGCTGATGACCAATCAACCGACACCGCAAGGACCTCCGCCAGACAAGTACGCAGTCATCGGTTTCCCCGTCGCCCACAGCTGGTCGCCGTTCATCCACGGCTTGTTCGCGAAGCAGACCGGCCACAACCTCACCTACTCGCGCCTGGAAGTTCCGCCCGCAGCGCTCAACGACAGAGTCGTGGAGTTCTTCGCCGCTGACGGCAAGGGCTTGAACGTCACGGTGCCCCACAAGCAAGCCGCCTGCCTGATCGCACGCGAGCGCACGCCGCGCGCGGAGATGGCCGGTGCGGTCAACACGCTGGCGCTACGCAGCAGCGGTTTGCTCGGCGACAACACCGATGGCGCCGGTCTCATCGCGGACCTGACGCGCAATCTGTCGTTCGACATCAAGGGAACCCGCGTGCTGCTGCTCGGCGCCGGCGGAGCGGCGCGCGGCGTGCTCGGCCCGTTGCTGGAAGCCGATCCGGAATACCTGGAGATCGCGAACCGCAACGAGGAGCGCGCGACCGAGCTCGCTCGCGAATTCTCGACGCTCGGCACGATTCACGGCTGCGGCTTCGATGCGATCGCGGACTCGACGTTCGATCTCGTGCTGAATGCCACGTCGGCGAGCCTGCAGGACACGATCCCGCCGATTCCGCCCAGCGTCATCGGCCCGACCACGCTGTGCTACGACATGGCGTACGGCAAAGGCGACACGGCGTTCACGCGCTGGTCGAAGAGCGCCGGCGCAGGTCGCGCCGAAACCGGCTGGGGCATGCTGGTGGAGCAGGCGGCGGAATCGTTCATGCTCTGGCGCGGCGTGAAACCCGACACCGCGCCGGTCATCGCAGCGGTCAAGTCAAACACTCGTCCCTAAGTAATCGTTCTTCAGCCGCACGTACTGCGCCGCCGAATAGGTGAAGAAGTCGATTTCCGCTTGCGTCAGGTCGCGCACTCTGCGCACCGGGCTGCCGACGTAGAGGCCGCGCGTTTCCAAGCGCTTGTTCTGCGGCACGACGCTGCCCGCGCCGATCATCACGAATTCTTCGGTCACCACGCCGTCCAGCACGACCGAGCCCATGCCGACGAGACACCTGTCGCCGATCGTGCACGCATGCAGCGTGACGCGATGGCCGACGGTGACGTCGGAGCCGACGTGCAGCGAGCGTCCGCCCGGGGTGTACGGCCCATCGTGCGTGACGTGTAAAACCGAGCCGTCCTGAACGCTGGTGCGTGCACCGATCTCGATCGAGTGAACGTCGCCACGCACCACTGCAGCCGGCCAGATCGAGGAGTCGTCGCCGATCCGCACACTGCCGATGACGGTCGCAGCCGGATCGAC
>CADEEJ010000273.1:0-1350 GCA_902826315.1 uncultured Steroidobacter sp.
TGCTCGCTTCCTTCAGGCGCGCTTCCAGCTCGTCGAGATCGTTGTTGGCGTAGCGGAAGCGCTGCGCTTTGCACAGGCGCACGCCGTCGATGATGCTCGCGTGGTTCAGCGCGTCGCTGATCACCGCGTCCTGCTCGTCGAGCAGCGTCTCGAACAGCCCGCCGTTCGCATCGAAGCAGGAGGAATAGAGGATCGTGTCTTCGGTGCCGAGGAACCGGCTCAGCCGCGCTTCGAGGTCTTTGTGGATCTCCTGCGTGCCGCAGATGAAGCGCACGGAGGCCATGCCGTAGCCGTAACGATCGAGCGCGCGTTGCGCGGCTTCGCGCACGGACGCGTCATTTGCAAGCCCGAGATAGTTGTTCGCGCACAGGTTGACGACGTCGCCGCCGGCGCCGACGCGTACGACGGCGTTCTGCGCCGAAGAAAGCACGCGCTCGGGCTTGAACAATCCCTGCGTTTTCAGCTGCTCGGTCTCGCGGCTGAGCCGCTGCAGGATTTCATCCTTCACGAACGTGTCCTCGATGCGCACGAAAGGCGCGAATTGTGCCATCGCGCGGAACCGGCAGGTGATCCGCACGGCGGATTGCACGACGGTGTGGCGATTCCAGCGTGCAGCATTTATTGCGACTCTTGAGCATGCATACCGATTTTTCTACCATCGGTACGACCGCAGAGCGACTGGCTGTTCTGCATATAACAAAGCTTCGGATAACCGGTAGGTTCCGAAATGGGGGTACACATGAAGGTGAATCAGCGAACACTGCTGTCGTGCGCCATCAGTGGCGTGCTTGGCATGTCAGCAAGTGCCGTACTGGCGCAGGAAGGCGGACGCTCCACGAGCGTTCTGGAAGAAATCATCGTGACTGCGCAAAAACGCAGCCAAGGATTGCAGGACGTCCCCGTCGCCGTCTCCGCATACACGAGCGAGACACGCGACCTGATCGGCATCACGACAATCGGCGACCTCACCGATTTCACGCCGGGCCTGTCGTACGCGACCACGCTCGATCGCATGAGCTTGCGTGGCGTCGGACGACTGACCAACAACTACGGTTCCGATCCCGGCATCGCGACGTACTCCGACGGCTTCTACACGGCGAGCAACGTCGAAGCCGGCAAGCGCCCGATGCACACGGCGCGCATCGAAGTGTTGCGCGGGCCGCAAGGCACGCTGTACGGCCGTAACTCGATCGGCGGCGCGCTGAACGTCATCTCCAAGCGACCGACCGATACCTGGCAGGGCGAAGTGCGCGCGGTCGCAGGCAACTACGACACGCAGATCTTCGACGGCGAGATCTCCGGTCCGATCACCGACTGGCTGCGCTTCAAGGCTTCCGGCAGCACCGGCGG
>CADEEJ010000273.1:1450-5197 GCA_902826315.1 uncultured Steroidobacter sp.
GGCTTCGCAGACGTGAAGTATGTCGGCGGCTATCAGGGCTACACGTACCAGCAGGTCTCCGACTTCGACACCGTCTCGCGCGGCCCGTACACCGTGCGCGTCGGCGGCATTCCGAACCCGGCGGTGCCCGGCACGTTCTTGCCGGGAGCGGGGCAGCCGGCGTTCTATACGCTCCAGCCGAACGTTCAGGCGTTCTATCTGGAGGACAAGGAGTACTACAGCAACGAGATCAACCTGATCTCGAACGGGGACGGTCCGTTCCAGTGGATCTTCGGTCTGTATCAGTATCACGAGCAGGTGTTCCAGCCGTCCGGCGTGCGCGTGCCGCTGCAGGCCGAGTTGGAGGCGCCGCACATCTCCGCGACCTCGCCGACGCTCGGACCGGCGAATCCGAATCGTGACCTGCAAAATGCCGGCGCATACCTCGATGCGGACGCGCACGCAGTGTTCGCGCAGATCGATTACGCCTTCACCGACAACTGGAAGATGACCCTCGGCGCGCGCTACACCGAAGACAGCAAGGACGCCGACGAATTCCGCACGCGCGTGTTGTACGGCTTCGCAACCCGCATCCCCGCCGGCCCGGCTGCGGGCTTCTGGAGCGCGATACCCTTCGCGTTCTATAGCGAGAACAATCGGCAGAATCACCTGTCCGGCGACTGGCATGCCACCACCGGCACAGCGGGACTGGAGTGGACGCCGACGCAGAACACGCTCACGTTCGCGAAGTACACGCGCGGTTACAAGAGCGGCGGCTTCAATGCCGGCCAGTTCGCCGGTCTCGAGGGGTACACCGATCCGGAGTTCATCAACTCCTACGAGCTGGGCCTCAAGCAGACGATTGCCGAGCGCCTGACCGCGAACCTGTCCATCTTCTACTACGACTACAAGGATGCGCAGTATCCGTCGACGGTGCGCGACCCGGTCTCGAACATCAACGAGAGCCGCTTCTTCAACCTGGAGAAGGCGACCTCGCAGGGCGTCGAGCTGGAAGCGAACTGGGCCGTGACCGACGCGTTCAACCTGGTGCTCAGCTACGCGTACCTGGACACGGAAATCGACGACGACCGCTGCTTCATCGACAACGCCGATACCGGCATCGTCGGGGTCATCGCGCCGGACTCCAGGTTCTGCACAGTTCCCACCGGCACGCCGACGGCGCTCGGGCCGCAGGTCGGACAGAGACTCGACGGCAGTGCGCTGCCGAGCTCGCCGAAGAACAAGGCTGCGCTGAACGCGAACTACACGTTCTTCACGGGCGCCGGCAACCTGACGCTGTCGGGCACCTGGACGTATCGCGACGAGGCGTACTACTCGGTGTTCTCGCGCCAGCACTACCTTGCGCCGTCGTACGACGAGGCGGACTTGCGCGTCCTGTGGAACGAGCCGAACAACCGCTACACGATCATCGCGTTCTGTAAGAACGTCTTCGACGACGAAGGCTTCGAGACGGCCGGTGCGAGCATGTCGGCATGGGGCGTGCAGAGCCGCAGCCTCGCGCTGACGTTCCCGCGTACGTACGGCATCGAGGCGCAATTCCGTTTCGGTAATTAACCAGAACCTGGGCGCCCACGCCGGGACCACACTGACGCCGGCCGATCTTCGCGATCGGCCGGCGTTTTTTTTCCCCTGACTCGGCTCAGGGTTTGGCTGAAGTCGTCGGATTCCATCGTGCGGGACAGTTAAGCGTATTGCTGTTCCGCACAGGAGTTCATACCATCGAACGTGACCGCAGAGCGATCGTCGATTCTGCACACAAATATTGTTCGGGCATTCATCGCTCGGCCCGAGTGGGGGTTCTCATGTTGAAGTCGAAACAGCGAACGCTGCTGTCGTGCGCGATCAGCAGTGTGTTGGGCCTCGGCGGCGCCGCAGCGCTCGCGCAGGATGCGACCAGGACATCGGTGCTCGAGGAAGTGGTCGTCACCGCCGAGAAGCGCGCAGTCAATATTCAAGACGTACCGGTAGCCGTATCCGCGTACACGAGCGAGACGCGCACTCTGCTCGGCGTCAACACGGTAGAAGATCTGGCGCGATTCACGCCGAGCGTTTCGTACCGTAACGACGATCGTCTCGCGATCCGCGGTGTCGGACGTCTGACCAACGCAGTCGGCACCGATCCCGCCGTCGCGTTGTACTCGGACGGCATCTTCTCCACTTCGATGGCGGACACTTCCACGCCGCCGCTGTTCATCGAGCGCACCGAAATTCTGCGCGGCCCGCAGGGCACGCTGTACGGTCGTAACTCGGTCGGCGGCGCGATCAACGTGATCTCCAAGCGCCCAAGCGATGAGTTCGAAGGCGAGGTGCGGCTGCAAGGCGGCAACTACGCGTTCTATCACGCCGATGCGCTGGTGCGCGGTCCGATCACCAACAACCTGCGCTACCTGCTCGGCGCGTACAAAGAGAATCGCGACGACGGCTTCATCAAGAATCAGGGCCCGGCCGAAGACGGCGCCACCAGCGATCGCTGGATGGTCGAGGGGCAACTGGAAGCGGATCTCGGCGACCACGCAGTGGCACGCATCCGCTATTCGAAGTTCGAGTGGAACGACACGTATGGCGTCGGCAACACGCTGCTGTCGGGCATTTCGCCGATCGACGCATTCTCGGTCTACAACGGCGGCCTCTACTACAACTCGGCGTTCGGTTTCACCGGCACGAATCCCGCGATCAACGATCCGTACACCTCGAACACGAATCGCACCGTGGTCGGCACGCTGGAAGACCACAACCGTATCCATCTCGACTTCACCTGGGATCTCGGCGGTACGACGCTGAAGTATTTCGGTGGCTACCAGGAGTACCTGTATCACACGGGCTCGGACAGCGATGACACGCCGCGCACCGGCTTGACGAACATTGCCGTGCCGGCTGGCGGCGTCAACCCGCTCACGGACGCCTTCGTAGCTCGCACGATGCGCGTCGACTTCGAACCCCTGGGAAGCGCGGTTCCGGTGTTCACGTTCAATCGTCCCGGCTATACGGCGACCAACGTCACGGTCGATCGCGAAGGCTGGTACGAGGAGTCGCAGCGCTGGTGGTCGAACGAGATCAACCTGTCGTCCAACGGCGAAGGCGCGCTGCAGTGGATCGTGGGTCTCTATCAATACGACACGAACTGGGACAACCCGCAGCACACCAAGGCGCACGGCGATGCGGCGATTCTCGCCCCCACCGGCTTGCCCGCAGGATCGAACCCGCTCGGCACGAACGGCGCGATCAACGGTCACCTCGAGGGTGAGTCGTACGCCGGCTTCGGTCAGATCGACTGGTCGTTCGCGCCGAACTGGACGTTCACACTGGGCGCGCGCTACACGGAAGACAAGAAGAAAGGCTTCGATGAGGCCTTCTACATCGCACGCATCCCGTCCATTGCGGTCGGCGCAGCGGAAGGGGCCTTCGAGGGCGCGCTCAGGCAAGCGGCACTGGGGAATCCGGCGACGGTATTCCTTGCGACTCTGTCCGACCAGCAGTTGTACGACACGCTCACTGGGCCGGCTGCTGCGGCATTTGCGCCGTTGGTGCAGGGCGTGGCCGCCGGCGTGCTGGCCGTTACTCAGGGCCTCGCGGTCGATATCACGCAGGCCGGAACGGGTTGCGTCGGCTGCGTGGTGAGTCCGAACGGCGGGCTGCGTCGCAACCTCGAAGCCGAGTACGACGGTGTGAGCGGCACGGTCGGTCTGCAATGGCAGCCGAGCTCGGAGACGAACGTCTATCTGCGCTATGCGCGCGGCTACAAGGCGG
>CADEEJ010000273.1:5207-7466 GCA_902826315.1 uncultured Steroidobacter sp.
GGGGGGCGGGCGTGTACGAGGATCCGGAGTACCTGAACTCTTACGAGCTCGGCTGGAAGCAGCAGCTCGGCGGGCGCTTCCAATTCAACTCCGCGGTGTTCTTCTACGACTACAAGGACTTCCAGGCACCGCTGTCGGTGCAACTGCCCAGCGCTCCTGGACAGATCATCTTCGCCACGCAGTTCCTGAATCTGGATGCGGAAGTGAAGGGTGTGGAAGTGGAAACCGTCTGGTCGCCGATCGACCCGCTGCGCCTGTTCGTGAATGCCTCGTACGTCGATTCCGAGATCACGCGGGGCTGCTGCTTCCAGGACACGACCGATCCGACGGGCGCGGCGCCCGGCGCGAAGGTGGTGGATGCTGCGAGCGGCGCGCAAACGCTGGTCGGGAACTCGCTGCCGAACTCGCCCGAAGTGAAGTACACGGTCGGCGCGAACTACACCTGGAACTGGGCGCCGGGCTCGTTCACGGTGGGCGGCACGTACTCCTTCACGGATGACCTGCAGTCGAACGTGTTCTCGAATCCGGTCGCGCGTGCGGACTCGAACGAGATCGCGGACTTCCGCATGTTGTGGGCCGATGCCAAGAACCGCTACACGATCATCGGCTTCGTGAAGAACGTGTTCGACGAGGAGGGCTTCATCCGCTCCAGCGGCTCGTCGCCCGTGGCGCAGTCGCCCACGACGCTCGGCTCGCGTAGAACGGTCGGCTTGATCTACCCGCGCACCTACGGCGCGGAGATCCAGTTCCGGTTCTGATCGATTCCCTGGGGTAGTTGGTGTGATTGGAAGGCCGGCTGAGTGAAATCAGCCGGCCTTTTCATTTGTGGGCAGGGCTTCAGCCTGACGCCTACCTCGCTCTTCCTTCCTTCCACGCCTGCAGCAGCTTGTCGTAGGCGATCGTTTCGCCCTTCGGTTTCTCGTTCGCCAGCTTCGCCCACGGCGCGGCGTTCGCCGACAGCCACGCTGACGGCTCTTTCTTCGCGTTGAGCTTCGGCGGGCAGTTCTTCATGCCCGCGCGCTCCAGGCGCGCGAGGATGCGATCCATCTGCTCGGCGAGATCGTCCATCGCAGCCTGCGGCGTCTTCTCGCCCGTCACCGCGGTGGCGACGTTCTGCCACCACAGCTGCGCCAGCTTCGGATAGTCGGGCACGTTCGTGCCGGTCGGCGTCCACGCGATGCGCGCCGGGCTGCGATAGAACTCGATCAGGCCGCCGTACTTCGGCGCATTCTTCGTGAAGTAGTCGTGGCGGATGTCGCTGTCGCGGATGAACGTGAGACCCGTGATCGATTTCTTCAGCGACACCGACTTCGACGTGACGAACTGCGCGTACAGCCATGCGGCCGAGATGCGCTTGGGATCGTGGCCGCGCAGGAACGCCCACGAGCCGACGTCCTGGTAGCCGTTCTGCATGCCGTCCTTCCAGTACGGACCGTGCGGCGAGGGCGCCATGCGCCACTTCGGCGTGCCGTCGGCATTGACGACCGGCAGGCCCGGCTTGGTCATGTCCGCCGTGAACGCCGTGTACCAGAAGATCTGCTGCGCGATCTCGCCTTGCGCGGGCACGGGGCCGGACTCCGAGAACGTCATGCCCATCGCCTGCGGCGGCGCGAACTTCTTCATCCAGTCGATGTACTTGGTGAGCGCGAATACCGCGGCCGGCGAATTCGCAGCGCCGCCGCGCGCGACCGATGCGCCTACCGGCGTGCACTTGTCGGCCGCGACGCGGATGCCCCATTCGTCGACCGGCATGCCGTTCGGAATGCCTTTGTCGGCCGAACCCGCCATCGACAGCCAGGCGTCGGTGAAGCGCCAGCCGAGCGACGGATCCTTCTTGCCGTAGTCCATGTGGCCGTAGATCGGCTTGCCGTCGATGGTCTTCACGTCCTCGCTGAAGAAGGCGGCGATGTCCTCGTAGGCGCTCCAGTTCAGCGGCACGCCGAGGTCGTAGCCGTACTTCTTCCTGAACTGCTCCTGCAGGTCCTTGCGCGCGAACCAGTCGGCGCGGAACCAGTAAAGGTTCGCGAACTGCTGGTCCGGCAGCTGGTACAGCTTGCCGTCCGGCGCGGTGACGAACTTCGCGCCGATGAAGTCCTTCAGGTCGAGGCCGGGATTGGTGTACGCCTTGCCCGCGCCGGCCATGAAGTCCGACAGCGGCAGCACCGCGCCGTAGCGATAGTGCGTGCCGATGAGGTCGGAGTCGGTGATCCAGCCGTCGTAGATCGACTTGCCCGACTGCATCGAGGTCTGCAGCTTCTC
>CADEEJ010000274.1 GCA_902826315.1 uncultured Steroidobacter sp.
GCGACACGGAGTCTGGTCCTTCATCGAAGCGCAACAGGCGCACATCGATCGGCCCAGAGCCCGCCCCTACGAGGATCTCCAACATTAGCGGCGTACGAGGATCAAAACCCAATCCCATTATGAGAAGCGTTCGCCCCCCCAAGCGACGTGCCTGCCAGAACTCCCGCACGCGGGGGCCCTTTTCGATGTGGTATTGTCCCCAACGCAACGGACCGTCACTCATCGGCTCGTCGCTTCTGCAGTGGACTGAGTGGCAACAAGCCCCAGCTGAAGCGGGGCGCGTTGCGCCGTCAGCCACGACTTCACTTCTGAAAGCCTCTTCTCGCGAAAGCCACCGTAGTTAAGCGGCAGATTGTAGTGAGCACACAACAGTCGATTCAGATAGAAGACCGCCCATAGTTTGCCTTTGCAGGGATACTCGAGTTTCACCTGCAGCAGATTGTTCCAGACAGCTGTCGTGAGGACCTCACGCAGCGCTTCGGCCAACGAATCGCGTTTCGCAGTGGGGCTGGTCAGCTGTCGCAAATCTGCCATGCTGATCGCGAACGCATTGACACCTGGGGCGTACGGTGCCGTCGGTCGAAACGTCTCGGCGACAGACATCTCACCGATTCGATCCAACAGTGACCGCACCAAATCGCCTCGCGACATTCGACGAGGTATTGCGTCGAGAAGCCGCCGTGCGGCCTTCCTCGCAATGTCATGCTGCTGCCGAGGTGAGATGCGGCCTGACTTCTTCAACGTCACAGCCATCACCGCGAGATCGAAGACGTCTCCAGCTAGATCCAAAAACTGCTCAATATTCCACGAGGCCAACAGAGCGAGCCGTCGCATTCCGTGATAGTAGGGCAGGCGGTATTCCTTCGAGACAAACAGTTCCGCAGCGGCCGTAACACTTGAGGAGAACCGCTCCTTGTACTCGTCTCCAGACAGCTCTTCATCAGGGAATAGTTCGCGCTGGCTCCTAGCCTTGTCCCTTTGGATCAGGATGTCGAGCTCACGCCATTTGATGATCGCGTCAAGTGTGATCTCCTTCGGACCATGTTCAGCCAGCCATGTTCTATATCTCTCGCTTGGTCCGGCAAGCGCATGCACACTAGCTCTCACCTCGACCATCATTTTCTCGAGGGCCAGCGAAGGCAGTGGCGCGTCGGTCGCGTCCTGAAGGAAGCCCTCGAAGGCTGATGCGGTGAGGGCTTGCTGTTGGATTACGTCTGAGGCATGGCTGCGGCGATTCGCTATATCTGCAACTGTTCGCTCGAACTTCGCGATCTTGGCGTCGTCGGCCCATCCGTCGAGCTGAATGATCGCGTAGTCGCGCCTGTCTTGCACTCCCTGTTCGAACGTCTCCTCCGATGAGAGTCCATGCCAGCGCTCGGCGATCCAGCGCGATACCCCGAGTTCGCGATTCATGAGCGCGCGTCGGAGATCGTCACGCTGCGCATGATGTAGCGTCTGCACATCGTCGAACGCAACGAGCGTCCGCTTCGCCAACGGTTTGTCGTCGTAGATGATCTCACCGGCCAAGATGTAGAGAGCCCACAGATCGGTGTGGAGGAGCTCAGGCGAGGGCGGCGTGCCCTCGAGGTCGTTGAGTCGCGCACAGATGCGCCGTTCGATGTCACATGCGGCCCGAAATAGCCCGCTCCCGGTGCGATCCGGAAATGCAGCAGCAGCACCAGCATGGAGTTCGGCAAGCGCTTCAATGCCTACACGGTTGACGTCCAGTGGCCACTCGCCGCCGGCCAGCACTACCGCGCCCCTCAGTGTCGCCAGAAGTACACGCGCGTTTACGAGAGCGTAGAACAAGCCACGCCTGTCTTCGTCATCTGAGGCGATGTCACGAAGTGATGCGTACTGGAGATCGCAATTGAGCCGCGCACCCAACAGTGTCGGACCGGAGTCGTCAAGCACTCCCCAATCCGTCAACGTTTCGGCCAGGCGGCGAGCGTCCTCGCGTTGTCGGTTCTCATGAAGAGCCCGCAAGACGCCAGGCGTCAACAGACGAATCATCGAAGTCTTGCCGCCACCAGGAGCACTTCGCAGGATGATCAGGCGGTCCCACAGCTGGTCCGCGGCGACGCCCTGCAGGACCCCCGGCCCGAACAGACCAAGAAAACGCGTGTCTGAGCCCGCTTGCTCGGACGTTCTGACGTGAAACGGATTAGTTGCCAGAGGCATCGGAATCATCCTCTACGAGCCGGCGATGACGCTCGAACCTGGGGAACAGTGGTGTGAACGCGTGCTTTTCGTTTCCTGATTTCCAGAGAACAAATAGCGAGTTGTTCGGCGTGTTGTGGTGAATTACGAGCGGGAGCCCACACCCGCCGTAACCATAACGGATGCCGGACGCGCCGACCTTGTAACTCACGCGATCCTCGAGCGCTTTCGAGTAGTACTTTTGGAGCAACGCGTCAAGATCGGGGTCAGCACCTTCCTGAATCGCCGTCGCCGGCCCCAGCTCCTGAACGAAGTGCACACGACACCGGCCGGGCTCCCACACGGCGCCATTTTGCTCAAACTCCGGCAGCAGTGTGTCTAGATATTCGATCGCTTGCCGGGTTGCGACATACAGGCATACATGTACATCCAGTGAAGCCCGATCGAACACCTTGAGCTGAGCAGCCTTATGCAGCCGGTCCGACACTTTTTTCAACCGCCCGGTCCAAGAACCGTCGGGTTTCCGGCGAAGCATGGTGGTCCCGGTTCCCGCAAAATCGTCAAGCAGGAACAGAAACCGAAACGTGGACGACGCGCCTTCGTTGGCGTCGGCAAGTGCGTCTGATAGTTCGTGCCCCATATCGCCAAGCTTCTCGTCGCTTATCTCGTACGCGGCGTGGACCTGCTCGTTGTCGAGTTCCTCAGTTGAGCGTCGAAAGAGGTCAATTCTCGCGCCGTCGCTCAGCCCAAGAAACAGGCTCCTTCGCAACAGCAGCTTGAAAGCGGACGAACTCTCAATGCGCCGTAGTGCGAATGGGCTGCATTTCAAGGTTTCAGCAGCAACGCGGCGCACGATCGGACGGATCTGATCCGGGTAGACAGATCTCACTAGGTGGCCCATCTCTGTGCTCGAGATGAAGACGAGATGCCCGCGGATGAATTTATATGCGCTTTCACGATCTGTCTGTTCAAACTGGCAGAGCCACACGGCAAGGCTCTCGACGAACTTCACACCTGGCTCGAACTGTTCGTATGAGTCGTACTTGTACTGCGCCAAGGTCTGGAGAACGTCCTGCTCCGCGAGCAGGCGATCCTCCTTCCAGCCCATCACCGCCGCCAGAATCCGTTGCGCGAGTGCATCCTGCATCCTTCACGACTCCTCAAGAAGCTTCAGGTCCAGCCGATGTCCTGACGAACCAGCGGGCCGAAGAGCCTCTAGGTACCAGCTCAGTGCTGTTGTCCCGCGAGTCCCGGCGCGCGCCAGGTTCCAACATTGGTCCAGAGCGGTAGACACGCGTTCGACACTGAGCGATTCGGTTCGTGCCAGAAATGCGTAGTCATTGCCTCGAAATTGTCCTTGGTCCCCGATTGTGAGCACACCAAGACCGCTCTCCGCTTCGAGAGCTGCGACTACGGCCAGCTTCGATACGTCCCTCGGAATGACGTCGATACTATGCCCCGATTCATGCACCGAACACGATTCCATGGCCCCAAGGCTTCGCGATAGCGTCTCCGCGACGTGGCGATACAAGAACCCCACGGGCAGAGGCTTCTTCTCCGTGATCGTTAGCTGAGTGTGGCGGCGGCGAACGATCGCGATCACGCTCAACAGGGCGGATTCTTCCAGCGCGGCGGCCACTCGCGCGAGCCCATGTTGTGCGCTGTGCTGACTATCTGCCAGCCGTTGTTCAACGTCCTCCAGAGAGCCGATGATCGCCCCGTTGTAAAGGCCCACCACTAGATGCGAGTGATATTTCTTTGGAACCGAAGTGCGCAGCGCATCCAGCACGGAATCACCCCGGCCCGTTGCGATTCCAAGACGGAGGCCATCCGCCAGTGCGCTGGTTAATGCCTTGACGACGGAGGTTCGGGGATGTCCGGCACGCTCGTACGCCTCACACAGAGTGCCGTCGTAGTCGAGCGCGACACCCGAGAACCTGGACGCTCCGATATGAGCGGCCCAAGTGTTGTACGCATCGCGCCACGCGTTTCGTTGCTGGTCGGATGCGATCGACCAGACGTTGCACGACACTTTCCGCTGAATCCAGACATCGATCAGCGGGAGCGCTGAGCGGCGACGCGGCGACGAAAGACCGTAGAGTCGCCGTCCGAAATCGGCAACGCGTGGCCTACCCGGATCCACGCCGTGACGATCCGCGACCTCGTCGACAAGCTGAAAGACCTGGCCGATCAGGTCGATTGCGCCGGTGGCATCCGCCGACTCTGTCACGAGATGCAGGCGCGGAATCGACTTCGGAATCAGACGCAGAGTTCTATCCGCAATGTGTCGGCAGTCCGGCGTGCTTAGAGCAATGACTCCGCTAGTGGCCGCACGTCGCGCCAATCCGTGGTGCCGCCCGTGGGCAAAGTTGCGATGGTCCGTGCACACAACGGTGCCGAGGCCGGCCTCGTTGAACTTCGATTCGAGATCTAGAGCTGCCGGCCACGACCAACCCGCCGCCAACACAACGATGGATGTTCGTAGCGCCGCATCGACGGGGCTCTCACGAATATTTTGCAGCGTCGGAGGAATCCAGTCGTGTTCAAAGACCGACGCATACGCTCGCGTGACCAAAATAGATGTCGCGAGCAGGGAGTTGACTGCGAGAAACCCATCTTTGCCAAAGGGCACGTCAAAGCCGGCAGTCAGAGTATGTGGGAGCTCGGCCAGCATGCGACCAAGCGGACTCGCGCTCTTGGCTACGATCGCACAGACGTTCTCAGGTGATTCGGTGGATGCCTTTTCGGCTGCTCTCAGAATGTCTCGATTCGCGCCGCCGGCTGAGAGCAACAGAACAGAGGACGTGCCATCGGGCGGTTGGAGCAAAAATTCGTACGGCGTCATCACTCTTACCAGCTGTCGCGCGTGTTGTGCGTGCAGCTTAGCGAGCAGATGGCATGCCGTAACGGAGCCGCCAGAACCGATCACGATCAGCGGTCGCGAACCGATCGCCCTGACGATTCGCGCAACCGCAGCGATGTCAGCGCTCGCAGCCCAGTCGAGGGTCTGCGGAACTGCATCCAATTCACTCTTGTAGGGGCGTCCCACTAGACCGCTCCGAGTGAGCGTGGACCACGCTGGTTGGCCGAATCCATCATCAAGGAGGCACGCGCGCCGCGTGCAACAATCCAGCTCGCCAGGAGAGGGGCGATCGCATATGCGCCACGTCCGTCCCGCCGAATGAGTCCCTCGTCAACCAGCCGGGCGAGCTGCGCGCTCACGTGGGAGGGCTGAAGAACGAGGGCTCGGGCGATGTGCGTGACTGACGCCGCCTCGCTCCGCACGCTGCTTAGATGCCAAAGAATTGCTCGCTGTTGTGGCCCGAGCGCTCTCCATGGTTCAGCGTAAACCGCTCCGGCGAACTCTGTGGCGGACGCCAACGCCCGTATTGCGTCAAATCGATCGCTGTCCTTGAGCAGAGACTCAACGATCCGGCTCACAAACACGATCGCACCAGGGTGCCCCCCGGCTTGGTGAACAACAAACGCTCGTGCCGCCGCAGATAGCGCGGGAGCACGAAGTTGAATCAGCCGCTCTGCCGCGATCTCGTCCAAGGGGTCTATCGAGACTGTCGTCAGGACGTTTGCGAACGGCCGTCCAACACCCACGATGCGGTCGACGGTGGAACGCGCGCATGTCAGCAGGAGCAGAGCCCCATTCGGATCTGTCGCCGCAGCGGCCAGAATCTTCGTGAGCTCGTCACGCTTGTAGGCGAGCTGGTCGAAGTCATCAACGGCCAGGATCAGCGGGTGACCTGCACCTCCAGTCAAGAACGCGCGCAGTCCACTCTTCCAGTCCCGGTGTTCCGCGGTCGGTTGCTTCGTTGAGGTGTGCAGAACATGAACGAGGTGTCCCTCGCTGGCGAGTACGCTGCCGCTCACGAATACCACCTGCTCCCTTTGACGCACGTGGCGAACGCAGGCCTCTAAGAAAGACGTTTTGCCCAATCCGGGGGCTGCAACTATCAGAAAAGACGCCTTTGCTCCGCCAGCGACGTATCTCTCCACGCTGGCTTGCACTTGTCCCTCGGGAGCAATTTGCAGCACAGACGTTGCCAACATGCATGTTGTATTATGGCGAAGTACAGACGAAAGTCAAGGCGATTGTTCTAGGTTTCAAAGAATCGCGACAAGCTCATCTATTCAACCTACCCACGACTAGTGGTGCAGCAGCAATTAGCCGATCTCTCCCCAGCTCCCGCGCACCAGTTTCTCAAGCCGCACCTGTCGCTCCTTCACCCACGGGGCGTAGTGCTTCGTCACGACCTGCGGTGTGTTGCCGAGGATGGTAGCCACGTCCTCGACAGACGCACCGGCCAGCAGCAGCTCCACGGCGCAAGTGTCGCGAAACCGATGGGAGTGCCCGTCATCGATATCCGCAAGCTCGAACACCCTGCCGAGATACCGCGACCAGTTCGAGACCGCTGAGCGGATGTTCGCTCCGGTCCAGAAGTAGCGTTCGGAGCCGCTGTCAGCCTTCTCAAGGGCCTTCACCACCTGCGGTGGGACCGGCACGGTGACCGCCTGGCCCGTCTTCGCCGTTCGAACGAAGACCTTGCCGTCAGACACCTGGTCCTTCGACAACCGGATGGCGTCGCCGATGCGAAGCCCCGTGAACCGCATCGTCAGCACGAAGGCGCGGATCCGTTCCTTGTTCCCGCCGTAGCTGTCGCAAGCCTCGAGGATCCGCTTCATCTCGTCCCTCGAGAACGGCATCGTCGGGTTCTGGGTCACCTTCGGCGGCTTCACCGACGTGGCCGGGTTCTGCTTGATCCACCCAGCCTGCTGGCAGAACCGGAGGAACGCTCGCAGCCGCTCCAGGTTCTTCGTCGCGTAGAGCGGGCTGTCCTTCCACGACTGCCGGAACTGGCGCAGAGCGTCTACCGTGAGGTGGCGCAGGTTGGACAGGCCCTTGGAGTCACACCACCCCAGCAGTCGGTCCTCGAGCAAGTGACGGTACTTCCGCATTGCCTCCCAGCCGAGCTGTCGGGCTTGGCAGTCCGCGAGGAACTTCGCGATCGCCTCCTGGACGGTCGGCGCCTCCGCCTTCACGACGCCGATCTCGCCTGAGACCGTCCAGCCGTTAATCAGTTCAACAGCCGCGTCCCAGGATGTCTGGTCAAGCGCCCGGCGGATGGTGTGGCCACCCAGCGTGCCGTACACGTGGATCGGACAACGGCAGCGTCGGTACCGAGTGGACGTGTGCGGACAGTCCTTCAGGTGACGCCTGATCAAGCGGAGCGCCATCCCGAGAACCTAGCACGAAGGGCACGTATTGAGCACGTAGAAGATCGTGCTCA
>CADEEJ010000275.1:0-2309 GCA_902826315.1 uncultured Steroidobacter sp.
GAATCCACCGCGTGAGCGCGATCAATGCGTCCGCGGTCGGATTTGTCGGCGTGACGATCTCCCGGTAGCGCTCGGCCGCCGCGAGCGCCTCCTGCGAATTTCCGAGGTCCATGTAGCAAGACCAGGCGCCGATATAGAGGTTGGAATTCAATGGGTCGATCTCGCGACTGTGACGAGTCAGCGCAAGCGCTTCTCCCGGATATCCCTGATCGAGCTTGAACGACGCGTACAGACGTCGAACGATCCTGTTCGTGGGATCCTTTTGCTGAGCGGTCGCGAATCGCTGCTCGGCGAGCGCGATATCGCCGTCATACCGTGCGAGATGCGCACTGAGCGCGATCAGCCCTGGATCTTCGGGCGCGAGAGGCAGGCCACGCCCGACCATCTCGCGCAGCTTCGCTCGGTTCTCGGCCATGGGAACCTGCACATCGGCAACTTCCTCGCGGTACGCGCCACCGAGGCTGTAATACGCCGGGATGAACCCGGCGTCGATCGCGATCGCCTGTTCGAGGTAGCGCACCGCTTTGCCGAATTCGCGCATGCGCAGCTCGTGCTGACCGCGGAGGTACAAGTCATACGCTTCTGCATTCACTCCTTTGGCAGGAACATCCGCGAGATTCTGCAGATTCGCCCGCAGCTCGTTGGCAACCGACCTGGCCACACTTGTTTCCAGCGCCAGGACGTCGCCCACCGGTCGGTCGTACGACTCCGACCACAAGCGACTGCCGTTCGACGCGTCTACCAGGCGGACAGTCACGCGGATCCTGTCTCCTGCTTGTCGCACGCTGCCCTCGACTACGTGCGTTACGCCAAGCGCCTGCGAAATGCTCGCGACATCCGCGTCCCTGCCCCGGAAAGAGAAAGACGACGTGCGCGCAATGACGCGGAGCGTCGTGGCCCTGGAAAGCAGGTTGATGACCTCCTCCGCAAGGCCGTCCGCGAGATACTGCTGATCCCTCGTCGGGCTCAGGTCCGAAAAGGGAAGTACCGCGACCGAAGTACTGTCGCTCACTGCGTCGGTCCGTGCTGCCACGATCCAGAACACGATTGCAGCGACCGCGACGAGTGAGATCGCAGCACCAGTCGGCACGAGCCATCTGGGCCAATGGCGTGCGGGCGATTCGCTCGGCAGCACCTCGACTCGCGGCAACAGCCTGTAGCCGTGCCCGCGCACTCCTTCGACATAGCGCGGATTGGCCGGATCGTCCGCGAGCGCGTCTCGCAGCAGCTTGATCCGCTGACTGATCGTCTCCGGGCTGACCGCGCGTCCGCCCCAGATCGAACGAGCGAGCTCGTCGTGAGTCACCACGTTGGGCGCGGCTTCCACGAGCGTCAGCAACAATTGGTAGGTGAGCGGACCCAGCGCAACGGGTTTCGAGTCGCAAAGCAACAGGCGCCGGCCCGTGTCCAGCGTCAGGCGGTCGATGCGAAAGCGAGCGGACATTTGCAGGCATGCTAGTCCTTTCGCGGTGCGTGAACGCAATCTTTGGGGATTCTTGGGGCCGGTTTCATGCAGCCGGCAGGCGTCGTCGCTAGCGTAAGAACGCCGCGATACCCGGCTGCCCCGGAGCACGACGATGTTGAAGACAAATGGCCGAGCTGCAAGAAGGCTGCTGTGCTGTGCTGCCGCGCTGACGTTGGTCGGCTGCACGCTGATGACTCCAGAATGGCATCCTCGGCGGGTATCAGCATCAGGCTGCCCCACTGACTCGATGCAGTACTGCGTAGTCGGCAATTACGGCAAGAAATGCAGTTGCACGACGACCCAGGCCGTCGAGGCGATTCTGCGCAGTCGTTAGCAGACTGCAGATCCGCTCGTCGCTTACGAATCGCTTACGCGACGCACTTTTTCGATCTGTCCTGAAGATCACTACTCAAGCGGGCCGCGATCGGCAAACCTCGTGACGAACTTCGCCACGGAGGGAACGCCATGCGTCCCGCAGAGCTCAGCGCGCTAGCGCTCGCATTGACTGTCACCATGCTGTCGTCGTGCGCAACTTCGACATCGAAGGTCACCGTGCGCGTCGACCCGACTCTGCGACCGGCGATGGCGTCCGTTCCGGACAAGTCGGGAGCGCCGCAACCAGTCGCCGCAGTGCGCAGCGACGCGGGCCCTGCGGGCGACTTGGTGGAAGCAGTCCTGCGCGTGCGGCCGCGATCGCCGGCGCAACTTCAGGAATTTCTGGATCGCTATGGCGGAGTCGTCATCGACGACAATGAGGTTCCACAACCGCCGCCCGAGCGCAGGATCACGCTGACGGATGAGCAGCGTCGCGCAACGGAATTCGTGGTCCGCATCGATCTCAGCC
>CADEEJ010000275.1:2409-5471 GCA_902826315.1 uncultured Steroidobacter sp.
CTGACGGATGAGCAGCGTCGCGCAACGGAATTCGTGGTCCGCATCGATCTCAGCCGTGTCGATCCGCGGCGGCTCGAAGGGTTGGCCCGCGACGCGGGATGGCGCGGACCGGTCAGATTCTCTTCTGACGCAGGACTGCGCACATTCGTCGCCGCGCTCGCGGCACGCGCAGCAGGCTATCAGGCGGACGCCAACTTCGTCGTCTACGGCCACCAGCAAGTACTGCTGAGCACGGAAGAGCGGGCAGTTGTGCCCGCGACCACGCCTCCGACGTTCACGAACGCATTCAGCGAGCCGCGCTATGGCGCCGGTGCCGATGCAGCTCTCGCCAACGTTGGACCGGCCTGGCAGTACACGCTCGCGCATGGGCTGACCGATCCCAACGTCGAAGTCGCAATCATCGACTCGGGTTTCTACATCACCGCTCCGGGCGGCATCGGTCGCGGCGCCGATCACGACTTTCCGTTCGGGCAGCTTTGGCAAACCGATCTGGTCAACGACGACGGTCTTGCGGACGAAGCCGCCCCAACGGGCTGGTGCGGCGGCAACAATTGCGCCTGGCACGGTAGCTGGTCTACCAGCGTAGCCACTGGTGTCATCAACAATCGGCGCGGCGCGGCGGGAACCGGAGCAGTCGCGGCGACACCGATGCTCTATCGTGTCAACACCACGGCGGAAGTGGACGAAGCGATCATGGCCGCATCCGTCTGGGGCGCCGACGTGGTTTCACTCAGTCTCGGCGGCGGCCTGACGACCGTCGACCTGATCAACCAGGAACTGGCCACGGCCGTCACCGACGAAGTGCTCGCGCGCTTCGTCAATCCGGTGTTCGTAGCGTCGGCAGGCAACAGCAACGTCGACGTCGGGTACTACTACCGCAGTAACGGAGAAGTCATCGGCGTCGGAACGCCCGTGTATCCATGCGTCATGACGCGCGTGATCTGCGTGGGCGCCTTGAACGACAACGCGCTCACCAAGGTCAACTACTCGAACTCCGGTGTCGGCGTGGACCTGTACGCGCCGACGAACATTCCCGTCATGTCGACACCCGACGTCAACGATGCGGGCTACGGGCCGCAGACGTTCAGCGGAACCAGCGCTTCGGCGCCGTTCGTCAGCGGGATCGCGGCCATGATGAAGGCGCTCAATCCCGGGCTATCGAGCGATCAGGCCGCGGACATCCTGCGCTCGACGGGACACATCGGTACCGCGCCCGTGAATCGTGCGGTCGATGCGTTGGCCGCTGTGCGCCGAGCTGCGCAAGGGATTCCCATCCGTCTCGATCGCTTCGAGCCGAACAACGGCGAAGGTGCCGCGACCAACCTTGGGTCGCCAGCGAATCGCCGCGAGGCCAATCTCAATCTCGACGGCGGCGATCGCGACTATTTCTCGTTCAACGCGCCCGGCCCACGGCTCGCGACCATCGATGTGGAATTTCCCACGGCGCTCGGGCCGATTTCAATCAGCGCGCCAGTGCAAGACGATGACAACGTAGACGGCTGCCCCGCTCCCGGCTTCGCAGGGCGTACGCCACACGCGAACGGTTTCAGCGACCAGTACTTCGTCAACCCTGGTCGCCACGTGTTCAACGTGCGCGCCAGCGATGTAAACGCTTACAACCTCACCGTCGGCCTTCGCGCCGGCGTCGTGCCGCAGGACGAG
Organism: uncultured Steroidobacter sp.; assembly: GCA_902826315.1. GTDB lineage: Bacteria > Pseudomonadota > Gammaproteobacteria > Steroidobacterales > Steroidobacteraceae > Steroidobacter. The sequence goes on from CADEEJ010000275.1 coordinate 4,072, forward strand.
TATGAGTCGAACGACTCGCCCGCAACGGCGACACGCGAACCGTTCTTCTTCTTTTGGCAGACGGCCGGTGGTGGGTTCGATTTGACGCCGCTGCGAAGTTTCCTGTGGCGCGCAACGATCGACTCTCGGCCCCGTTCGCCGTGGGTCCTCGGCGACACCGACTACTATTCGATTACCGGACACGAAGCCGACGACGGCTTCATGTCCGCGGGGCTCAAGGCACTCTTCGTCCCCTACCCCGGTGTCCGCGTCTACGCCAACGACGCACCGGTCACCATGCGTGTCTATCTCAACGCGGGCGGCGCTCTCGGCGCGCCCGTCGGCAACGCAGTGAGCGCCGGTCCCTGCGGCTCAGCGGCGATTCAACTGACGCCCGGTACTGCGTACATCGTGGAGGTCACAGGCTCACAAGGGCGCTATTCGCTTCACAACGGAACGCAGGCACGGCGCGTTCCGATTCCGTGGTTGCAGCAGAGTGTCATCGATCAGATCCTGCAACCTGGCGGACCTGTCGAGCTGAAGCCACGCGACTTTGAGCGTCGCTTCATCACTGTCGCTGATCGCGCATTCACCGCGTTGCAGGCAAGCGGACCGGGTGTCCACCTGCGCTTGCTCGATGAGCGCAAGGTCGCGGTGAGCGAAGGTGTCGCCAGTGAAGGCGGCGGCGAAGTGCTCAACTTCGCAAACACGCGCCACGGCGTGGCGTATGTCATCGAGACCTCTGCCGTCGACGTCGACGGTGAAGCGCAAGGTGTACGGCTCACCTGGCAAACGGCCAGTCCGCTGCAGACGAGCGGCAATCTCCTGATCAAGGGCGGCACCACGATCCAGATCGACCGGGCGTGGGCGGCAGCCATCGCAGAAGGTCGAGTGATGGCGCAATTGTCTGCCGACCTCGGCGAACGGCTGGATGACAAGGAGGTAGCGCGTGCCCGTGCGACGTTCCTCGATCCGAATCGTCGCACGCTGGGATCGATCTCATTCGGGCCGGTCACTGCGGCCGAGCGCCAAGGCAAGACTGGACTCGTCAGGATCAGCTCGAGTGCCGCTGTGCCCAAGAGCGCCGCGTACATCGTCGTTGATACGTCCGCCGACAACGTCGGGGTGACCCTGACGAAGCTTCCATGAAGTGCTTCCCCGCACGCGCGCAACGTGCGGGGAAGGATGCACGCGACGAGTCGCCCCGTCGCGTGCCCGCCTTGCCTTTACGGACCGTCGTAGAAGTTGTCCCTGTACCGCGTCAGGAGCTTGACGAGGGCGTCCGGCGCATCCGGTATGTTCTTCAGGTTACGCAGCGGCTGACCGTTCTGCGCGACGTCATCGTCGCCGCCGCCGTGACAGGCCACGCACACGCGCACTTCGCCCGGCTGGAAACTGAGCCACATGCGCTCGCGAACCCG
>CADEEJ010000275.1:5571-7426 GCA_902826315.1 uncultured Steroidobacter sp.
CTTGCCTCGGCTCCGGCTTGGTGCGTGCGCGAACTTCCACGGCCTCCCATTCCCACAGCGTCACCGTCTTGGTTCCCAACGTGCGTGTCAGGCCGGCGCCCGGGGTAAGGTTGCCGTTGGCGGCTGGCACGAAGTACTTCCCTTCCTTAGCCATCTTCGTGATTCGGTAGGTGCAGTCTTCGCCATTGCGCGAAGGTGTGAGCCCCACCGCAGCCCACAGCTCGCCGGTAGCAGTCGGCAACGGCGAATGGAACACAGCCGGCTCGCCGTTGTAGGTCTTAGGATCCGTTATGTCCGTCACCGTCATGTCTTTCGGCAGGACGGTCGGAGCTGCCTCCATCGTCTTGATGGCGCCGCCGCCGCACAGCGGGAACTCGGGCGTATACACGGAATAGAACCGGCCCAGGTGCAAAGGATCCTCGCGCATCATGCGCATGGCCTCCGGACCGCCCTCGCCGATTCCCTGGTTGGGGTTCTCCTGCAGCCCAAAATTCCCTTTGGTGCGCGCCACCTCGATGAAGCGTCCGAACTCGTGCCGGCCGATATGGTTGAGCGTCTCGGCCGCGGTGCCGTCCGGGTTGATCTCCCACGGCAGGAATACCTTCATGTTGTGAGCGCCGAAGCCGTCCGCGGCATCGTTGATCTCGCGGCGATCCGGAAAGACCGACTTGATGACGTTGTTGGCCCGGTCGAAGTCTTCCTTCGCCGCATCGGCCTCTTCGCTGAGATAGTTGAAGGCGTCCGCGCCTTCGAAGTTGTCCTCGTCCAGGTGATCCCAGTTGGTGAAGACCACACGGCCGAAAGCGTCGATGATCGGCGTGAAGGCACCGCTCGGCGCCGCGTGCAGCAACGTCACCTTGCCCGCGCGATCGAGCTTGAAGATGCCGCTGGTGCTCGGCTGCCGCTCGTACTCGTCCAGATGCTTCAGATGACTGAATTTCGGATCGGTGCCGCGCGAGGGGATGTCCGAGGTGAAGATGACGAACTCGGTGCCGCTGTTGCCCTCGGGCGAATAGATGGGAGAAACGTTGTTGTACTCGCCCGGCTGCGTCAGCTTCGTGAACTTGACCGCCTCGCCCTTGTTCAAGCCGCTCACTTCATAGATCTGCCAGCGAGCACTGCCGGCGCAGCCGATCACCATGCTGACCAGCGCGGTCTGCGCGTCAAAACTCACCGAGGGCTCGCGGACCGCAACCATGTTGGAACCGCACTGATTGGTGTCCGGCGCTCCATTCTTCATGCCGAACCCGGCTTCCTGAGTCAGGTTGCGCAGCTCGAAAGCACCATCGGCTGTCGCCGGCGGATAGGCGATCATGAGATCGCCGCCGCGCGGCGCTTCTTGCTCGTCCGGCAGGTGGTTGCCGAAGGCGGCAAAAATCTGCGTGAACGTCTTGCCGGATGCGGGCGCCTGCGTCACGAAGAGGATCGGCTTGCGCTCGCCGCTGGGAGCAGGTGCTACCGGGCCGCCGCCTGGCGGTGGACTACCGCCGCCGGGAGGTGGAGGTGGAGTACCTCCGCCACCGGGAGGTGGATTGCCACCACCGCTAGGAGGCGGGTTGTTGACTTGCGGGTCGCCGCCGCCGCCACCGCCACATCCGGCGAGTGCCAGCATCACTGCGATGACGCAGGCCCAATCACTTTTCGCAATTCGCATTGAATCAACCCCGTTCATGAGAATCTGCCTAAACTCATGGGAACAAGGAGGAAGCAATCGCTATGCCACTGCCGTTGCGCTCGCGTAGGCCACTGTTCGTGAACGACCGGCACTGATGCACGAGCGCGGCATCGTCGCGAACGATGGTCGACGAACGACGTGGCGCGTCAATGAGTGCCCATTCGAATCACTATCTAAAGT
>CADEEJ010000276.1 GCA_902826315.1 uncultured Steroidobacter sp.
ACCGTCTCATCCCACATGCCCAACGCAAGAAAGATATGAGAGGTCATGTGCTGTGCGTGCGGCGAATCCGGCGCGATCTTCGCGTACGCGTAGGCGGCACGCAGTCCGAGCGGCGCATGTACTGAGTCGTCGACCGAGTGAATCAGGTAATGCGCAGCGCCTGGATGCTGCGGGTAGCGCTCGAAGATCTCCTCCATGAGCGCCGCGGCACGCATGTACGTCGGCACGTCGCGACCTGCGTTCGACGTCCCGAGCAGCGCGAGTGCGTAGAAGCAGGTGGCGTCGATGTCGTCAGGATACTTAGCGTGTAGCTGCTCCATCGCCAGCGCGTAACGTCGATCGCGGTCCTGCTTCTCACCTTCGCCGTACAAGACCTCGACGGCGGCGAGATAGGCTCGCTCGCGCGGAGTCTGCGCTTTCGCCGCACGAGCTTGCGGTGTCGGGCCGAGCTTCGTGAGTACTGCACGCGCTGCGACTGGGTCTTGCTCATGCCAGACGGCATGGTTGTACGACATCGCCTCGCCCCAGTACGCGAGCGCGAAATCCGGATCGGCTGCCTGCGCACGCTGAAACGAGCGCGCGGCGAACGGATACTGGAAGTTGTGAAGGGCAGCGACGCCCTTGATGAAATCTGCCTGGGCGGCGGGCGCGCCGGAGTTCTCGAACGAGATCACGCCCATGTTCGGCTCGGCGGCGTGCAGCGGCAGCCACGCGATGAGTGCCGCGACGCTCGCGACGACGATCCGAAGTTTCATGTGCGCCTCCGGTATCCAGGCTCGACGGATGATAGAGTGACGCGCATGCGTGCTCAATGGCTCATTGGTCTGATCTGCTGTGTGTTAACGGATGTTCATGCAGCGGAGCAGGCAACGCCACTGACGATCGGTGAAACCTTCACGCTGCAATCGAAAGTGCTCGGCGAGACACGGCGTATCAACGTCTACCTGCCACCGGGCTACGCGGAAGCCAGGCAGAGACTCCCGGTGCTCTACATGCCGGACGGCGGCCTCGCCGAGGATTTCCTGCACGTCGCGGGGCTGGTGCAGGTTTCGGTCGGCAACGGCACGATGCGTCCGTTCGTGCTCGTCGGCATCGAGAACACCGAGCGCCGCCGCGATCTGTCGGGTCCCACGCAGAACGAGGAGGACAAGAAGATCGCGCCGCGCGTCGGCGGCTCGGCACTTTTCCGCAAGTTTCTGCGCGGCGAGCTGCTGCCGGAAGTCAAAGCGCGCTATCGCACGACTGACGAGACGGCGATCGTCGGCGAATCGCTGGCCGGCTTCTTCGTGGTCGAAACGTTCCTGCTCGAACCGGATCTCTTCGACACGTACATCGCGATCGACCCGAGCTTGTGGTGGAACGACGGATCGCTGACGAAGTCCGCTGCCGAACGGCTGCGCGCGCAATCGAAGTCGGACAAGGCGCTGTGGTTCGCCAGCAGCGGCGAACAGCGTGGCGACTGGATCGACCGCTTCGCGTCGACCGTCCAGGCGAACGCGCCGTCGGGGCTCGACTGGCACTACGAGCCGATGCCGCAGGAAAAGCACTCGACGATCTACCATCCCGCGGCGCTCAAAGCGTTCCGCGCGGTGTTCAGGCCCTGACGGCCGAACTGTGCTGCGTCCCACGCGCGACGACTGTTGCGTGTTCTGTAAGCACGGTTCCGTAGAATGCCCGCATGCAACTGCTGCAGGCAGCGACGCCGCACGAATGGAATGAGGCGCGACGCCTCGTCCGCGAATACGCGGCATCGCTCAACGTCGACCTCTCCTTCCAGGACTTCGACCGCGAGTTGGAGCACTTCACCGTCGAGTACGCTGCGCCGAAAGGCGCCTTCATCCTCGTCGAAGACCAGGGACAGTTCGTCGCGTGCATCGGCGTGCGGCAGTTCGCGGATGAAGTCGGCGAGGTCAAGCGTCTCTACGTCGCCCCCGCAGCGCGCGGCCGCGGCCTCGGACGTGTGCTGGTCGAGCTGGTCATTACCCGCGCGCGGCAGCTTGGATATGGCAGCCTGTTGCTCGACACGCTGCCGTTCATGAAGGAAGCGCAGGCGCTGTACCTGTCCCTCGGCTTCCAGCCAACGACCGCCTACCGCTTCAATCCCATCGAGGGTTCCGCCTTCCTGCGGCTCGACCTTTGAACCGGTCATTCCGACCGTTCGACACTAACTTCCGTCCGCAACCCCGCTAGCATTACATTCTGGGCCTTACAGTCACGCTGCCAAACCTGTCGCCGGCGAGGGGATCTCATGAAGCGTCGAGAAGTCATTCAGCTGTTCAGCGCCGCCGCCGCGGCCACGTTGGCGGGCGGACCCGCATTCGCCCAAAGCGACAGAACCAGCCGGAAGCTGCGTGTGCTGATCTTCGGCGGCACCGGCTTCCTCGGGCCGCATTTCGTGCAGGCGCTGCAGGCCGGCGGACACCAAGTCACGCTGTTCAACCGCGGCAAGAGCAACCCCGGGCTGTTCAAGGATCTCGAAACGCTGATCGGCGACCGCGACGGCAAGCTCGATGCACTCAAGGGCCGCGAGTGGGACGTGGTCATCGACGACTCGGGCTACGTGCCGCGCCACGTCAAGCTCAGCGCCGACCTGCTCAAGGATCACGTCCGACAGTACATCTTCATCTCGAGCATTTCCGTCTACGGCGCATTTCCGAAGCCCGGGCTCGATGAGGACGACACGGTCGCGCAGCCGCCCGACGCGAAAGTCGAAGAAGTCACCGGCGCAACTTACGGCGGTCTCAAAGCCGGCTGCGAGCAGGTCGTCGAAAGCACCTACGGAGCGCGTGGCACGATCGTGCGGCCGCACTACGTCGTGGGGCCGGGCGACAGCACCGATCGCTTTACGTACTGGGTAGCGCGCGTCGCACGCGGCGGCCAGGTGCTCGCGCCGGGCAGTGCCAACGATCCGCTGCAATACATCGACGTGCGCGATCTCGCCGCTTTCGTGCGTCGCTGCGCCGAAGAGCGCCCGGCGGGCCGCTTCAACGCATGCACGCCGCCGGGCGCGCACACGATGGGCGAGCTGATGGAAGCGGGTAAGCGCGTCAGCGGCTCGAACGCGACATTCGCGTGGGCGAGCGCGGAGTTCATCCAGAAGAACGGCCTGATGGAAAAAGGCGAGATTCCGATCTGGTTGCCGCCGACCGGGCCGCTCGCAGGCGCACTGCTCGTCAGCTCGGCGCGCGCCGTGCAGCAGGGCCTGCGTTTCCGCGATCTCGGCACGACGGTGCGCGACACGCTCGATTGGAACAACAAGCGACCGGCCGAGCAGCGCGACAATCTCAGCGTCGGATTGAAGCCGGAGCGCGAAGCCGAGCTGCTGAAGCAGCTGACGACGACAAAGGGCTGAGACGCATGCTGGCGTACTGGCTCTGCCAGTTGTTCGGCTGGGGGCTGAACGGATTCGGGCAGACGGTCACGGCGATGTCGCGGGAGCAAGCCGCGCCTGGCCTGCAGATCGCGCTCGAAGTCGCGTCGCTGAACGGGATCGGGCTCCTGCTCACCCACGGGCTGCGCGAATACATCAAGCGACACAACTGGCATACGCTGCGCATCGCTGCGCTGGTACCGCGCATCCTAGGCGCGTCCGTCCTGCTCGGATGCCCGATCGCCGTGATCATGACCTTCCTGTCCGTCGCGATGATGTGGGGCGGCGGCCCCGCGGACCAGGCGGCGGTCGAGCAGCTCACGGGCAAAACCGGCGTCTGGCTGCTGCGCATGGACCTGCTGCTGCGGACGCTCAACTGGAGCGCGGTCTTTGCGTTCTGGATGGGCCTGTACTTCAGCATCACCTCCGTACGCGACCGCCACCGCGCCGAATTGCGCCAATCCGAGCTGGCGCACGCGCTGAAAGTCGCGGAGCTGCGAGTACTGAAGTCGCAGCTCAATCCGCACTTCCTGTTCAATTCTCTCAACAGCGTGCGCGCGCTGATCGCCGACGATCCGACCGGCGCGCAGAATGCGGTGACGCAGCTGGCGAGAACGTTGCGCTACACGCTGACTGCAGGCCAGGAAGAAGTCGTGTCGCTGGAGCGTGAGCTGGACATCGTCGACGACTACCTGCAGCTCGAATCGCTGCGGCTGGGCGAGCGCCTGCGCATCGAGCGGGCGATCGCGCCCAACGCTCGCGACGCGCACATTCCCGTGATGATGCTGCAGACCGTGGTCGAGAACGCGATCAAGCACGGCATCGCCGAGCTGCCGCAGGGCGGCGCGTTGCGGATCGGCGCCGAAGTGCGCGAGCACGCGCTGTTCATCGAAGTCGCGAATCCCCGTCCCGCGTTGCCCAGCCATTCGCCGTCGAACGGCGTCGGCCTGCGCAACGCATCGGAGCGGCTGCGACTTCTGTTCGGCACGGCCGCGGCTCTCGATCTCGACCTGTCGCATCCCGACCGGGCACTCGCGCGTATTCGCATCCCGCAGGCGCAATGAAGACAATCGCCTCATGAAAGCCATGATCGTCGACGACGAGCCGTTGGCTCGGCGCGAGCTGCGCCGGCTGCTCGCTGAATTTCCGTGGGTGGAGACCATCGCGGAAGCCGGCAACATCGCCGAAGCCGCCGCAGCCATCGAGGTCAATGCTCCGGAGCTGCTGTTTCTCGACATCAAGATGCCGGGCGGCACCGGCTTCGACTTGCTCGCGCGTCTCGAGCACGTGCCGCGCGTGATCTTCACGACTGCGTACGACGATCACGCAGTGCAAGCGTTCGAGGTCAACGCACTCGACTACCTGCTCAAGCCGATCGAACCCGAACGGCTCGCCGCTGCACTCGCACGTGCGCGCGGGCCTTTGCCTGCCGCGAGCGTGCCACGACCGACACAGATCGTCGAAAGGCTGTTCATCCGCGACGGCGCGCGCTGCTGGTTCGTGCCGCTGCACGAAGTGAGCTTGATCGTGGCCGAGGGGAACTACGTGAGATTGCACTGGCGCGAAGTTCGCCCGCTGCTCGGACGTCCGTTGAGCAGCCTCGAAGAGCGCCTCGATCCGCAGAGATTCTTCCGGGCGAACCGGCGTCAGATCATCAACGTCGAGTTCATCGAGGAAGTCGAGCCCGGCACCAGCGGGCAGCTGCACGTGCAGCTGCGCGGCGGTCCGGAGGTCGAGATCTCGCGCCGCCAGGCGCGGATCTTCAAGACGTTGATGAGCGTGTGATCCATTACCCGATCACGCAACCCGGCGGGCAGTGACGACCGGGAAGTCGATCTCCGTGCGCGCAACGCTGTTGACGTAGTTCGTCCACGTGTTGAGCGCGACATGCTGCACGATCTCGACGATCTCGCCGTCCGTGTAGCCGGCGGCCCGCACCGCGCGGACATCTTCGTCGCTCACGTGGCCGCGCAGTTGCGCAACCTTGCGTGCGAAACGAACCGCCGCGTCGGCCTTGGCATCATTCGAGGTTCCACCGCGGTTGGCAGCGATCTCGCTGTCGTCGAGCTTGGCAGCGTGCTTGCCCAGATAGGTGTGTGCGGACAGGCAGTAGTCGCACGCATTGAACTCCGCGATGGCGAGCGCGATGCGCTCGTGAGTTGCAGCGGGCAAGGTGCCTTTGCCGAGAGCGCCGAGCAACCCGACGTAGCCCTGCAACGCGGCTGGACTGTTGGCGACCATGCGGAACAGGTTCGGCGCGACGCCCAACTGCTTCTTGACGTCTTCGAGCAGTGAGCGGGAGGCCTCGGGGGCAGCCGCGATCGTGGCGGCAGTGAGCAGGCGCGTCGTCATGAGGAATCTCCGTGTTGGTGGTTGGACGGCGTGCAAGCTACGGGCTCTCATGCAGTGAAACTAGCTGCTATTCTCTGGAGGCACCTTCTCGAAATTTGAAACATGGAAGAATGCGATGGATCGACTCGAATCGATGTCCGTGTTCGTGGCCGTGGTGACTGCCGGCAGCTTCTCGGCCGCGAGCCGCAAGTTGCGCATGCCGCTGCCGACCGTCAGCCGCAAGGTCGCCGAGCTCGAATCGCATCTCAACGCGAAGCTGCTGGTGCGCTCGACACGCAAGCTCGCGCTGACCGAAGCCGGGCAAGCGTACGTCGAGGACTGCAAACGCGTTCTGGAAGCAGTGAGCGAAGCCGAACGCGGCGCATCCGGTCAATACAACGAACCGCAAGGGGAGCTCGCGATCACGGCACCGATCGTGTTCGGCCGCTTGCATGTGTTGCCAGTGGTGAATGAGTTCTTGCGCGCGTATGAGCGCGTCGATGCGCGTTTGCTGCTGATCGATCGCGCACTCAACCTCGTAGAAGATCGGCTCGATCTCGCCGTGCGCATCGGTGCGTTGCCCGACAGCCGTCTCGTGGCGAGCAAGGTTGGGCAGATCCGCCGCGTCGTGTGCGCGAGCCCGCGCTACCTGGAGCAGCACGACACGCCGAAGACCGCGCAGGATCTGCTGAGGCACCAGTGCGTGACGTTCAGCGGGCTGACGGACGCCGGCTCGTGGATATTTCGCGATCAGGAGACTGTGCGCGTGCGCTCGCGGCTGATCACGAGCACAGCCGAAGCTGCGATCGACGCGACGCTCGCAGGCATCGGTCTGACGTGCACCTTGTCGTATCAAGTTGCGGATGCCGTTAAGGCTGGACGGCTGGCCGTCGTGCTGAAGAAGTTCGAGCCGCCACCGTTACCGGTGAGCCTCATCTATGTGCACGAGTCGCGCATCACAGCGAAGTTGCGTGCCTTCGTCGATTTCGCGGCGCCACGCCTGCGTGCGCGCTTGACGGACGCGGCGATTTGATCAATTGCGTCCGTGTGCCGGTCGGGTCCTGGTAGCAGGCTGCGACGGCCGATGCGCGTGCGACCGCCGGTGATTGACCGGCGGCCGCAGGCGCCAGCAGTAGGAGCCGTCGGCGCTGCCGGCTGGGCATGACGTAGCTGACGCACGCATGACAGGCTCCACTGCTCTACTCCTCTTAGTGGAAGATTCCGTAAACCGCCGAGACCACCACACCGCTGGCGATCGCTGCGAGCACGACGTCGTTGTCGACGCGCACCCAGTGATAACCACGCGGCGGCTGACGCAGGCGATACGAGTAGTAGTCGTTCACGACGTAGCGGCGGCCGTAGTACGCGCGCGGCAGGTTGTCGCCGTAGTGCCACGAGCGGTAGTAGTAGCCCGACGGCCGGACGTAGTAACCGCGGTGATAACGACGCCCGTCGTAGTGACGGAACCCGTAGTAGCGATCCCAGTCGCGACGGTCGTAGCGCCGATCGTCATGACGACGGTCATCGTAGCGGCGGTCATCGTGACGCCGATCGTCATGGCGGCGATCGTCGTGACGACGGTCGTGGCGGTCGCGATCGCGGTTGTCGGCTTGCGCCGTGGTAACGACGCCGCTGATGAGCGTGAGCGCGAGGGCCGTAGCAGCGAACAGACGTTTCATTTCGATCTCCCGGACTCCGCCGGACGAACCGGCTTGGG
>CADEEJ010000277.1 GCA_902826315.1 uncultured Steroidobacter sp.
TTCATTGCCGGACAGCGCATCGAATTCGTCAGCGAGCACCCAGCCGAACCTGGGCTGATCCGACTTCTCAAGGCCCGGCATGTCCGTGTATTCGAACCCTTCCGCATAGGCGTGCGGATCGCGTGCATCGGCCGGCGCGCGGCCGCCTGTCATGGAGCCCATTTCCATCGGCTTCTCTGTGTCTGCAGCCTGCTGTTCGGCGGACACTCTGTCGGGTGTGCGCGTGTGTTCGGAATGTTCTGCCGGCGGCGGCTCTGGTGCGGCATGACCGGCATGCGGATTCGTTTGATTCTCGGTTGGCACCTCTTGCGCAAATGCCGGCGCAGCGAACAGGAACAGAATGAAGATCCACGGTGCAGGTCCGCCGCTTTTCACGGGGCGCGTGCTCACGCAACCACCACTTCGCGGAACATGCCAGCGGCCATGTGATACAGCAGATGGCAATGAAACGCCCAGCGCCCGGGCGCATCTGCTGTCACCGCAAAACTGACGCGTTGCGCTGGCTGCACCGAAATCGTGTGCTTGCGTACCTGGAACTCGCCCTGCTCGGATTCAAGCTCACTCCACATGCCGTGCAGGTGCATCGGGTGCGTCATGGTCGTGTCGTTCACGAGCGTGACGCGCAGCCGTTCGTCAGCGCGAAAGCGGACCGGTTTGGCTTCATTGAGCGTCAAGCCGTCAATTGACCAGCGGAACCGCTCCATGTTGCCGGTGAGGTGCAGCTCGATCTCACGATCAGGCGCACGGCGATCGAGCGGCCCGCCAACGGTGCGAAGATCTGCATACGTCAGCACGCGCCTGCCGTTGTCACGCAGATTCACGCCCGGGTCATCGAGGTTTGCGCGCGGGTAGTCCACGCGCATGTCGACGCCAGGGCCGTATTCGCTGCGCGCATGGTTGACCTTGCGCGCCTGCGAACTCGCACCGTGTCCTGAGTGGCCGCCGGCATCGGACGTCGAGGCCATCGAAGCCATCGCCCCCATCATGTCGGTGTCGGTCAGCCAAAGCGGCTGATCGAGCCGCGGTGTCGCCGCTTCCATACCGACGTTCGGCGCCAATGTGCCCCGGGCGAAGCCCGTGCGATCCATGGACTGCGCAAAGATGGTGTAGGCCTCATCATTTGGCATCTGCACGATGACATCGTAGGTTTCCCCCGGGCCGATGCGAAATTCATCGACCTCCACCGGCTCGACATCCTGTCCATCAGTGCCAATCACCGTGAGCTTGAGGCCAGGAATACGCACATCGAAGAACGTGGCAGTACCCGCGCCAATGAAACGCAGTCGCACGCGCTCGCCGGCGAGTGCGATACCCGTCCAGTTCCCGCGGGGAGATTGACCATTCATCAGGTAGGTGTACGTCACCGCGGAGACGTCGCTGTAGTCCGTTGGGTTCATCCTCGATCGATTCCACATTCGACGTCGATCGAGCGCGGCCCCGACGCCCAGGCGCGATAGATCCTTGAGAAAATCCCTCGCCACCGGCAGTTCGAAATTGTAGTAGCTGCCCATCTTCTTCAGGTTCAGAAACACCTGCAGCGGGCTTTCGTCTGTCCAGTCACTGAGCAACACCGCATAGTCGCGCTCCACACGGCGCGGTTCGGGTTCCCGCGGCTCGGCAATCAGCGCACCGTACAGACCCGTTTGCTCATGCAGCGTATGCGCGTGATACCAGTACGTGCCGCTCTGGCGCACCGTGAATCGATAAGTGAACGTCTCGCCGGGCGCGATGCCTGGAAAGCTAATGCCCGGAACGCCATCCATCTCGGCGGGCAGGATCAGGCCGTGCCAGTGAATGGTCGTGACTTCACTCAAACGGTTCGTCACGCGCAGCGTGATCGACTCACCCGCTCGTACGCGCAACAACGGGGCCGGGACCTGTCCGTTGACTGCCGTGGCGACGCTCGGTCGACCGGTGTAATTCACCGGCAGTTCGGCGATCTCAAGATCGAACTCAGTCCCACTCAATTCTGACTGGCGCCCCGCTTGCGCCAGTACGCGCGTTGTCGGCATGCCTGCAGCCCCAAACGCCGCGGCCGCAGTCATGCCCTGGACAAACATCCGTCGCGTGCATCCCCCGAGTATTCGGTTCATTTCCTTGCTCGGTGTGTTCGACGGCGCACTATTCGTTGGCTGGCGGTTCGCTCTGTGGGTGCTCGGCCATCTGACGATGCCACTCGGCCATATCTCGGTAGCCGCGTGTTTCGCCCTCGCGATTCTCGATCATGTGGTTGTAGTGCTCGCGTGCGCCGCGACCCATCGGGTGGTCATCGGGATTCCAACGCCGCTCATAGCGCGTCCGCGCTTCCTGCTCTTGCGCGGTCTCGCTCTGCGCCACACGAGCGCGCTCCTCGTAGTACTTTGCAAGCGCTTCATGATCCGCTGGCGTACGTGCCTGCTCGACCTTGTCGGCGAGATTCACGCTGGTCACACCGGTGCTGGCGGTTCCTTCATTGCCAGACGTGCGACGGTCGCACCCTGCGAGCGCAGTCGCGCCGAGCACGATCACTAGCGTTGTGAAAAGCCGCATACGAGCGTATCGGAAAGTGTTCATGATGATTCTCACATGTGACCCATGCTGTCGGGCTTGGGCTGGTTGCTATCCGGCATGGACATCGGCGTCGGGTCCGCCGACTGGGCGGGGGCCATGCCGGTCAGTTGCTTGCGCTGCTGATCCGTGAGCACCTTCGCTGTTTCACCGACGGCCCGAATGAAGGCGATGCGCTGATCCGCGCGCAACCGCTCGATCTCGCGCACTTGCTTGTCGATGCTGCCGATCTGCGGCTGGTCCGCACCCGTGAGCTGCCACAGCTTCTCCTCCGCGGCGTCGATCTGCCGCTGCAGATCACCTTGCTTAAGCAGCGACTGTTGCTTGTGCTGCGCGAGCATCTGTTGCTGCTGCGTCGTTAGAGTGATGTGTTGAGGGTGATCAAGGAAGAAGCCGGTCGCGCCGATGTGGTACAGGTGCGATTGACCGGGAAAGCCCGGCAGCGCCGAAGGCGTCGCCATGGCCGCGGGGCTCTTCTTGCCGCCCATCGCGCCCATGCCCATCATGTCGTCGTCGGGCATCTTCGAACGCATCATCTCCATCATGCCCATGCCCATTTCGCCGCCGGACCCAGCCGACATCGATGAGCCCGCGTCAGGGTTGCTCATGGGCATGTCCATGTCGTCATCCATCATCCGCATCCGCGCCATCTTCATGCCGGCTTGCGCAGGCTGCGCCATCGAGCCTTTGCTCTGGCTACCCATCGTCATACCGCCGCTCTGCTGCGCCTTCGCGGGCGCTGCAGCCTGCATGCGTTGCTCGATCTGTCGAACCTGTTCGCGAAGTCGCGCTAATTCCTGTTGCACCTTCTCTGCGTCCGTCGATGCGGTGGGTGCCGCGTCTGTAGCATGCGTGGCGTGCGCCGCCGCGGGGTCAGGTGTCTGAGCATTCACCGACGCGGCAGCGATGCACAGGATCAGTCCACCCACGTGCGCCAACGATCTTGTTGCTGCGATTTTCATATCAGCGATCCTCACGACTCCCAGGTGAACACTCGACGAACCTGTTGCCTTTGTGATCGTCGCATGTGCGCGATCCGCGCTCAAAAAAATGCCTGGAGCGCACTCCAGACTTTTTTGGAAGGCGACCGCGTGCGCTTCCATCAGACTAGCGCTGTCCATGATGCGCCTCTCTCGTGGGAACCCGTATGCGATTGCGGGGATATCCCGCCGCTCACCGGCACACGAGCGCGAATGTTGTTGGCACCACCGGCTACTGACGTTATCGATGCGGGCCGCTCGTTTTCGGCAGTCACGCATGCAGGTGAGCCCCCATCGCGCAGCGCGATGACGGGGGCGCGCGCGTCAACTCACTGCATTGGGAGCGCACTGGCATCCGCCCGCCTCACCCGGGCAGAGTTGAGGATCTAGCCGCTCACCGGCGATGGGCGCGAGCATCGATGCGGTGAGCGCTGCGAACTTGGACGCAATCTCATCTGAGTCGAGTTTCGCACCACGCAGCCAGTCCGCGAGATCTCTTCTCCATTCTTGCACTTCCATCAGTCGATGATAGAGCTTCGCGACACGTGGCTTGAGCTCCGCTCGCCTCATTGCGTCGCGCTCGCGCTCGAGCTTTACGAGCTCACCGATCTCGGCCAGCGTTAGCCCAAGGTTGCGTGCACTGCGCACGAATCTTAATCGACGCACGTCGTCGCCGAAGTAGCGTCGATAGCCTGATGGACCTCGCACCGGAGGCGGAAGCAACCCAATTTTTTCGTAGAAGCGAATCGTATCGACGCTGACCTGCGTGGCCTTGGCCAGTTTGCCAATGGAATAACTACCCACAACTCACCTCGTGAACTTCCGCGAGCGGCGAAGCAGCTGATTACGCGCCTCAGTCAATCGCGCTTCTGAACATCCAGCGAACGCCCATCAGCGTTCGCCCCTGAGCTAAAGGCGAACGAGGTGTCAGGCAGGAGGACGCAACAGCACGTCCGATGTAGCGCTCGCCGGCGGCAGCGGCGTCTTGGCGGGTTCGAACGAGACTCTGCTTCTCAGGCACTGAGGCTGAGGAGATGATGTGATTGCTGGGACATGCGCGCAGAGCGCCTGACATCTGTCGTCAGCGTGCTCTCCATCATGCTTCGTATCCTCCGAGCTATGCTGACCACTACCGAAGGCATCTAGCTGACGTCCCGCACCCGACCCGAGACGCTCGTCACAGGTCGGACCCGTGTTGCCTTGTGTGACGATGTCGGCCGAATTCCCCCGCGGGTGATCATGAAACGCCGCAGATGCGACCTCGCCGCTCATGGCTCGCATGGCCAGCAGCAGTATCAGTATGCCGCGGTGGAGATGTAGACGTCGCATTTCGTCTTCATGGGGACAAGCGATGTCCATTGCAACTCTGGAGTTCACTCTAAGGTTTTGGGGGCTCGGAGCGAGCGGTTGTTGATTCCGGAATAGTGAGGAATACTTCATCGGTTAGTCGCGCCTGCCACCACTGTGCGTGTGCACATGGTTTCACCGGAGGTGCATGGCATGGGCTGACGCTCGCTCGCGATTTGAATCTCTAGGTGCTGGCAGGGAATGTCCGTGGGCGCTAGGTGGAAGCGCGGATGCATACTCGAAAGGCGGCAACGCTCTACTTGCCCCTTCTTTAGATCAACCAACCAGGAGTTTGTATGAATCGCAACTTCAAGAATGTTTGCGGCGCACTGGCGATCACCGGCCTCATTTCAACGGCCGGCGCAATTGCTGCGGATCGCGAGTCCGCTGCAGTGCTGCTCGCGCAGGCAACGCCGGCACCGCAGGCCACCGAGGAAACGCCGAAACCGCAAACTGCGGGTGACAAACACGCTTCCCACCCGGACGCTGATGCTGCAGCCGCCAAAGGTCAAGCAATGGAGGGTGACGGAAAGGAAATGGCGAAGGAGATGCAAATGATGGGCAAGCGGATGCAGGAGCACGGGATGGAAATGGAAAAGATGGGCAAGCAGATGCGCGAGCGAGGCATGCACATGCATAAACAAGGAATGACGATGGAGAAGAGCGGCCCGCCCAAGGGCATGAACATGGAGAAAATGGACATGGACATGGATGCGATGGAGAAGGAGTTGATGGAGGACGATAAGGATATGGAGAAGATGGAAATGAACATGGATAACATGGACAAGAACATGGGACATATGTGATCCGTCGCCAACTCTGCCGACTGGGCGTGAAGCCCTGAGAGTCGCCCGATGCGATCGACAAATCGCGTCAAGCTGCTCGGCGTGATTCTGGTCGCCTGCCTGCCGGTGCATGCGCAAGCACCGGATGAGCATGCGCAGCACCATCCAGCGCCGGCGGACTCGGGCGAGCCTGCACCCATGCAGCAGGCCGCACCCGCCGACGGCGTGGCTGGCGCAGCCGGCGGCACGGGGATGATGGGCTGTAGTGGTCAAGGATGTATGGGGATGTCAGGGCAACCCTCGCGGCAGCTCTATCCCGCGCTGATGGCGCTGCCTGATCTTCCTCCCGAGCAGCGCGCCGAGATCGAACGCCAAGCGCACGCGCGCATGAACGCTGGCGCGAGTCGAATGACGGCCGCCGTCACCGAAATGACTGACGCGATCGCACGTCAGGACTTCGCAGTCATGCAGGCAGCCACAGCGCGAATGAGCGCCGCGCTGGGAGAGTTCGAAAGCGGACTCGCTGCGCATCGCGCGCTCGCCGAAGGGCAGGCGCCGCGCAACATCGCGCTGCGCTGGTTCAAGCGCGAGATGAGCTTAGCGGACCCGATCGCAGCAGCTCAGCCGCATGGGATCTTCGGCCTGTCGAGCTTTCATTATTTCTCCATGTTCCTGCTGGCGGCATTTGCGCTGCTCGCCAGCTGGATGTACGTCGCCCGCAATCGTCGCGTAAGCGCCCTGCTTGCGAGCCTGAGAACGGGCGAGTTGCAGCCCGGCACTGTAGGCGGCGCGGGCTTTTCTTCCGCACCAGCAACCCCATCTGCCGCACAGACTCCCGCAGCGAAGCCATCGAGCGGCGAACCGACCAGAGTACCGCCATCAGTCACTGGAAACTGGGCAGGGAAGCTCCGCGTTGCACGCATCTTCCTGGAGACGCCGACCGTCAAGACGTTCCGGCTCGCACCGGTAGAAGGCTCGGGTCCGCTGCCCTTCATGTTCGAGCCTGGCCAGTTCCTGACCATCTCCGTGGCGGTCGATGGCAAGCTGGTCAAGCGCTCCTACTCGATTGCATCTTCACCCTGCTGTCACGGCTGGTGTGACATTACCGTCAAACACGAAAGCGGCGGGACTGTGTCGGGCTATCTGCATACACGCGTCAAGGACGGCGATCACCTCGACGCTTCCGGTCCGTATGGGCGCTTCACTTTCCGCGGTCATGAAGCGCCGAGTGTGGTGTTCATCGCGGGCGGCGTCGGCATCACGCCGCTGATGAGTTCCATTCGCTATCTGACCGACCAGAGCTGGAACGGGAGGATCGATCTCATTTACGCGTGCGCGCGCCTGGACGCAGTTATTTTTCGCGAGGAGTTGGATCACCTCGCGCGGCGACATCCGAATCTGCACGTCACCATCGTTCTTAGCAGCGAACCGCCGGGTGAGTGGCAAGGCCCGCGCGGCTTTGTGACCTCCGATCTGCTGGCCGGCGTGCCTGATATACGTTCGCGGCGCATCCACTTGTGCGGTCCGCCGGTCATGATGGACGCGGTGAAGAAAGCGCTCGGTGATCTTGGCATCACGGGTGATGCCATCAAGACCGAGTTGTTCCTGAGCACACCGCCTGCACAGGCGCGCCCGCCGGCCGCCATACCCGAGGCAGCTGTGACGTGCAGCTTCGCGCGATCCAGCAAGAGTGCGCCGCTGGTTGCGGGACAAACAGTTCTGGACTTCGCCGGAAGCATCGATGTACCGA
>CADEEJ010000278.1 GCA_902826315.1 uncultured Steroidobacter sp.
CTTCCACAGCCGCCAGCCCAGCAGGACCGCTGCGATCCCCAGATAGATCAACGGCTCGCGCACGTCGGCTTTGACCTGCCAGTAGTAGTGCCAGATGCCGAGCAGCACGATCGCGTAGATCAGCCGGTGCAGTGTTTTCCAGCGCTTGCCCAGCCGCCGCATCATGCCGTTCGTCGACGTGACCGCGAGCGGGATCAAGAGCAGCAACGCGGCGAAGCCGATCGTGATGAACGGCCGTCGCGCGATGTCGGGCAGGATGCCGGCCCAGTACAGATCCTGGTCCAGGATCAGCCACGTCAGGAAGTGCAGCAGCACATAGAAGAAGGCGTACAGGCCAAGCATGCGACGCAACTGGATCAGCCAGGGCGCATTGAACCAGTCGCGCAGCGGTGTGATCGTCAGCGTGATCAGTAACAGGCGCAGTCCCCACTGACCGAGCGTGTCCTGGATCGTTTCGACGCCATTCGCGCCGAGATTCGTGCCGCCGATCTCGAACGCGCGCCAGACGAGCGAGGCGAGCGGCAGCAGACACAGCAGGAACAGCGCCGGCTTGAAGACCCGGCGAACGAGGGTCGCGGACGGCATCAATAGAATTTCTTCAGATCCATGCCCTTGTACAGCGACGCGACTTCCTGCTCGTAGCCGTTGAACATCAGCGTCGGCACGCGCGAGTCGAACAGCCCGCGACCGATGCGCCGCTCGCGAGCCTGGCTCCAGCGCGGATGGTCGACGCTCGGGTTGACGTTGGCGAAGAAGCCGTACTCGTGCGGCGCCGAGATGTTCCACGAAGTCGGCGGCTGGCGCTCGGTGTAGCGGATTTCGACGATCGACTTGATGCCCTTGAAGCCGTACTTCCACGGCGTGATCAGCCGCAGCGGCGCGCCGTTCTGGTTCGGCAGCGACTTGCCGTAGAGGCCCACCGCGAGGATTGCGAGCGGGTGCATCGCTTCGTCGATGCGCAGACCTTCGACGTACGGCCATTCGAGCACGGGATAGCGCTGGCCGGTCATCTCCGAAGGTCGCATCACCGTCTTGAAGGCGACGTACTTCGCTTTGGACGTCGGCTTGTAGCGCTTCAGCACTTCGCCGAGCGGCACGCCGACCCAGGGAATGATCATCGACCACGCTTCCACGCAGCGCAGTCGATAGACACGCTCTTCGAGCGGATGATCCTTCAGCACGTCTTCGAGCGTGAACGTGCCCTTGTTCTCGCACTCGCCGCTCACCGTGACCGACCACGGCTGTGGCTTGAAGCGCCCGGAATTCGCGGCTGGCGCGCCCTTGTCGACGCCGAACTCGTAGAAGTTGTTGTACGAGGTGATGTCCTCGTAGCTGTTCGGCGCTTCGCTCAGGCTGTATTTGGTGTTGCGCTTGAATTCGAGCAACGCGGCCTGGGCCGGAGCAGGCTCGGACCACGCGCCGCCGAGACCGGCAACGCCGGCAGCGAGCGCGGCTTGCAGCAGCCGGCGTCGATCCAGGTAGACCGATTCGGGCGTAATTTCCGACGGGCGGATATTGGCCGAGTCGCCGGGTCGGGACTTCCGGATCAGCATGCACTTCGCTCCTGGCCGCTCACGAGGTGAAGGTACCACCGTTACCCTACGCACGGCAGCGCCTGACGGATTCTTCACCGAGCCGGCCCGCCACAGTTCGCCCGAATTGCGTCCGCGGAATGCCCACTTGCCGGCGCAGGCTCCTCGCAACTGACAAAAGTGTGGGAGAGGCGAGATGGCGTTCGAGATCGGCGAATCGGGTGCGGTGACTCTCAAGGCAGTGCTGATCGGGGTCATCGTGCTGCTCTTGTTGGTACCGCTCGCAATGCTCCGTGGCCTCGTCTCCGAGCGCTCGGCTCTGCGTGAGCAGGCTTACACGCGTGTCGCCGAAGGCTGGGGTGGCAGTGCGGTGCTCGGCGGCCCGATGCTCGTCGTGCCGACGCAGCGCACGGTCGTCGAGAAGATCGACGACAAGAAGGAGATCACACGAATCATCCGCAGCGATCTGTACCTGCTGCCGGCGCGTCTCGACATGAAGGTCGATCTGAAATTGCAGGACGAGGCGCGCTACGTCGGCATCTACGCCGTGCCCGTGTATCTCGCCGACGTGCAGTTCAAGGGCGAGTTCGAATTCGCAGCACTGCAGCCGCTGCTCGACAGGCCTGGCGTCACATACTTGTGGCACGAGAGCCGCCTGCGCTTGCCGGTGTCTGAGGTCCGCAGCCTGCGCGAAGTGAGCGCAGCACGCTTCGCGGAGCAGACCGTCAAGCTCGGCCCCGCGCAGCCCGGCGTCTATCGCGGCATCGAAGCCGCCGTCGATCTCACCGAGCTCGCGAAGACGGCGTCGGCAGCGTTCGAGTTCCACGCGGTCGCCGCCGGAAGCCGCGGCATGTCGTTACTGCCGCTCGGCAGCACGACGACGCTGCAGATGCATTCGAACTGGCCGCACCCCTCGTTCTATGGCGCATTTCTGCCGGCGGAGCGCACGATCACGGCGGACGGCTTCGACGCGCGCTGGCAAGTGCTGGAGCTGAATCGCTCGTATCGGCAGGCCTTCGCCGAGGAGGAGATCAACGAGCAGGTGCTCGATCAGTCCTCTTTCGGTGTCGGCCTCTACCAGACTGTGGACGTGTACCAGCGCAGCGAGCGCGCTGTGAAGTACGCGATCCTGTTCATTGCGCTGACGTTCCTGACGTTCTTCGCCTGGGAGCAGATCACGCGCAACCGGCTGCATCCCCTGCAGTACCTGATGATCGGACTGGCGCTGAGCATCTTCTACCTGCTGCTGATCGCGCTGTCCGAGCACATCGCCTTCGCGGTGGCGTACCTCGCGGCAGCAGTCGCGCTCGTCACGCTGATCGGAGTCTACGTGGCTGGAGCATTGCGCAGCTCGCTGCGAGGCGGAGTCGCGGCCGTCGCGATGAGTGCGGTGTACTCGTTGCTATACGCGCTGGTGTTGTCCGAGGACTACGCACTCTTGCTGGGTGCAATCGTGCTGTTCGTCGCGCTCGCTGCAGTGATGCTGGTCACGCGCCGCATCGACTGGTATCGCCTCGGCTCACCATCTACTTTGAACACAGATCGCGTGTGACGCAAGACTGCAGTTGCGATGAGCTTCGTGGTAAAAATGGCTCGTGATGAGCCTGTTGCCCGAATCGCCCGGCCTGAACCTGCGCGAGCAGGTCGAGAGCCTGCTGCCCGGTTGGCAGAGTTGGTACCCCAGCCTGTTCGACGCGGCCGCGGACCTCGGGCTGATTCGTGCGCGGGTGTGCGCGCCTTCGTCGCTCCTGCTGTCGAACCGTCACGCAGCCGTGCAGCAGGAAGCGCTGCAGGCATTCAAGGAGCAATGGCTCGTCGAAGACGAGCCCGAGCCGCCGCGCCTGCCGATCCGTCTGCAGCGCCAGCCGGAGGCTCCGAAAAAACTGCAGAAGTGGCGTCGCTGATTAGCGGTTGGCGGTTGGTGCAGAGCGCTGCAGTTCCGCTTCGTAGTTCGGGAACGAATCTTTCATATACGCTGCGTTGAGCAGCATCGTCGCGAGGACTTCGTCACCGCCAGGCTGAAACACGCGCGTGCGGATCCACAAGCTCTCGGTGCGGCGGCTGCCGCTCAGTGCGACGATCTCACGATCCATCTCGTACGGGTGGCCGACGAACAGCGGGCCGGAATGCATACGGATCTCCTGATCCGCGAACAGGCCGACGACAGGCTTGCGCACCGGGAAGCTGGCCACGTCGCTCGAATAGTTCAGCAGCACGCTGACCATCTCCACCGGGATGATCGCTTCCTTCCACGGCGAGCCCGCAGCGCCCTCCGGCGTGTACCAGGGCGATGGCTCGGTGATCACCTGCAGCTTCTGTTCGAGCGAAAACGGGTAGAGC
Source organism: uncultured Steroidobacter sp. (assembly GCA_902826315.1). Classification (GTDB taxonomy): domain Bacteria; phylum Pseudomonadota; class Gammaproteobacteria; order Steroidobacterales; family Steroidobacteraceae; genus Steroidobacter. Next base: position 3,873 of record CADEEJ010000278.1, read on the forward strand.
GCGCCCATGTTCTGATTTGCGTCCATGCGCACGCCGACGCGCTTCGTGCGCAGGCCCAAGCGCACGTCGCGCAAGATCACCAGCTTTTCCGGCGGACTCAGCTCGCTGATGCGCTGCTCCAGCGCCGAAGGCGGATTGTTGCCGCCGACGGACGCCGTGCCGCGCAGAATCTCGGTGCCGTCTTCGCGCTCCATGCGGATGGTCGTATGCGTGCCGTCGTCCTTCGGCTTTGTGATCAGCGCGCGCACCTTGTCGCCCTCGAAGCAGGCGTTGCGGTAGTGCGCCGACAGTGAGCCCTGCGCCAGCCAGCGCGGTCCCCACAGCGCGACGCATAGCGGAGCGAACTGGCTGAAGTGCGTGGGTCCTTCGATCGTCCCACCCTTGAAGCCGAATTTCTGCGCCGTCTCGTTGTCGTGGATCGAGGTGTGATCGTCGTACTTCTGCGCGGCCAGCATCTGCCGCGGCACGCGCAACGGTCCGATCAGTTCCGTGCCCGTGTCCTGGATCTGAGTTGCGAACGGCGGCTGCATCGCGGACCCGCGGCGCTCAGCCCTGGATCTTGCTGAAGTCGGGCGTGCGGCGTTCTGCGAAAGCACGGAAAGCTTCGGCGGCCTCAGCGGTCCGCAGACGCTGCCCGAATACTTCGCCTTCGCGCGCCATGACGGCCAGCATCGCGGCCGAATCGCGCATGAGCTTCTTGGTCGCCTGCAAAGCGCCCGCAGGCTTCGCTGCCAGCGCCTTGGCGGCGGCGAGCGCTTTCGCGCGAACCTCTGCGGCGGGAAACGCGGCAGTCACGAGGCCGATCGCGGCTGCGGTCTTGCCATCCATCGGCTCACCGAACGCGAACAGCTGGAAGGCGCGGGCATAGCCGATCCGCGCCGGGATGAGCCAGCTCGACGCCGCTTCCGGAACGACCGCGAGATTCACGAATGGCGTCGTGAGCCGCGCGTCTTCGGCTACATAAGTGACATCGCAATGCATGAGCATCGTGACGCCGACGCCGACAGCCAGCCCATTGACCGCGGCGACATAAGGCTTCGTTCCGCGCGCCAACGCTTCCAGGAAGACGTGCGTCCGCATCTCGTCGCGCGAGCGCGCGCCGGTCGCAATCGCAGCGAAGTCCGCGATGTCGTTGCCCGCCGTGAACGAGTCACCTTCGCTGTCGATCAGCACGGCACGCACCGCCGGATCGCTCTCGGCACGCGTGAGAGCTTCGCCGAACGCGACATACATCGCCTGCGTGAGCGCGTTCTTCTTCTCCGGCCGCGCCATCGTGATGTGCATGACGTGGTCGGTGACGACGATCTTGAGGTGCTCGGTCATGGCACTCCCCGTCAGGCCGCTTTGGTCGAAGACGCCAGCTGGCGCAGCACGTAGTGCAGGATGCCGCCGTGCTGGAAGTACTCGCGCTCCTTCGGCGTGTCGATGCGCACGCGGACTTCGAACTTGATCGGCGCGCCCGACGGAGGCGTCGCGACGACGGTGACGACCTTCGCCGCGCCGCCGTTCAGCCCGATGATCTCGAACGTCTCCTTGCCGGTCAGGCCCAGCGACTGCGCGTTCTGGCCTTCCTTGTACTGCAGCGGCAGCACGCCCATACCGATCAGGTTCGAACGGTGGATGCGCTCGAAGCTCTCGGAGATCACGGCTTTCACGCCGAGCAGCATCGTGCCCTTCGCGGCCCAGTCGCGCGACGAGCCGGTGCCGTACTCCTTGCCCGCCAGCACGACGAGCGGAGTGCCTTCCTGTTTGTAGCGCATGGCGGCGTCGTAGATGCTCATCTGCTCGCCGCTCGGCACGTGCACGGTGACACCGCCTTCAGTGCCCGGTGCGAGCTGATTGCGCAGCCGGATGTTCGCGAACGTGCCGCGCATCATCACTTCGTGATTGCCGCGCCGCGCGCCGTACGAATTGAAATCGACCGGCTGCACGCCGAGCGACATCAGGTACTTCGCGGCCGGGCTCGACTTGGAGATGTCGCCGGCAGGGGAGATGTGGTCGGTCGTGACGGAATCGCCCAGCAGCGCCAGCACGCGAGCGTTGCGGATGTCGGCGACTGCGCCCGGCTTCATCGTCATGCCGACGAAGTACGGCGGATTCTTCACGTAGGTCGACTTGTCGTCCCACGAGTAGATCTTGCCGCTCGGCAAGCGGATCGAGTTCCAGTGCTCATCGCCGGTGAAGACGCTGGCGTAGCCCTTCTTGAACATCGCGGAGTCGACCGACTTGGCGATGAACTCGTGGATCTCGCCCTGCGTCGGCCAGATGTCCTTCAGGTAGACCGGCTTGCCGTCGCTGCCGACGCCGAGCGGCTCGGTCGTGAGGTCCAGGTTCAGCGTGCCGGCGAGCGCGTAGGCGACGACGAGCGGCGGCGAGGCGAGGAAGTTCATCTTCACTTCCGGATGCACGCGGCCTTCGAAGTTACGGTTGCCCGAGAGCACGGAGCAGGCGATCAGGTCGCCGGCGCGCACGGCCTCGGAGATCTCCGGCCGCAGCGGCCCGGAATTGCCGATGCACGTGGTGCAGCCGTAGCCGACGGTGTAGAAGCCGAGGGCGTTGAGATCGCCGGAGAGCCCGGCCTTGTCGAGATAGTCGGTGACGACGCGCGAGCCCGGCGCAAGGCTGGTCTTGACCCAGGGCTTCGACGTGAGCCCGCGCTGACGCGCATTACGCGCGAGCAGCCCAGCGCCGATCAGCACGGCTGGATTCGAAGTATTCGTGCAGCTCGTGATCGCGGCGATCAGCACCGCGCCGTCTGCGACCTCGAACGACTTGCCGTCGCAATTCGCGATGGCCACGCCGCGCGCGGTCGGATTCTTGACGCTGCGCTCTTCGGCCATCTTCTTGTGCGCCGCCTGGTACGTCTGCTTCGCAGTGCGCAGCGGTACGCGGTCCTGCGGACGTTTCGGGCCGGCGAGCGACGGCTCGACCGTGCCGAGATCGAGCTCGAGCACGTCGGTGTAATCGGCTTGCGGTTGGCCGTTCTCGCGCCACATGCCTTGCTCTTGCGCGTACGCCTTCACCATCGCGATGTGATCGGCGCTGCGACCGGTCAGCTCCAGGTAGCGCAGCGTCTCTTCGTCGATCGGGAAGATCGCGCAGGTGCTGCCGAATTCCGGTGACATGTTGCCGATCGTCGCGCGGTCCGCGAGCGGCAGGCTCGCGAGGCCGTCGCCGTAGAACTCGACGAACTTATCGACCACGCCTTTCTTGCGCAGCATCTCGGTAACCGTCAGCACGAGATCGGTCGCGGTCGTGCCGGCCGGCAGGCTGCCAACGAGCTTGAAGCCGATGACGTGCGGAATGAGCATCGTCACGGGCTGGCCGAGCATCGCCGCTTCGGCCTCGATGCCGCCGACGCCCCAGCCGAGCACGCCCAGGCCGTTGACCATCGTCGTGTGCGAATCGGTACCGACCAGCGTGTCGGGGTAGGCCCAGCGCACGCCGTCCTTCTCCATGTCGAACACGACGCGCGCCAGGTGCTCGA
>CADEEJ010000279.1 GCA_902826315.1 uncultured Steroidobacter sp.
CCCCCCTCCCTTGCCGGCCGCGTTGTTTCGCTCATGTCGATGCCGGCGACCTGGTCCGCGTATCCAGCTCGCGCGCCGGCGGCTACACCCGCTTGATAGATCACAACCTGCATTACGGTCTCAGGAAGCTGCCAGTAGGAATCAAGGCCGCGCACGTGGCGGGCGCAAAGGTCCACGACACTGGAGCCGGCGGCCGCTCTCACAAAGCCGAGTCGGCTCGTGCTCGGCTCGATTGTCACGATTTCGATTTCCTGACCGAAGCGCCAGAACGCGACGGCGTGCCCGGCCTCGTGAAAGGCAGTTGCGCGCCGCAAGTCGAGACTGATCGCCTCGTGCTCCGCTGTCATCGCTGCAGCCCATCTGCAGCTCGGCGGGTCGAGAGGCCCACAACGTGTGCCGGAATTCCTGCGCTCACGCTGCGCGATGCCCGTCTGGTGGGCTGACCGCCGATGCCGCGACACAAGGAGAGCCGCCTTGAAGACGGCGAGGTGTAGCGCATCGGTTGACGGTGTTTCTCGCCACTTGCCGCCTTGGCGCGCGCACGGCCGATGCATGCGCGATTCGTGATGATGAATTCATTGCTTCATGACAGGTTCGTCGAGACGACGAACGAGGCCGGATATCGCAACGCTACGTCGACCATCCACATCGCGCGGATGCCGACCTGCAACGCATTGAACCGTGTTCCGCCGCGCGAAGCCTGCGGCTCCAGCACGCCCCAGTCGGCCACGACGATCGAATCCCATGAGCCGAAAATCAGGTTGCCATTGGACAGCGCCTCGCTCGATATCGCCGGATATCCAGTCAACGTGCCCTCGGTCGGTGGCCCAGTCCAAAGCGGCACGGAACTACCTGTGAAATTCTGCCTGCCCGCGAGTAGGACCGCGGCTGCCGTGTTCCCTACCCAGCCGGGCGAGTTGCCGATCGCATTCGCAGCGCCAGCGACAGCCGTGAATGCGAGCAGCTTTGCAAGCGTCGCGGTTGCGCTGTCCTGCCCGGTCGTGACGCCCGTCGTGTTCTTCACGCCGAGCGGCTGTGCGCCGCCCGTGCCGTTGATGACCGCGCTGTCGACCGCTTCGGCAATGCTCGCGCCCAAGTCGCGGGCGATGAAACCCTCGGCAGTCGCGCCGGTCTGGCGCACAAGCTGCTCGCTCGTGTCGGTGATAGCGATGACCGTACTCGGCTCAAGCGACAGCTGGCCGAGCGTTTGGTCCGTGGCCGTAACGCTCGTGCCTTCCTCGCCTTGCCATGTCGCAGTCGACTTGCCGGTCTGGCGCGGAATCGGAACGTTGGCGGTCAATCCGGACAGCGGCTGCGCGCCGAGGCGAAACGCGACGGAGCGATTGCGCACAACGTCGATCACGCTTTGCGTCTGCGCGCCGACCAGGTAGCCGCCCTTGCTGCCGGGCGTCGTCGACAGCCCGCGCTCGAGAATTTCCGCGGGGATGTACCAGCTGGAACCGAAATCCGGCCGGTCGAGTCGCTTGGCAATAGCTTTGCTGGCTTCCCATTCGAGGCCAGCAGCATCGAAATAGTCGCCGTCCAGCCTTCCATTGCCGAGAACCATCGCGCGCAGTACGCGCCCCAGCGAATAGTTGCGCACGTCGCGCGATGACAGTCCTACCCGCGAGCGGGGTTGCAGAATGTCGAGCGCACTTAGTCCGCGTTCCAGGGAACTGCGCGCCTCAGTGAGTGCAGCTCGGTCTACAGCGTCTAGCATTTCGATCGTCTCCGACGTTTGATTCCTGTCGGAGATGGAACAGCGGAACTGTCTCGCGATGTCGTGAGACTCGTGAGACGGTAGATCGTGGCCCGCGATCGTCCGAAGCGCTCGGCGAGCTCGCGCACAGGAACGCCGGCGTCCTTGGCGCGCTGGACTCGCTCGGCCAGCTGCAGCGCCCGTTGTCGTCGCGGGTCGAAGTCGCCACGGCGATGCGCAGCCAGGTCGAGCAGTGCCGCGACCAGCATCTCAGCGGCCCGGTCAACGTCAGCACCATCAGCCGCCGACGTTGCACACAGCCAGCGCACGGCGCCGATCGCCAAGAAGGCAGCGTCGTCGTCAGGCGTTGCGGCCACGGCGGCGACCCTGCAGACGCTCCATCAGATGCCGCGCCATCAGCCAGCACAGCATGCCCTTCAGCGGGTAGGTGCCATCTCGATTCCGAGGAAAGGGACCGACAAATGTCTCGGCCGCCCTCGCGTCCTTCTCCCACTGCCGCAGCGTTCGCGGCGTGATGTCCAGGATGTCCGCACAGCGCTCCTGTGTCATCCGCTCGGTGTCGAAGTTCTGGCCGTCTGCGTCTTCGTGTTTTGCTTTGCTCATGAATTTGCCCTTACGGCAGGAGGTGATTTATTTCGTTCCGAACTGCTTCTGCATCGCGGTCGTGGCACCCTCATTTGTGAAATTCTCCAGAAGAACCTAGAAGAATTTTTCATCGCTCGCACCAGTCGCAGCCCTCACGGTCACAGCGAGTGCATGCGCTCCCTGCACCCCGCACGTCCGGAACTTCCGGAATTGGTGGAGTTGACAGTTCCGGCAATTCCGGACATTCCGCTTGCTGCGATACCGGAGAGAGGTACCTAGTCCATGCATCCCACAGCCCGCGGTCGCGGCGATAGCCCTGCAGCGATCGGCCGGCAATCGTGACCTTCGTAGGCTCGATGCCGTAGCGCTTCAGCATGGACGCCAGTGTTCTGACTCCAATCGCTTTGCCGTGCAGCTCACTCCATGGCGCATCAGCATCAAGGCCGTATGCCTCGCCGTTGCACAGTCGCTCGATGATCGTCTCAGTGTGGAGTGCGTCCGCGTCGGCGAACACGGTGCGCAAGTCGGTCAGCAACCGCACGCCTAGGCTTGCCCGTCGCTCTTGAGATACGCGGCACAGCGATACGCAGGCAGCCCGCGCCAGCTTCGGCCACTCACCACCAGCTGCATCAGCTACAGCGATCAGCGGTTCCCATATCTCGGCTGCACGATCTACAACACCTTCGGGCAGCTTCGGCCATGCTGCGCCGGCCTTGGCTCCGACTGATGCCGCCCAGGTAGCAATGCGGTCGCGCAGCTCGTGACCCACAGCCTCGTGCTCGCGCAGCCGGAACGAATCAACCTTTTCGTGCGGCGCCCGGCGCTGCATTCGGATGATGACGGCACGCGACATGATCGTGTCTGGTAGGTCGCCGATGCCCGCCATCGCCACGGGACAGAAGACGGGGAAGTCGATCACGTCATGCTTTGGCCCGACGCATCGTGGAATTGTTGAGCCGCGCCGGTATCCAGCATTGAGGAAGCCGCGCAGATCCTCGTTGGCGTCGTCCTTGCCGCGCTGCGTGAAGATCGTGTCGGACTCGTCGATGAGCAGCGTCAGCATTTCCTTCGCCAGCTTGCGGAAGATCGTCGCCGACGACGGACTCAGGCAGAGCATCGCCTGCACAGTCAGCAAATGCAGAACTTCCAGAACTCTTGTCTTGCCTGATCCGTACTCCGGCGACACCACAACGAGTCGCGGCGTTGTGTGGAAGTGCTCCACCATGTGAGTCAGCGCAGCCCACAACGTCACGGCCGTCAGGCATTCGTCGTTCCGGAATACGCAGAAGCGCTTGACGAAACCGCGCACGTCGTTCAGCAGCTCGGCGCCCTCTGGTGCCAAGTCTTCGTGTTCGAGCTCGATCAGAGAGGCATTCATGCTGCCGCCTTTCGTTTTGCGATGTCTGCGGCATCCTCGCCTCGAGTTTTAGGCACGCGCACGCGCACCTCGCGGTCTAAATTTAGACTCCAGCGCCGCGCACACTCGCGCGCTGCTTCTATGCCGCGCTCATCGTGGTCGGCGAATATCGTCAACGACTCAACGCCGGCCAGGACGGGGAACGCCGCGAGATTGCCCGCGTCGATCGCCGCCCATGTCGGCGTGAACGCATGCGCCGCTGCAAGCGCGCTCTCAATACCTTCTGCGAGTGCGAGGCCGTGTGTTACGCATTCATCCGGCCACAGCCGAATGCAACCGCCCTTTTTGCGATGGCCTGCGAGCAGCTGCTTGTCGCAGTCGGTGCCAGCCTTGCCGCGGCCGTCGATAGCCAGGCGAGTGAAGTGCAAGCTGATCGGCCGGCCGGTCAGCACGTCGGACACGCACGCGCACAGCGACGGCGGATGCTTGTCGGTCTGCGTCAGGTAGCGCAGGTGCGAATCGCGCGGCGGGACGATGCAACCGCGGGTGTGCAGGTAGCGCTCGCCAAGCGTCCCGGCGAGTTCCTGCGTGCGGCGCCAGATCGCGTCCGCCTTCGTCGACCAGTCGAGCGGCACGGATTTGCCGACAGTGCGCGCTGCAGGGTAGGGAATTCTTTCCCTACACTCGTTGTCCACTTCGACGTACTCGCAACGGAAGCAATGCCCGACTGTGCCGCGCTCGTCAGTCTTCACGCTGAACGTGCGGTCGCGCTCGCTGCGCGCGCACTGCGGGCAGGGTTTGCGAACGTTGCTCATGCCGACACCCGCACGTGCTTCCACACCAGCGACCAGAACGCCGACGAAATCTCGTCACGGATATCGTCGAGTTCGACAGTCCCAGCTAGCAGCTTGTCGGCAAGGTCCGGGCGCAGGCGCTGCACAGCGGCGCATTGCTGTATTGTTGCCGGATGAACACGGAACATCGGACGCGCCGCTAACTCACGTAACGCTTTCATCGATCCGTTACGGTGAGCGCGGACGCGGCAGCGTGTACAGCACGTGAGAACGTCTGACCGCTCCGACGACGCCATCAGGTTGCAGCCGACGCAGACGTACACGTAACACTTGAAGCTAAGTGTTACGGCGTTCATTGCCAGCCCTCGATCACCGCGAGCACATCGCGGAACGAGCGGCCGGTGAGTGTCGCGATTGTTTCAGGCGAGAACGTCAGCGCCAACTCGCGAATGCGAGCGTCTTGCCAGATCTTTGGCTGCAACCAGAACAGTCCGGCGATACCGCGCAGCCGTGCTATCCTTCTGGCGTCCCCCTTGTCGATCCTGCCGCGCCCGGTCTGACTCACCGGCGCGGCGCCTTGTTTGCGCATCAGGCGGCGCTCTGCGCGTCGCGCTCGGCTGCACGCTTGGCGAGCCAGGTGTCCAGCTCATCCTCGAACCAGCCGGACGCGCGCTCGGAGAGTTTTACAGGCTTAGGGAAGCCGCTTTCGCGATCGCGCCCGAGGCGATAGATGGAATCGCGCCCGAGGCCAGTCTTCTCGATCGTTGCAGGGAGCCGCAGAATGCGGCGCTTCTTGGCTGCCATCGCTCATCCTCGTCAGTGCGACGACAGCGGATGTCTGGCGTCGGCCTCGGAAGGCGAATACAGACTGCAGTGAGCGGGACTGAACGTCAGTCCCAAGAAAATCAGCGACGCTTCTTTTTCTGGGGTGCTCGGTAGCTGATCGTCACGACCAGCTGCTCAGCGTCTATGGACTGCTTGCGCACACGCGCAGCCTCGTTCTTTGCGACAGTCGGCAACCATTGCTCGATCGCGCTCGCTAACTGTTCCGTGTCGCCACGTCCTGGCAACTGATAGGTGATCGCATCGCGCCGCGCGTCGTTGCGCTGCTGTTCCTCGATCTCATTCTGGATCCGGAAGAACTCATCGCAGTACTCGCGCTCATCGCGCCGGGCTTTCTTTGCCGCCACTCGGATCGTGTCCCTGTACTGCTTCCAGTACTTGTCTACGGTGTTCTTCGACAACCGCGAGCCGCGCGGCAGATCATCCGTGAAATACGCGCGTGCGCGCTCGTAAGTGACCTTCTTGCGCATGAGATGCGCAATGATCCTGCCGACTGCCAACGGCGAGCCGGTTCCTGTACTGCGCCCAAGTCTCTGTGAGTTCGCAGGGCGGCCGCGCTTCATCGCTTGCCACTCCTGATGGCGACTACCTTGCCGCCAGCCTTCAGTCCGTCGAGATAGTCCGCCCATGCCGACATCATGGTCCTGCGCTCGGGCAAGCGCTCGGCGCGGTTGTACGCGGCACGCACCTTGTTGCGCTCCGCATGCGCCAGCTGCAGCTCGATCAGGTCCGGCTTCCAATCCAGCTCATTCAGCAGCGTGCTCGCAGTCGAGCGAAAGCCGTGCGCCACATGCTGCTCGCTCGTGTATCCCATGCGTCGCAGCGCTGCATTCAGCGTGTTGTCGCTGATCGGACGTTCGGCAGAAGTCAGCGAGGGGAACAGCAAGCGTCCGTCACCGGTGAGCGGTTCTAACTCGCTCAGCAGCTCGACGACTTGGCGGGCGAGGGGAACCAGGTGCTGTTCCTTCATCTTCATGCGGCCCGCCGGAATGCGCCAGAGCGGTTCTTTGCTGTCCAGATCAAACTCGCTCCACTCCGCATAGCGCAGTTCGCCAGGACGCACGAACACGTAAGGCGCGATCCGCAGCGCGTACACCGTGCTCGGCTGTCCCTCGTAGCCGTCGATCGCACGCAGGAGCGCGCCGAGTTTCGCCGGGTCCGTGATGCCCGCGTGATTCTTCACCTTGACTGCCGTCAACGCGCCCCGCAGGTCTCTGCAGGGATCGCTGTCGCAGCGGCCTGTCGCGACCGCGTAGCGCATGACGCGGCTCGCCAGAGCTCGGGCACGATGCGCCGACTCGTGCTTCCCCTTGGATTCCAGGCGGCGGCACACTGAGAGAACATTCGCGGCTGTCAGCTCGCGCACAGAGGTATTGCCGATGTACTTGTTTAACCAGTCGTCGAGCAGCCACTGCGCCTTGCTCAGCGTCTTCGCGTGCAGCGTCTTACGCTTGCGGTCGAGATATTCGGCGGCCAGTGCAGCGAACGTATCGGCCGTAGCGGTGCGCTCAGCCTTCTTCTGCGCGAGCGGGTCGATACCATTCGCAATCAGCTTGCGCGCATCGTCACGGCGAGCGCGTGCAGTCTTGAGTGAGATATCAGGATAGGCGCCTAGTGCGAGCAGCTTTTCCTTGCCGCCAATGCGGTACTTCAGACGCCAGAGGCGCGAGCCGGTCGGCGGCACGAACAGGAACATCCCGCGCTCGTCGTAAAGCTTGTACGCCTTCGACTCGGGCCGCGCGGCTTTGATCGCAGTTTCGGTAAGCATTTGGGGGTATCCGGCCTGCAGGTGTGAGATACCCCTGTTTTATACCCCCAGACGTGCTACGCTGTCTACGGATGGTAACGGACGGCAGCGGAGGGAATTCATCGGGATTTGCAGGGTTTTACGGCATGCGGAGCACGTTAGCGGATGGCCGCGGATGCTCTGATGGTGCCCGGGGCCGGACTCGAACCGGCATGGAGTTGCCTCCGAGGGATTTTCTT
>CADEEJ010000280.1 GCA_902826315.1 uncultured Steroidobacter sp.
GCACGACGCCGAAGTAGCCGGCCTCCGGATTGATCGCGCGCAACTGGCCATCGGCGCCGGGCTGCAGCCAGCAGATGTCGTCGCCGACCGTCCAGATCTTCCAACCCGGCATCGACGCGGGCGGCACGAGCATCGCGAGATTGGTTTTGCCGCAGGCGGACGGGAACGCGCCCGCGATGTAGTGCGTGCGGCCTTCAGGACTCTGCACGCCCATGATCAGCATGTGCTCGGCGAGCCACCCCTCGTCGCGTGCCTGCCAGCTCGCGATGCGCAGCGCATGACACTTCTTGCCGAGCAGCGCGTTGCCGCCGTAACCGGAGCCGACGCTCTTGATCGTCAACTCTTCGGGGAAGTGCATGATGAAGCGGCGGTCGGGGCTCAGGTCGCCGATCGAGTGCAGACCCTTCACGAACGTGCCGTCGCGCTCGATGCGCTTCAGCGCGGGCGTGCCCATGCGCGTCATGATGCGCATGTTGGCGACGACGTAAGCGCTGTCGGTGATCTCGACGCCACAGCGCGAGAACGGCGAGTCGATCGGCCCCATGCAATACGGGATGACGTACAGCGTGCGCCCGCGCATCGCGCCGTCGAACAGCGCATCGATTTTCCGGTGCGCTTCCGCCGGGTCCATCCAGTGGTTGTTCGGGCCGGCGTCGTCGCGGTTGCGCGTGCAGACGAAGGTGAGGTGCTCGACGCGGGCGACGTCCGAGGGATTCGAGCGATGCAGGTAACAATTCGGGTGGGTCGTCTGGTTGAGCTTGATAAGATCGCCGCTGCGAAGCATCGCTTCGATCAGTGTCGAGTTTTCGGCGTCCGACCCGGTGCACCAGTGAATCGAATCAGGCTTGGTCAATCGCGCGACTTGCTCGACCCAACTTTGAAGCGTCGCATTCGACGTGCTCATTTAGACGGCATGCTCCTGGTGTGGACGCGGGGAAAAACAGGCGCGGGATTATACCGGGCGGCCCCGCCTAGTCATTGCGCCGACGGCTGCACGGTGCAATAGTGCTGCCCAGTGGAATTTCAAGAGGAATTCTTCGTAAGACTGCGAATTTACGGAGTTTATTGCTCATCTGGGCGGTCGCTTTAGCGGCAGGATTGCAGCCTTTGATTCAACCTGTCACGCACGCCGACGAGCAGCCGTCCGACGTCCTGACCGAGCTGATCGCGGAGGTTCGCGAGAATGTCAGCACGACACCGGGCCGGGAGCTTTACCGTTTCGTGCCCGCGCGGCTGCTCGAGCAGGGCCAGGTGGTCTACTACACATTGCGCATCACCAATCAGACGAGCGTGCCCCTGCGGAACGTAGCCGTCGTTCAGCCTGTTCCGGCCAACACCCTCTACCTGGCGGACTCGGCGTCCGGGCCGGGCGCCGCGGTGTCCTTCTCCGCGGACGGCGGCCGCACCTTCGCGCCGTCAGACTCGCTGATGATCGAAGTCGAAGGCTCCAGCCAGCTGGCGCACGCCGCGCAGTACACACACATCCGCTGGCAGTTGCGTAACCCGCTCGCGCCGGGCGCGACGGCGTTGGCGCGGTTCCGCGCGACATTCCGCTGATGCACGACTACCCAGAGCTGTTCGGATCGGAGGGGCCGCTGGCGAGCGCGATCCCCGGCTTCGCGACGCGCGACGAGCAGATCGCGATGGCCGAGCAAGTCGCCCTCGCGTTGCGCTCGCATGGCCGGCTGATCGTCGAGGCAGGCACCGGGACGGGCAAGACGTTCGCGTATCTCGTGCCCGCGCTGCTGTCCGGTCGGCGAGTGATCGTGTCCACCGGCACGCGCAATCTGCAGGACCAGCTGTTTCACCGCGATCTGCCGACAGTCGCGCGCGCGATCGGACGGCCGGTGCGCGTCGCGCTGCTGAAGGGTCGCGCGAATTATCTATGCGTGCATCGACTCGAACTGGCTGAGCAGCAAGCCGTCGCGCGCGGCTTGCGCAAGGAAGTCGCACGCGGGCTCGCGAAGGTACGCGACTGGTCGCGCACCACGCGGCAGGGCGACATCGCCGAGCTCACGCAGCTCAGCGATTCCGATCCGGTGTGGCCGTGGGTTACATCGACGCGCGACAACTGTCTCGGGCCCGACTGCGCAGCGTTCGATCGTTGCCACGTCGTGCAGGCGCGGCGTGAAGCTCAGGCAGCGGACGTTGTGGTCGTGAATCATCATTTGCTGATGGCGGACCTCGTGCTGAAAGACGAGGGCTTCGGCGACCTGCTGCCCGGCGCCGACGCGATCGTCATCGACGAAGCGCACCAGCTGCCGGAGATCGCCGCGAATTTTCTCGGCTTTGCGGTCTCGAGCCGGCAGCTGCAGTCGTTGTCGCGCGATGTTGCCGCGGAACTGCTGACTTCGGGTGTACGCAATGACGTGCCAGCTGCGTTTGCGCAGACGCTCGATCGTCATCTCTACGATCTGCAGGATGCGCTGCGCGGGCCGCGAGAGCGCACCGAGTTCAAGGACTGGCCAGCGCCGGTCATCGAGTCGGTGGAGCGCCTGCAATCGCTGCTGGATGAATTCGTCGCGTCGCTGGGCGAAGCAGCGAAGGATCATGCCGGGCTCGCGGCGCTGCGGCGGCGTGGCGCAGAGTTGGCGGCGCGGCTGCGCGCTCTGGTAGCGGTGGACGAGGGCGAATCCGCGAGCGTGCGGTGGGCGCAATCGACGACGCACGGCATGTCGCTGCACTACGTGCCGGTCGACGTGGCCGAGCAACTCGGTGCGCTCGTCGAGTCGCACACCAGCGCGTGGATCTGCACGTCGGCGACGCTGGCGGTCGGCGACAAGTTCGATCACTTCATGAGCCGGCTCGGCATGCGTGAAGCCACGACCGTGCGTTTCGGCAGTCCCTTCAGCTATGAGCAGCAGACGTTGCTCTACCTGCCGCGCGGACTCGATCCGCCTTCGTCGCAGCGGCACACGGAGCAGGTCATCGATGCGGCGCTGCCTGTGCTGCATGCCGCAGGGGGACGTGCCTTCCTGCTGTTCACGAGTCATCGCGCTTTGCGTGAGGGCGCCGAGATCCTGTTACAGCGGCTCGGGCCGACTCTGCCGTTTCCCGTGCTCGTGCAGGGCGACGGGCCGCGCGAGTCGCTGCTGGCAAGGTTCCGCGAGTACGGCAATGCGGTGCTGCTTGGTACCAGCAGTTTCTGGGAAGGCGTCGACGTCAAAGGCGCAGCGCTGTCCGTCGTCGTCATCGACAAGTTGCCGTTCGCGGCGCCCGACGATCCGGTGCTGAAGGCGCGGCTCGATGCGATCGAACGGCGCGGCGGCAGCCCGTTCTTCGAAGAGCAGATTCCGCAAGCGGTCATCACGCTGAAGCAGGGCGTCGGCCGCCTGATGCGCGATCCGAGCGACTTCGGCGTCGTCATGCTGTGCGATCAGCGTTTGCGGACGCGCGCCTACGGCAGGATCTTTCTCGACAGCCTGCCGCCGATGCCGCGCACCGAGCGGCTCGAAGAGGTCGAGCAGTTCCTGTTCGCGAAGCTCGCGACAGTGGGGATTGCCGCGCCGCTGGCGCCGCGCCGGGCCGCGCCATGAAATTGCTCGCAATCGATACGGCCACGGAGCGTTGCTCGGTCGCGTTGCTCATCGACGAGCACATAGTCGAGCGAGCGACGGAAACGCAGCGAGGCCATGCGGACCTCGTACTGCCGATGGTGGAGTCGGTGCTCGCCGAAGGCGGGCTCACGTTGCGGCAACTTGACGGCCTGGCCTACGGCCGCGGGCCAGGTGGGTTCACGGGGGTAAGAATTGCCGTCGGAGTCGCGCAGGGGCTCGCCTACGGTGCGCAGCTTGCGACCGTCGGTGTCTCGGATCTCGCGGCGGTCGCGCAGCAGTTCGCGAGCGCCGGGGCTCGGATCCTCGTCTGCATGGATGCGCGCATGAACGAAGTGTATTGGGGCAGGTTCGAGGCGACGCCGGACGGGCTCGTGAAGCCGGTGTCCAGCGAGCGTGTCGATCGTCCGGACGCGGTCGAGCCGGGCGATGCAACGATCTTTGCCGGAACCGGCTTCGGGGCGTATCCGCAGCTCGTCACGGGACGAACGGCGGTGGCGGTTCACGGCAACGCAAAGCCGGATGCGCGCGATATTGCACGGTTGGCAGTGGCAGAGCTGCACGCCGGCAGGGGTCAGCCGCCGGAGCGGGCGCAGCCCGTTTATTTGCGTGACCAGGTCGCAACCGTCAAGCCGCGGTAACATCCGCGCGCGCGATTGCGCTGGAACTTCATGCGGCTGTAATAATCCGTTGCTGTAATGAAGCAGCTCACTTAGCTGTTAAATTGCTGTCACGATGACCGCCAAGCAGATCCTGATCGTCGAAGACGAGCGGCCGATCCGTGAAATGATTGCATTCGGCCTGCGTCGCAGCGGTTTCGACGTTCGGGAAGCACCGGACGCCGGCACCGCCCGCGCCAGCGTCGCCGATCGCCGTCCGGACCTCGTGCTGATCGACTGGATGCTGCCGGACATGAGCGGCCTGGAGCTCACGCGCGCGCTGAAGCGCGACAAGGAAACCCAGGAAGTCCCGATCATCATGCTGACGGCGCGCGCCGAGGAACAGGACAAGGTCCTGGGCCTGGAAGGCGGCGCCGACGACTACGTCACCAAGCCGTTTTCGCCGCGCGAGCTGCTGGCGCGCATCAACGCTGTTCTGCGCCGCTCGAACCACGGCGGTGGCGAAGAGCTGATCGAGGCGGACGGCCTGGTGCTCGATGCAGCGGGCCATCGCGTCATGGTCGGCGACCGCACCGTACAGCTCGGACCGACGGAATATAGGTTGCTGTCCTTCTTCATGACGCACGCGGAGCGGGTGTACAGTCGCGCGCAGTTGTTGGATCGAGTGTGGGGCGGCAACGTCTATGTCGAAGAACGCACCGTCGACGTGCACATCCGGCGCTTGCGCAAGGCACTCGAGGCGTTCGCCTACGATCGATTCATCCAGACGGTGCGCGGCTCGGGATACCGGTTCTCCACGCGCGCGGAGTGATTCTTGAAGCTCCCCGGCGCCATGACTCCGGCGGCCTGGCAGAGCGTCTCTCGGCTCGGTATCTCGTTACTGCTGGCGTTGCTCGTCGGGCTTGCGACCGGTCGCATCGCGCTCGCCTTCGCGGTCGTGCTCGCTATCTATGCGGGCGTGCAGCTGTGGAATCTGCTGCGACTGGAGCATTGGCTGCGCCGCCGCCGCATCGAAGACCCGCCGGACATCAGCGGGCTGTGGGGCGAGGTCGTGGCGATCGTCAGCCGCATCTACCGCCGCAAGCAGTTTCATCGCGCGCGTGTCACCGCATTGCTGCGCGAGTTCCGCCGCCTGACTACCGCGATGCCCGAAGGCGCGGTGCTGCTCGGGCCGGAGCACGAAATCCTGTGGTTCAATCGCCGCGCCGCCGAGTGGCTCGGCCTGCGGCGCAAGCGCGATCGCGGCATCCGCATCGAGAACCTGGTGCGGCACCCGAACTTCGTCGAATACCTGCGCGGCGACGAGCCTGGCGACGGTGTCGTGGTCCAGGACACGAGCGACATCAGCCGCTGGTACTCCTTCCATATAGTGCGCACTGGGATGCCGGAACGTCAGCTGCTCATGGTCCGCGACGTCAGCCGCGAGCAGCAGCTGCAGTCGATGCGCCGCGACTTCGTCGCGAATGCCTCGCATGAGCTGCGCTCGCCGCTGACTGTGATCACGGGCTATCTCGATGCGCTAGCCGACGATCAGAAGCTCGATCCGACCTGGACCGCACCGATCCTCGAAATGCGCCGCCAGGCGGAGCGCATGAGCACGATCATCCGTGACCTGCTCGAGCTGTCGAAGCTGGAGTCGGGCGAGCGGCCGCTAGACGAGGAGCCGATCGATATCCCCGGCATGCTGGCGCTGCTGCGCAAGGAAACGCTGGCGCTCGAGCACCGTCCGCACGAAGTACGGCTGACGCTCGACAGCACGCAATGGCTCAAGGGAGTGGAGAACGAGGTGCACTCGATCGTCTCCAATCTTCTCTCCAACGCTGTGAAGTACACGCCGCCGCAGGGCGAAATCGAGCTGCGTTGGTGGACCGACGAGGACGGCGGGCACATCGCCGTGCGCGACACCGGCGTGGGCATCGCGCCCGAGCACATTCCACGCCTGACCGAGCGCTTCTATCGCGTCGACTCCGGGCGCTCGCGCGACCTCGGCGGGTCGGGGCTCGGACTGGCGATCGTGCGTCACGCGTTGCAGCGGCACGAAGGCACGCTGACGATCGACAGCATCGAAGGTCGCGGCAGTACGTTCACTTGTCATTTCCTGCCGAGCCGGCTGATGCAACCGCCCGCGGAGTTCCTGCAAGCGAAGTTGTCCGGCTGAAGCTGCAACGTCATCGCAGCGTCACATTCGCGTTCGCAATCGCAGCCAGAGCTGCAATCTCTCTGTAACAAGTCGTCCGTATAACGTCTGTCCGACAAACAAGCGCCCGCTTAATGACTGCGCGCGCAGTTTTACGCGTCACGCCTGATAACCAGACAAACGGAGACCTTACCGTGAAGAACCTGATGATCGCGGCCGCCGTGGCCGCTGCCCTGTCACAGTTGCCCGCCGGAGCCCAGGCTGCCAGCCCGAACGACCTGGCGGAGATCCGCGACCAGCTTCAGGGACTCATGCAGCGCGTCGACAAGCTGGAGCAGGAGAATCAGGCGCTGAAGACCGAGAACGCGGAGCTGAAATCGCAGGGCGAAGAGCTGAAGGCGACGGGCGACTATCTCAAGAGCGAAGCGCGTGGACTGCGCAAGGATGCGGCGACCGCCAGTGCCGCGGTCGGCGCGGTGAAGGGTGCGGATTGGGCGGGCAAGGTGACGGTCACGGGCGACCTGCGCTATCGCTACGAGGCGATCAGCGACGACACCAAGACGAATGCCGCCGGCGTGACGGCCGCCGACCGCTATCGCGACCGCATTCGTGCGCGTCTCGCTGTAACCGCGAAGGCGACCGACAACCTTACGGCCGGCATCGGTCTGACGACCACCGAAGGCAACGACCCGCGCTCCGGCAATCAGTCGCTGACGAACCTGTCCAGCAAGAAAGCCATCGAGCTCGACCTGGCCTACTTCGACTGGAAGTTCGCGAGCTGGGGCAACCTGATCGGCGGCAAGATGAAACAGCCGTTCGTCAAGGGCGCGCAGAACCTGTTCTGGGATAACGACATCACGCCGG
>CADEEJ010000281.1:0-2881 GCA_902826315.1 uncultured Steroidobacter sp.
GCCTGCGCGAGCAGCACGCGCAGCTTCCAGCCGGGCGCAACTTCGCGCATCGGTCCGTTGTGGTATGCGGGATCGATACCGGCATCGCTCAGGATGCTGGCCGCGCGTGCTTCGGCGTTGTAGCCGCCGTACTCGGCGAACTTCGCTTCCAGCTCTGCCGCGCGCATGTAGTCCGAGTCGCTGGCGTGGGCGTCGGCGTAGATGAGGTCGCGCTCTTTCATCGCGTGCCACATCTCGACATGGCCCTGCATCACGACGTCGAGCACGCGCTCGTCTTCGTATCCGAACTGGTTCTGGTTGAGCTTGCCGAGCCGCAACCCCGTCTGCAGCATCACTTCGCCGGAGCTCTGTTCCAGCTCGCCGCCGAGGATCTTCATGAAGGTCGACTTGCCGCTGCCGTTGGCGCCGATCAGGCCATAGCGGTTGCCGTCGGCGAATTTCACCGACACTTGTTCGAACAACGGCTTGGCACCGAATTGGATGGAGACGTTCGCAGTGGAAAGCATGGGCAGTGCGGTGGGCGCAGGGTCTGAAACGGCCGCGAATCTTACACTGCGGGCGGTCGCGGCGCCCAAAAAAACTGCGGTCCCGCCGGTTTAGCCGTGCACGCGAATCCACTGCAGCAGCGCGTCTAGCGTCGCGGCCGGCGTCACCTCGTCGATCGCGATCGGCACGTCCGGCAGCACACCGCGCTTGCAGCCCTCGCCGGACGGGCGGGTGAAGGCAATGATCGGCGTCGCGGCTGAGAGGCCGGTTCTGGGCATATCCATGCGCTTCACCTGACCCGTTTGACAGGAAAAAGCAGCCGTTTCCTCGCCCGCGATCCGGGCGAGCTGAAAGTCCTGCGCGGCGACCAGGAACTGGATGGTCGCCGAATAGCTGTAGGGGCCCGCGAGGATATAGACAGGACCGGAGTAGCGAACCGGGTCCTCGGGCGGCGGCGTGAACCGCTTGTTGTAGTCAGAGCTCTGCACCGAACCGATGACGTCACCCGGGTCGGCATTGTCCTTGGTGATGCGGATCACGTAGTGCGAGAGCTGCGCATAGGGCTTGCTGGTGAAGTGATTCACGAGGTGTTGCTGCCAAAGCGGATCGTCTCCGCCGCTGTTCTCTCGAACGTCGATGATCAGAGCGCGGGCCCTGCGCGCATTGAATGCCGCAAAGGCCGTTTGAGTGATCGCGGCGAGAGCGTCCTTCTTATCGCCATCGAAGCCGTCCACTCGCAGATAGCCGATGTCGCCGGGCAGGATGCGCCAGCTGAACATGTCATCGGCCGAGCGCTCCGCTTGCAGCGCTGCAGGCAATGTTGTCGCGCCCGTCGCGCGGACCTGCCGAGGGCAACCTCCGAGCGCTGGCCGCACTACGAGATCGTACTGGCCCGTGTCGCCATAGAGGTACCAATAGAACATCGCGAACCGACGCGTGGCGAACACATGCTGAAAGGCCGACGTTTCGCCGATGGATCGGGACAGAATCGCTGCGAGCATCTGCTCGGTGCTGTGCCCGTTGATCGACACAAGCCGATCTCCGGGCTTCACGCCTTCCACGCCCGGCGCGACGCTGAAGACGCTCAATGAACCATCCTGCGCAAAACGCACTTCGATGGGTACGACATGGCCGCCAGCCTTGAGGTGCGCATCCAGCGCTCCGCGGTAGCCGGGCATTTGAATTCCGGCATGAGCGTCGTGCAGATGCGGATTGAGCTGCGCGAAATGCAGCCAGGCCTCGCGACGGCTCATTGGCCCGGTCAGCTCTGCGCGAATGCGCGCAGCTTCGCGATCGAGCGTCTGCAGATCAGCGCGGAGGGAGAGATCGGGATTGAGGGCGTGCATGCCGGAGATCCAGCCGTCGAAGTCGGCGAGCAGATCGGCCTGCAAAAGCGTTGGCCCGTCCTGGAAAGTCGGGGCCGGAAGTTTTGACACCGATGTGGCGACCGGCGCGCATCCGGCTGTCGCCAGCGGCGCCACGGCTTCTGCGTGCACATCGGTCATCTGCAAAGCGACCATGGCACACGCGAGCACACCAGTGATCGAGATACGGCGACAGCTCAACTTCATGCGACTCCCCCTGCTTTGAAACTTAGACGCAGGCGCAGGGGGTTTGGTTAGGCCGTCGCGGCCTCCTTCCGTCAGGTAGGTCCGAGATAATCCTTCTTTCCAAGCTCCACACCGTTGTGACGCAGGATCGCGTACGCAGTGGTGACGTGGAAATGGATGTTGGGTAGCAAGTGATTCATCAGATAGGGCAGCCCCGGCATGCTCTTGCTGCTGCTGCGAGTCTGCCACGTGATGGTCTTCTCTTCGCCGCCGTCGATCTGCGCCGGCTTCAGCGATTCCAGGTACGCGATCGTATTGCGGATCCGCTGCACGAGATCATGGAAGGTGGCTTCCTTGTCTTCATAAGTGGGGAAGTCCGCGCTCGCGAGACGACCCGCGCCGCTCCTCGCGGTGTCCGTCGCAATCTGTACCTGTCGCGTCAGCGGAAACATGTCCACATAGAGACGGCTGTTGAGCAACACCGCCTCGTCGATCTTGCGTGCCTGCGCGTGCGCAGCGCCTTTCTCGAGGATCGCAGCAAGATTGTTGAGCGCGCGGATGAACGCCGGCACCGACGCCTGGTACATCGAAATCGTCATGAAAGTCTCCCTGGAAGATGAAGAGGGGAGCCTGAGCTCCCCTTGCGTTGCAGATATTAGACGATCGCTACGCTAGCCATCCTCATACTTGAACGAGACTTTCACCTTCGCGCGGTACATTTCCACCTTGCCATCGTTGAGCTGCAGATCCAGCTGGGAGACCTCAGCAACCCGCAGGTCGCGCAGGGTCTTGCCGGCTCGATTGATGGCTGCCGCAGCAGCTTTCTCCCACGACTCCGTGCTCGT
>CADEEJ010000281.1:2981-7171 GCA_902826315.1 uncultured Steroidobacter sp.
GTGCCTTTCTCGGACGCGCCTGTCACGACGCCGTTGAATTGCTGGCCGATGCGATTGATCAGCAAGAGTGCAGAGGCTGCCTTGCGGACTTGGCGCTCGACTTTGTTTGCGTTCTTTTCCTGCAGGGTGCAGTGGGCGGCGAGGTTGCGCAGTTCGTCGTCGGAGTAGGCGGCAGGTTGTTCATTGAGTGCTGCTTTGACTAGGCGCTGTGTGATGAGGTCCGGGAAGCGTCGGTTCGGTGCGGTGGAGTGCGTGTACTCGCTGACGGCCAGACCGAAGTGACCTGCGGCCGGTTGGTTCGGCAGCTCGACTGCGTATTCGCCCGAGCCCAGGAGTTTGAGAACCGAGAGTGAGAGTTCGGGGAACGTTGTTGGGTCGGCACTGCGGCGCGAAGCAAGGAATGTGTTGAGTGCGAGCGCGTCCGGCTGTGCAGGGAGGCGACCGCCGACGCTTGCCGCGAGGTCGACGATTCTTGGCCAGCGTTCGGGTGAACGCAGAACTCGGCGGAGCAGGCTCCGCTTTTTGCTCTGCAGATAGCGTGCGACCACGCCGTTGGACGCGATCATGAAGTCTTCGATGAGCTCCTTCGCGCGATTCCTTTCATCTGCGCGCAGGTCTGTCAGCACGCCGTCGTTGAAGACAGGCCGCGCTTGCACTGTCTCGAAGTTGAGTGCGCCGTGTTCGTAACGAACGCGTCGCAATGCTTGTGCGGCTTGGTCTTGCTGACGAAGTTGTTGGTCGAGGCCGGCGACTGTCGAGAGCGGCTTTGGCGGCGGCGCATTGCCGTCCAGCCATGCCGCGACGCTGTCGTAAGCAAGCTTGGCGCGATTGAGCACGAGTGCGCGATACACATCAGAGGCGGAGACCTTGCCTTGTGCATCGATCGTCATCTCGATCACAACGGCGAACCGTTCTTCTCCCTCGCGAAGAGACGTCAGATCAGTCGACAATTTCTCCGGCAACATCGGAAAGACTTTCGCGGCCGTGTAGACGGACGTTGTGTTGCTTCGAGCGTGATCGTCGATCGCAGAGCCTGGCGTCACCAGCGCGTCGACATCCGCGACTGCGACCATGATCTTGACGGCGCCGCCGGCCAACGGCTCAGCGACGGCGAGCTGATCGAGGTCGCGCGTGTCGTCGTTGTCGATGGACGACCAGAGCAGGGCGCGCAAGTCGCGGATCGCGGGCTGCGTCTTCGAGCCAGCAGGGGAGATGGAGTTCGCTTGTCGCTGTGCTTCAGGCGAGAAGTCGGGATCGAGCCCGTGCTCGATCATGGCTTGTCGCGCGATGGCGGTGAGGTTGTCCATCGCGAGTCAACGTTCAGGTCAGGCCGCGGTTCCGCGCGGTCCAGAAGATGTAGCCGCAGAGGACCAACAGAACGACCAGCGCGATCGCAATCCAGAGTGCGTAGTTGCGGGTTTTGCTCAGCATCCCTCTTCCCCTCACCCGCTCCGCGGGGGAGGGCAGGGTGGGGGCGCTAACTTACCAGATACGGCCGCGGCGGCGATCATGTCTCAGTCACAACGACTGTCCGCCAGCCGTCTGTCAACCATGTCAATTCGTGAGCGCCATGCCGCGTGAATGCGTTGGAGCCCTAGTCGTGCGCGATGACCGGATCCTGCTGGGTTTGCGCGCACCCCACAAGACATACGCCGCATGTTGGGATGTGCCCGGCGGACATCTGGAACTCGGCGAAACGCCGGAGGATGCGCTGTCTCGCGAGCTCGCCGAGGAACTCGGCATCGTGCCCACGACCTTGACGTTTCACTCCACGCATGAGGAGGGCGGCGTTCGCCTGCATCTTTACGTCGTGACGCGATGGCGCGGCAGGCCTCGGCTTCGAGGGGACGAGCATTTGCAGATCCGATGGCATCGTCTGTCCAGCGCTTGCGAGCTGCCGCTCGCAGCTCCGAAGTACTGCGAGATATTTCGATCGCTCATATCATGAAAGGACGAAACAAATGAAATCGCCTGCGGTTCGGTTGTTCGTGGTGTTGCTGACCTTACTGATCGTCGCCGGCTGCGCGACAACAGGCGCGCAAGCGTCTGCGAAGTCCGTGGTTCAAGCGAAGTTCGCAGCCGTCAACCGGCATGCGCTGGAGGACATCGTCGCGCTTTATGCCGTGGACGCTGACGTGACGGCACCTGACTTCTGCTCGCCGCGTCATGGTCGCGATGACGTTCGGCGTACCTACCAAGCGCTATTCACCGCTTTTCCAGACATCTCCGTCGACGTGCAGGAGTACCTTCAGCAGGGCGATCGAGTCGCCGTCCGTTTCGTCGTTCGGACCCAGAGCTTCGCAGTGCCGATCATGAACTTCTTCAGCGTCCGCAATGGCGTGATCGTGTCTGACGAAGGAATGTTCGACACTCGCGGCCGCAAGTGCTCGCCATGATGCCTTCTCGTGAGTCGCTTTCGGCCAGAAGCGCTAAAGATTTACCGTCAGGTGGGCGGCTCCCAGGACACGGCGATTTTTCTGCCTACGTAGTTCGTCGACGCATTGTTGAGGTGCCACCGCTTCCACCGCTTGTCTGAAATCCGAAAGGGCAACTCGGCTTGGAGGAAGCGGATGTACGCGGCAGCGTCGTCGTTCCAGTCTTCGAAGGGCAACGAAAAAAAGGAGGAAACAACGTGCCGCGTCGAAAACTCCGCAATCAGGAAGGACGCTCCCAGAAAACGGTTGTATTCCACCTCAGCATTCAAGTAGTCCGCTTGCTCCTGAAATGGGAGAGGCAGTCGTGACGACCTCTGCAGGAAACGAAACTCGATCTTGTAGCTGACACATAGAATCCCAAACACATCGCCAATCGGTATGGGCTGCATATCGTCGACGATGCGAAGTGCGGGATGGAGTTGCGGCTGCGTCAGAAACCAGTTCGACGTACCGCCCGGGTGCCGACCGAAGTCTGCAGTCGGTTCACCAAACTCCTGTAGCAACCGCCGACGGGCGATTTCGACTACCCCAGCGTGCTGAGGAGCGTTTCGAAGGTCCACGCGCACAAGGATCGGATTCTCGGCGTCTGTGCAGGTTTGCCGAAATCGTTCCAGTGCATCACCTCCAGCTACAGCCTTCTTGGCTTTCAATGACTGCCACCCGCCGCTGTGCCAGGCAGTGCCGTCGTACGCTAGTGCGGCTTTTCGAGGCATATGAGCGCGGCAACACGTGCCAGCGAGTCCCTGTGGAATCCGACCGGAGTCCAAGATTGCCGGAAGATCGACTGTCTGTCTGCTTTGGGTCGAAAGCGCCCGCGACGCTGCTACAGGAACGCCGCGGGCTCATGGGAAGGCCAGGTTATGGCAGGTTCACGCGACGAGGCTGATCACCTCATCGGCGTGGATTGGATACCTACTTCTTCATGACCACGGCCGGCGTTGTGGACGTCGCGACGATCAGCCACTGGCCACCCTTCTCGCGGGACAGGACGTGCAGGCTGTGATGGGCTTCGGCGCCCTTCGTACCGTGCGTCATGATGGCCGTGTTCGGATTCACGAACGTTACCTTGTAGTCGGTCGGTTCATAGCGCGTGCCCGCGGCAGCCGGCTCCATGTCAGCGAGCTCGCCTTGCTTCCCTCTTACGCCGTTCTCGGTGACCGAGACGACCTTGTCTGAGAGCAACTTGGTTGCCACGGTCGGGTCGCCCTTGACACCCGATTCGCCCCACTGCTTGTCGAGCGCGATGAGATCGTCCGTGTCGGTGGCGCCGGCGCCGGCGGCGAAGACGAGTAGAAGTGTTCCAATAGCGATGGAAGTGCGATGCATATGATTTTCCCCGTAATTCGGTGCTGACGCGGAGAACGCATGGCAGCGACCGCTGCCACAAGCGTCGTCAGCACATCCTTGTCGATTGATGGTGGGCACCGCATTTCCGTGAGCGTGCCATGAGTCGTTGACTAGTCAGTAGAGCAGCGACTGACGAGACAGACAGTGCGATAACGCACACAGCTCTGAAGTCATTGCTGGGTCGAGAACCGGTGTGATCTTCTATCGACTCAGCGGTGAGGCGGCATCCTGAACGGCGTCGCCAGCTTGATCACCCGGCCGACCTTGTCATACCAGCCCGGCGGCGTGTGACCGTCTCCATGCAGGTAGCACTGCTCTTTAACTTCGTCGCTGCCTTCGGTGAATGTCAGCAACCAGCTCCTGGGCGCTCGGCTTTCTGCCGGCCCGTGTAATTGGGTCAAGCCCGCC
>CADEEJ010000282.1:0-5561 GCA_902826315.1 uncultured Steroidobacter sp.
GTTCTGACCGTTGCCGATGTTGCCCATGCCGCCATCGAGGCACGACTGCACATACGCACTGTCGACCAGCATGTGATTGTTGCTCGGGTCCTCGCACAGAATCGCAACCGCGCTGGCCGGCGCCTCGTAGCACAGGGCTGCACCTGCGATGAGTACTGCGCCGCTGATTGTTTTGAAACTCACTTCTTGTCTCCTCGAGGTAAATAAGGCCTCGTGGAGCGGAGAGCAAGCGCTGTGCCACGTGAGTTATAGCCTTGATTTGCCGGCACTAGTGCGCCGCCGCCTGCGACACGGTGGGCACGAACGGAATGTGGCGCGACATGCACGAAGGAGGTATGTGGCGCGCAAAAAAAAGAGCCCCGCCTGCGCGGGGCTCTCTTCATTTCGACGGACTCGAAATTTTCGCTTGGCTTCAGACCTTGCGGCGGCGGGCGGCGAAGCCCAGGCCGAGCAGGCCGAGACCGAACAGGCTCAGCGTCGCCGGTTCCGGAACGCTCGTGCCGCCGGCGCGATTGCCGGATGCCGTCAGGTACGACGAGCCGAACACGAAGTCGCCCCAACGCTTGTTGCGGCCCGTGCCGATCTGATTGGCGCGGATTTCGACCGACAGCAGGCCGTCGTTCAACAGGCTGGTGACGATGAAGTCGAAATTGTCCCAATCGACGATGTTGCCGCCGACTTCGCCGTCGCCGTGGATGTCCTGAGAGACCCACGAGCCGTTGTCGAAGCGGAAGCCGACCGTCTCAGACGGATCGGTGATCAACCCGAGGTCCAGGTTGGAATCGCCGAACAGTGCGTCATCGAACAGCTTGATCGTCAGCGAGGCGCTGGTGATCGTGTCGATGCCGGGGCGATAGCCACCCGAGCTCGGATCCTTGATGTTGTGCGTGTACTTGACCGTGTGGTCCTTGTCGATCAAATCGCCGAAGTCCTCATCATTGAAGTCGGTCCAGGTGTACGGAACAGCCTGTGCCGTGCTGAGTGCTCCGAGCACAAGCGCGGCGCAAACCGTGATCTTGCTTCCCAGTGTTTTAGCGAACATGTCTCAAACTACTCCTGCGCAGTCGCTTAATTTTTCCCGGTTGCCTGCGCTGAATGACCGGCTTGCGAGTAGGAATGCAGGGGGCGTGCCACGGATACCAAACCCTGTGCAGACAAATAGTTACGACGAGTATTATGTCTTCAGGGCAATGACCCGAAAGGGGTATGTAAACGCCCTCGACGCAGGCAAGGCCGAATGACCGACGCACCCGCAACAATTCAGAAACTGACGGGCTGGGGCCGCTCCAGCTACGCCAATTCACGGGTTATCGAGGCCAAGACGACCGAGCAGGTGGTCGAAGCTCTGCGCAGCCCAGCCGCGGCCCCTGTAGTGGCACGGGGCGCAGGACGTAGCTACGGCGACGCCGCCCTCAATGAAGGGGGTTATCTGATCCGAACGACTGGCATGAAGACGGTCCACTCGTTCGATGCCGATTCAGGCGAGATCGTCATCGATCCTGGCGTCACTTTCGGCGATCTGTTGTACAACTATGCGTCTCGCGGCTGGATCGCACCGGTCACGCCAGGTACGCAGTTCGCGACTCTCGGCGGGTCTGTTGCCAACGACGTTCACGGCAAGAACCACGATCATGACGGCAGTATCGGCGACCATGTGCGCTGGTTAGAGCTCGCTCTGCCGGACGGCACCCTGCAACGTATCGACTCGAGCACAACCCCCGACCTGTTCGCCGCGACAGTCGGCGGCATCGGTCTCACCGGCGTCATTACCCGCATTGGCCTGCAAATGAAGCGTGTGCCGGGCGCGGCACTGCTGGTACGGGAGCGACGTGCAGCGAACCTCGACGAGTACCTGGATGCGCTCCAGGAGGCCCGTACGCGCTGCCGCTACTCCGTTGGCTGGATCGACGGCCTGTCGACGGGCCGGGCGCTCGGCCGCGGCATCCTGGAGACCGCAGACCACATCGAGGATCCCCGCCCCCTGCGCCGCCGCTGGCGCGCTCACATGCCGATCGACCTGCCGGAGCTCGCCTTCAATTCGTGGTCGATCGGGCTGTTCAATCGCCTCTACTTCCAGCGCATTCCGGCGCGGGGACGCGAGCGGCGGCTCGATCTCGCACAGTTCTTCTATCCGCTCGACGCGATCAGCGATTGGAATCGCATGTACGGGCGCCGCGGCTTCGTGCAGTTCCAGTGCGTCATCCCCGACGCCCAGGCGCGGGCCGCGCTGCATCAGCTACTCGCTGCGATCAGCGCCTCAGGCCTCGCCTCGTTTCTCGCCGTCATCAAAACGCTGGGGCGTGCGGGTGTCGGCTTTCTTTCCTTCCCGACGCCCGGCATCACGCTGGCGCTGGATTTCCCGGTCCGGAACAACACGGCCGCCCTCCTCGACCGCCTGCACGGCATCACCACGGACCACGGTGGACGCATCTACCTGGCCAAGGATTCCTGCGTACCGGCCGGGCTGATGCCGCAGATGTATCCGAAGCTGACACAGTTCCGCGCGCTGCTCGGCCAGCTCGACCCGCAGCGGCGCATGCGCTCGGATATGGCCCACCGCCTGCAGTTGTGAAGTTGGTATCACACGAAAGGCCGTAGTCCCCTCACAATAGCCGCCTGCACAATACGCGGACCCACAATACGCGGACCGCCCCACAGCGCGCGCCCGCCAACGCAGTTTCCTATGCAAAAATACGTGCCCCTCATCCTGGCAGTCGTCACCACGAATGCCTTGTCGCAACTGCTGCTGAAGTTCGGAATGATCCGCATCGGCAAGTTCGACTTCGAAGGCAACACGCTGCTGAAGATGCTGCCGGTGGTCGCGTTCAATCCATACGTCGTCGGCGGCCTGATGGTGCTGGTGTTCAGCATGGGGCTGCACCTGATGGCGCTGTCGCGCGTCGACCTGAGCTTCGCCTATCCGTTCCTGAGCATTTCCTACGTGCTGGTGCTGATCGCCGGCTACTTCTGGTTCGGCGAGTCCGTGAACATGTCGCGCATCCTCGGCGTCACGCTGATCTGCTGCGGCACCTTCTTCGTCGCGCGGAGCTGATGGCATGAAGCACATCGTCTTCGGCGGCAACGGCTTCGTCGGCCGCTACACCGTGCAGTATCTCCTCGAGGCCGGCGAGCAGGTGCTCGTGTGCGACCTGGCGAAGGACGACACGCTGCCGATCTACCAGAAAGCGCAGCACATGAAGGTCGACATCACCGACCGCGCGCAAGTCGCGCAGGTGCCGATCGCGCGTGACGACATTGTTTACAACCTCGCTGCGCGCATGCTGCATCCGATCATCCTGCGCGCCGAGCGCTACGAATATTTCTACTCGGTCGACTACCACGGCGCAGTGCACATCATCGAACAGATGGAAACGGTCGGCTGCGACAAGCTCGTGCAGTTCAGCACCGACATGGTGTACGGACCGCTGCAGACGAAGCCGCCGGTGCGCGTCGATCATCCGCGCGTGCCGATCGGCGAGTACTCGGCCAGCAAGAAGGCACTCGAGGATTACTGCCTCAAGAAGCGCGCCGAAGGCCTGCGAGTCTCGATCTTCCGTCCGCGGCTCATCAACGGGCCGGGGCGCGTCGGTATTCTCGGCAGCCTGTTCAAGCTCATTCGCCGCAGCCTGCCGGTGCCGATGATCGGCAGCGGCAACAACCGCTATCAGATGGTGTCGGTGTTCGATTGCGCGAGCGCTGCGGTCGCCTCCGGACGCAAGGGCGTCGTCAACGGCGAGTTCAACCTCGGCTCGGACAATCCGCCGACGGTGCGCGACCTGCTGCGCGGGCTGATCAAGGCAGCAGGCTCCCACTCCGCGCTCATTCCGACGCCGGCGACACCGCTCAAAGTGGTGTTGCGACTGATGGATCGCATCAACCTGCCGATACTCGTGCCCGAGCAGTTCGAGATCGCCGACCACGACTACGTCGTCGACATCGAGCCGACCAAGCGCATGCTCGACTGGCAGCCGCGCTACAACGACGAGCGCATGATGCTCGAGGCGTATCAACAATTCTTGCAAGCCAGCAGAGCCTAGAGGGTAACCGTGCCATGACTACGCGGCCGCAGCTGATGACCGTCGACGATGCCAAGGCGCTCCCTGTCGCGAAGGTGCGCGAGATCTTCGAGCGGCACCTGAACCCCGGACAGCTGCACTTCATGAAGCTGCTCGGCTTCGACGAAGTACTGATCTCGCGCGCCGAGGGCATGTACTACTACGACCAGAACAACCGGCCGATCCTCGACTTCTTCGGCGGCTTCGGCTCGGTCGCCTACGGGCACAATCACCCGCGCATCCTCGCCGCCCGCAAGAAATTCCAGGACGAGAAGCGCCACGAGATCTGCATGGCGTTCATGTCGCAGTACGTGACGGCGCTGGCGCACAACCTGGCGCAGATCGCGCCCGGCGACCTCAAGAACGTGTTCCTCACGAACTGCGGCTCGGTCGCCAATGAAGCGGCGCTCAAGCTGTGCGAGCGCTACGCCGGGCCGAAGCGCACCAAGATCGCTTACGCCAGCAACTCCTTCCACGGCAAGACGCGCGCCGCGCTCTCCGTGACCGACTCGGAGTTCTACCAGAACGGCTTTACGCTGCTGCCGAACCGCCAGCGCGTGAAGTTCGGCGACCTGGATTCGCTGGAGCAGGCATTGAAGTCCGATCCGTCGATCGGCACGTTCATCGTCGAGACGGTGCAAGGCGGTGCCGGCATCGTCCACGCGCCCGCCAGCTACTGGCAAGGCGTGCGCGAGCTGTGCACGAAGCACGACGTGGTGTGGTTCGCGGACGAAGTCCAGTGCGGCATCGGCCGGACCGGCAAGTTCTTCGCCTTCGAGCACTACGGCGTCGTGCCCGACATCGTCACGCTGGCGAAGTCGCTCGGCGGCGGCAAGACTGCGATCGGCGCGTACATCGCGCGCCGCGACATGCACGCCCGCGCCTACGGTCCGTCGAAGGTCGCGCTGATCCACGGCCCGGCGACGTTCAGCGGCATGGGCGAAGGCTGCGTCACCGCGATCGAAGCGCTCAACGTGCTGTACGACGAGAAGCTGATCGAAAATTCCGCGGCCTCCGGCGCCCGTCTGCTCGCGGGCCTGCAGAAGCTGCAGCAGAGCTACCCGAAGCTGCTCAAGGACGTGCGCGGCATGGGCCTGATGATCGGCATCGAGTTCGCGGACCTGAGCGACACGCTGCCCTTCGGCATGAAGCAGATGGTCTCGCTGCTCGACGACAAGCTCAAAGGCAGCCTGTGCGGCTTCACCGGCGCGCTGATGCTGCGCGATCACAACACGCTGGTCGCGTTCACCGAGTACAACCGCAACGTGATCCGGCTGGAGCCGCCCTTGATCGCGTCCGCCGAGCACGTCGACGCGTTCCTCAAGTCGTTCGAGACGCTGCTGGACTCCGGCGTCACCGGCATCATCGGCCGCTACGCCCGGCGAGCGATTGCCTGAACATCTCGGTCATCATCCCAACGACCTGCGAGCCGCGCCGCGCGGAATCCTTACAACGAGCGATCGGCAGCGTGCTGTCCCAGCGCGCTGTCGAAGTCGAGCTGATCGT
>CADEEJ010000282.1:5661-7160 GCA_902826315.1 uncultured Steroidobacter sp.
ATCGAGCGCAATCCGCTCGCCGCGATGCTCGAAGAGAACTGGATGGCGTCGTGCGGCGCGCTGTTTCGTCGCAGCAGCTGCAGCGACGAGTTCTTCGCCGATCTGCCGAAGTACATGGAGTGGACGCTGCTCACCTTTCGGCTGCTGTCAGCCGGCAAGCGCGTCAAAGTCGTCGACACGCCTACCTATCGCATCAACGACACGCAGCAGTCCGCGTCGAAATCGCGCGAGTATCGTGTAGCGACAGCCGGCGTGATCGAGCGAATGCTTGCGCTGCAACTGCCTGCCGACATCAAGCGCGGCTTGCGCCGCCGGTTGCTCGCGGCTCGTCACGACTTGTCTGTCCTGAACCTCGAAGAAGGCGACCGCGCAGCTGCGTGGAAGGCGCACCTGCAGAGCCTCGCGGGCATCGGCGGCCTGCGCTATCTCACCTACACCCGACGTCTGGTTTTCTGAGTCAGCGCCACAGCGCGCACGCGATACCGCGCGCGAGCGCCGACTGACGCGCACCCGAAGAGCCGTTGACGAGCAGCGGATTGTCCGTGAGCTCCAGATGCGGCAGATCCGAGCTGCTGTTGGCGTATGCCGCTATCCGTCCCGGCAAGCGCCCGCGAATTGCCTGCACGACTACCGACTTCTCTTCCGCGCGCCGATTGCGACTGGCGAAAGAGCCAGCGAGTCGCTGGCTGTCCCAGCGCAGCTCCGTGCAGATGCACTCGTCGAACTTGAGGCGGGCGGCGATCTCGCGCACATACAGATCGGGACTCGCCGACAGCAGCACCAGGTGCGCTCCGCGCGAGCGATGCGTTTCGAGCACGGCGATTGCCTGGCTGTGCATGCCGCGCTTCAGCAGCTTGTCGACGAAGCGGCTTGTGTATGCGTCGAGCTCGCGACGCTCAGCTCCGCGCAGACAGCTCACGATGATGCGTTCCTTGCACGCGTCCCGATCCAGCCGTCCGGCGACGTACGCCAGCAGCGCGAGGCCGACACCGACGACACTTCCCCAGCGCGCAGGGCGCGCACCGACAAACCCGAGCAGGTACGGCAACAGCGTATCGCGCCGGGTCAGCGTGCCGTCGAGATCGAAGATGGCGATCGCCGCGCCGGCGGGATCAGAGGAAGCTCGCGAATGCATAGATGCCCACGAGCAACGCGACGCACAGCTGCGAAACCCAGTCGCGGGCGGCATAGACGATGGGATCGTCCGTCATGAAGTCCCGCGCCGCGGACAGCCACATGCGCGACTGCCAGAACAGGAACACCGGCACGGCCGACCACAGCAGCGTCGGCTTCGCATACTCGTTCGCGGCGCTCTCGGTGTTGATGTACAGCGCCAGCACCATGGTCGCGATGAAGCTGGAGCAGACACCCATCATTTTCAACATCTCGACGTCGTCCGGCGTGTAGCCGCGCCCCGCGTCGTACGTCGTGCTCGCCTTGATCATGGCGCGGTACTCGGACACGCGCTTCAGGAACGCGAGCGACAGGAAGAAGAATCC
>CADEEJ010000283.1 GCA_902826315.1 uncultured Steroidobacter sp.
TCGTGGGGTCCGGGCAAATACGATCCGCGCTACAACCAGGACGGCCAGAGCACGCCGCTCGTGATCCCGCCGGCGTATGGGCTGGCGCACGTCGACAATGAAACGTACACGGCCGAGGGACCGCTGTCTTATTGGAATGCCTACGTCGCCGTCACGCAGATGGGCGGACAAGGCAACTTCGCGGATCCGCGGCTCAAGATCGACGTCAAACACTCCCCCGATCTCGTCAGCTCCAAGCTCCCGGCGTTGCGCGCGTATCAATACAGCCTGCCGGTACCGCGCCCTGTGGCGAAGAGCTTCAATGCCGACGGCGCAGCCAGCGGCCGCGCGGTGTTCAATCGGAACTGCGCGACGTGCCACGTCGGCGGCAATGGCACGGACAACAACACCGGCAAGCTGCACAAGCCGGCAGATATCGGCATGGACGGAGCCTACGCGGCGCGCACCGCGAACAAGGCCTACCGTACGACTCCTCTACGTGGACTCTCACAGCACCCTCCGTACTTTCATGACGGAAGTGCGGCAACGCTACAGGACGTGGTCACGCACTACGA
Organism: uncultured Steroidobacter sp.; assembly: GCA_902826315.1. Lineage (GTDB taxonomy): Bacteria > Pseudomonadota > Gammaproteobacteria > Steroidobacterales > Steroidobacteraceae > Steroidobacter. Next base: position 555 of record CADEEJ010000283.1, read on the forward strand.
CCGCACGCTCGCTCTGCAACTCACGCAGCGGCAGCAGGCGGAGCTGATCGAGTACCTGAAGTCGCTCTGAGCTCCATCCCGAACATCCTTCTACCTTTGGAGAAAATCTCAATGGACGCAATTCACCTGACTCACGTGCAGCTGGCGCAAGTCGAACCCGGCTCGCTGGTCCTCGTCAGCGCGACGGACGCTGATGCCGAGCAATACTTCGCTCTCGCGGTTCTTCGAGCCGGTGAGCCCGCGCCGCGCCTGGTGTCCTTCCGCGGCGACCGTGGCGCGTTGCGCGCGGTTCGAACGGATCTGTCGACTGCCGAGAAGCCCGAGCGCTACGTGCTGAGCCTGGGAAAACACTTCAGCGTCGAACCGAATCTGATGGAGCCGATACGAACTGATCTGCGCGAGCTGTCCACCCTCACCAGCGGCGACCTGCTGGTACACGACGGACAGCAGCTCCTCGTGATCGAGTCGGCGAAAGACACACGCCCCCTGGTCGTCGACCTGGCCGCAGGCGAAGTGATCGAGCTCGCGGCTACGTCGGTCGCGGTCGTCACTCACTGGAAGATGTATGTTCGTAACGCCGAAGGCCAGCGAATCTGCGTGGTCGACACCAAGTCGCACAAGGGCAGCAACGCGCTGGCAACTGCGAGTTTCCCGCGACAGCGCGCGGGCTGAGAGGCACCGCAGAGAATGACATCCCCCGGCTCGGCCGGGGGCAGGTCGATTTTTCCTTCGGCAGCGTGTGTAATGCGGGCCCCGCAGTGCATTTTTCGGGATTACCCGCATGTCGAACCTGTCTATTTCCGCGGTCCTCGCCGGACGTGTGCCACTCGATGAGGTGGTGAGCATCAACGGCTGGGTCCGCACCCGCCGCGATTCGAAGGCGGGTTTCTCCTTCCTGGCGATCTCGGATGGCTCGTGCTTCGACACCATCCAGGTCGTCGCGCCCAATGCATTGCCGAACTACAGCAGCGAAATCCTGCAGGTCACGACCGGCTGCGCGGTGAGATGCACGGGAAAACTGGTGCGCTCGCAGGGCAAGGGCCAGGCAATCGAAATGCAGGCCGAGCGCGTGGAGATCCTGGGCTGGGTCGAGAATCCGGATGCCTATCCCGTCTCGGCGAAGCACCACACGTTCGAATACCTGCGCGAGGTCGCGCACCTTCGGCCTCGCACGAACACTTTCGGCGCGGTCACCCGCGTGCGTCACGCGCTCGCGATGGCCACCCACAGGTTCTTCAACGAAAACGGCTTCTACTGGATTCATACGCCGATCGTGACTGCCAGCGACGCCGAGGGCGCCGGCGCGATGTTCCGGGTCTCGACGCTCGACCTGGCGAACCTGCCCAAGACTCCCGCGGGGCAGATCGATTTCGCGCAGGACTTCTTCGGCCGGCCCACGTTCCTGACCGTCTCGGGCCAGCTGAACGTCGAGGCGTATTGCTTGGCGATGTCGAAGGTATACACGTTCGGCCCGACGTTTCGCGCCGAGCAGTCCTTCACGCCGCGTCACCTGGCTGAGTTCTGGATGATCGAGCCGGAGATCGCGTTTGCGGATCTCGCCGCCAATGCCGACCTCGCCGAAGCGTTGCTCAAATCGATCTTTCGTGCGGTGCTGAACGAGCGGCAGGACGATCTCAAGTTCTTCGCCGAGCGCATCGACAAGGACTGCATCGCGCGCCTCGAGAAATTCGTCGAGTCGAGCTTCGACCGCATCACCTACACGGACGCCGTGAAGATCCTCGAGCAGTCCGGCAAGAAGTTCGAGTTCCCCGTGAAGTGGGGCCTCGACCTGCAGTCGGAGCACGAGCGCTTCCTGACCGATCACATCGGCCGGCCGGTCGTCGTGATGAACTATCCGAAAGACATCAAGGCGTTCTACATGCGCCTCAACGACGATGAGAAAACCGTCGCAGCGATGGACGTGCTTGCACCCGGCATCGGCGAGATCATCGGCGGGTCGCAGCGCGAGGAGCGGTTGGAAATGCTCGACCGCCGCATGGATACGATGCACCTCGATAAGCAACACTACTCCTGGTATCGCGACCTGCGCCGCTACGGAACGGTCCCGCATGCGGGATTCGGACTGGGCTTCGAGCGGACGATTCAATATGCGACGGGGATGCAGAACATCCGCGATGTGATTCCGTTTCCGCGCGCGCCGAAGAACGCAGATTTCTAGCCCGCCGCACTTACAACAAATACGAGGAGCTTCCGCGTGAGTACTCGCGTCCTGCGCTTGTTCGCTTCGATCGTGTTCCTACTGCCTGCGTCGGTGCAGGCTCAGGAACGAAAGGCCGTCACTCACGAAGACATCTGGCTCATGCCGCGCGTCGGTGCTGCGGCAGTCAGCCCGGACGGTCGCTTCGCAGTGTTCCCGGTAGCCGAACCTGCTTACGACAAGGACAAGCAGGTCAGCGATCTGTGGCTTGTCGCCACTGACGGCAAATCGGCGCCACGTCGACTGACTCAGACGCGCACGCCGGAATCGGGCCCGACCTGGAGCGCGGATAGCAAGCGCCTCGCATTCACGGCGAAGCGCGATGGCGATGAAGCCGATCAGATCTACGTGCTCGATGTCGCCGGCGGCGGCGAAGCGCAGCGTGTGACGCAGATCAGCACCGGTGCGCGCCTGCCAAAATTTTCACCGGACGGCACGCGCATCGCGTTCACCAGCAACGTCCACCCGGACGCTCGCGACGATGCGCACATGCGCAAGATCGTCGAGGAAGAGAAGGCGCGGAAGTACAACGTGCGGGCTTACACGAGCTTCCCGATTCGCAACTGGGATCAATGGCTGTCCGAAACTCGCGAACCGCATGCGCTCGTGCAAACGCTGGGCGAGCCGCAGGCGCGCGATCTGTTCGCCGGCACGGCGTTCATCAAGCAAGCGGGGTTTGCAGGCCGTACTACGCAAGAAGGTAGCGAGCTCGATCTCGCGTGGACTCCGGATGGACAATCGCTCGTGTTCGCCGCAACGCGTAACGCGAATCGCACGGCGTACGACTTCACGAATACCGAGCTCTGGCAGATCGCAGCGACCGGTGGCGAGCCGCGCCGCCTGACGGGTGGCGAATCGCTCGAAGGTGGCGAGAGCTGGAGCGAGCCGAAGTTCAGCCCGGATGGCAAGAGCCTGTACGCACTACGCGAAGGACGCAGCGATCGCGTCTTCAATCCGACGCGCCTCGGTGCGCTCGACTGGCCTGCAGCCAAGGAGCGCCCATCGATCACCTTGCCTGCCGACCGCGACGTGATGACCTTCGTCGTCGCGCCGAACAATCGCGACCTCTATGTGCTCAGCGAAGATTCCGGGCACGTGAAACTGTATCGAGGCGCGAGCCGCGGCGGCGAGGCGACGCCGGCCTTCGAGATGTCCTCCGGGATCTATCTCAACCTCGTGGGAGCGGATCGCGCAGCCAAGCCGGTGCTGATCGCGAACTTCGACTCGGCGGTGAGCCCGTCGGAAGTCGTACGCATCGATCCCGAGCGTGGCGGCCACACGGCGCTCACGAAGTTCACCGCGGAGAAGCTCGCGAAGCTGGACATGGCGCCGGTCGAGCACTTCTGGTTCGACAGCAAGCGCGGTGCGCGCATTCACAACATGATCGTGCGTCCGGCGGGTTTCGATCCGGCGAAGAAGTATCCGCTGTTCGTCACGATGCACGGCGGCCCGCACACGATGTTCCGGGACACGTATTTCCTGCGCTGGAACTACCACCTGCTGGCCGCACCGGGCTACGTCATCCTGATGACGAACTACACCGGCTCGACCGGCTTCGGTGCCAGGTTCGCGCAAGGCATCCAGGGCGATCCGCTCGAAGGTCCGACGCTGGAGATCAACCAGGCTGCCGACGAGGCGATCGCACGGTATTCGTTCATCGACGCGAGCCGGCAATGCGCGGGCGGTGCGAGTTACGGCGGTCATCTCGCGAACTGGCAGCAGGCCAGCACGGAGCGCTATCGCTGCCTGATCAGCCACGCCGGACTGATCAATCTCGAAAGCCAATGGGCGACGAGCGACATCACTTACTCACGCGAGCGGAACATGGGCGGTCCGCCGTGGGAATCGGGCGTGGATTGGAGCAAGCAGAATCCGATCCGCTACGCGCCGAAGTGGAAGACGCCGGTGCTGGTGAGCGTCGGCGAGCGCGACTTCCGCGTGCCGCTCAACAACACGCTGGAATACTGGTCGGTGCTCCAGCGCCAGAAGATCGAGAGCCGTTTGCTCATATGGCCCGAGGAGAACCACTGGATTCTGCAAGGCGAGAACAGCCGGCAGTTCTACGGTGAAGTGCACCAGTGGCTGGCGCGGTGGCTGAAAGAAGGATCCGGCGGCGAGTGATCGCCGCCGGATCTTCGAGCCCGAGCGTACTGGCTACACTTCGTCGGACTCCGCTTCCTCGGTCGGGATCAGGTCGTCGAACGAGGCCGCATCGTCCTGGATTCTGATGCGATTGATGTCCTCCACCTGAGGAAGCGCCTGTCCCTCCTCTGCCGCTTCGCCCACCGGATTGGCCATGAGCTCGCGTGACAACGCGGTGCTCCGAACCCATCCCGAGAACTCAGCGCGCAGCAGCGGAGTGACTGTGAGATCGAACTTGCTGCTGCTCGTTGCGCCGCCGGCATCGCGCACAGCGATCGTGATGGTCGCAGTGCCGCTTTGCTCGGCAGCCGGGAAGATCTTCAGTGCGCGGCTACCGCCGGTTCCTGTGAGATCGACGCTGTCCGCCGGCACGATGCTGCCGTTCGACGAGCTCACCGAGACGTTCAGCGCGTCGGGTGATGTTTCAGCGTCGCCGATCGTGAAAGCGAGCAGATCGGTCGCGCCGCCTTCGTCGATGGTCTGAGCCGCGATGGTGCTGATGGTCGGCGCGGCATTCACCGGCACGGTGGGCGTCGGCGACTCCGGAGAGCCGCCGCCACCGCCGCACCCTGCTGCCAGGGCTGCGGTGCCCAGCACGATCGCAATCTTCGTTGATGTGAGTTTCATGACTGGTCCTCCCGCTCAACGAGAACCGAGACTGGACAGCGACGATCCCATGCCCGCGCCCGGAATCGGCGTGGTGACATACGGGAACTTGTTGTCGAAGTCGGCGGCGCTGATCGGCGCACCATCGGTGATCGGCTGATTGCCGACTGGCGCGTTCACTGGCCGGCAGAAGCCCAGGTCGACTCCAGGTCCGGATCCCAGGTCCAGATGACAGAGTGCGCCCATGGCAACACGCAGCTCGATGTCGACCACGTCGTCACCAGGACGCCGTCCGTTCGGGAACCCAGCCAGATCTCCGCCGGCAACGCCGAATGAGCTCTGCTTGTTCAGCGCAGTCGGTGCGATGCCCGTGTTGAGACGCTGCATCTCCGAAGGCGTCACGCGCGCGAGCTGATTAACGCCTTTGATGCCGGTCAGGAAGGCCGCTTTGAGATCCTCGCGGGGGAAATTGTTGGGCGCCAGATTGGCGATGTCCGGCTCCACTACGCCGTTGACCGCCTTGTTGAACAACGCGTCGATCAGGAACGGCAGCGAAGGGTTGGCGACATAGCTCAGGAACTGGCCGTCGTCTTTCGGCTCGCTCGACGAGAAGCGATCCTTGTCCGGCAGGCCGATCACGACTTCATTCACGAGCGGCATGCCGAGACGCGAGATCTGCGTCAGCGCACCGGCATTCACGTCCGGAGTCTCGAACGTCGCGCGCGGATTCAGCACACGCACTTGCGGCAAGCTGGCGGAAGTCCACACGCCGATCACACCGTTGCCGGAGCCGACCAGGCAGCTCTTGTGCACTTCGAGCGCGAGCGTCGTGATGTTCTTGTCGGAGATGATGTCGTTGGCGTCACTCTGCGTGATGCCGCCCGGAAAGCCTTTACCGTCGCCGGCGCCCGGCGCGCTGTCGCCCTCGATCGGCACGAAGTTGATCAGGTCGAACACCGGGCCGAGGTTCACGACGAACGGCTCGTTGCGCTGACCGACGAACACGCGGCCCTGCTTCGAGCAGCCGGGAATGTCGACGTTGTAGATGAACTGGTTAGCGTAGGCGTCGTAGCCGTCGATCGAGCCGAAGGTCTTGGTGCCGACGAAGTCGTACGGCTTGCCGAAAACCTTGTCGCCCGTGCTCGCGTTGCGCACGCTCGACTCGTCGCCGCGGCGCCGGTCGCCGCGCACCAGTTTCAGCGAGTAGCTCTCGCGGAAGTTGAGCGTCTTGGCGTTGTCGGAGTTGGCTGCGACGCCGCCGATGTTCTTCAGCGGAACCGCGATGTTCTGCTCCTTGCCGGCCGGCCCGACGGGCACAGCCAGGCCACGAGCGCGGCTGCCGCCGAGATCGTTGTCGAAGCGGAACTGGAACGTCAGGTTCTCGCGAGCATCGCCGTCGTTGTCGATGTGGATCTCGTAGACCGCCGACGGATCGAGCGCAAAGTAGTTGGGACCGCCGTACGGATCCTGCAGCGGCAGGTAGTTCGCGAGCACGGTCACGTACTCTTCGCGGCCCGGCTCATAGCTCATGAACGAGTAGACGTCGGTCGAATCGACGGTCGGGAAGCGCGTGATGTTCGGCGCCTCGCGGTGGCTGGAAGAAAAAGCGGCAAGCGGAAGCAATGCGGCGATGAT
>CADEEJ010000284.1:0-3094 GCA_902826315.1 uncultured Steroidobacter sp.
ACGAGTCGGCGCTGCGCGCGCTGAAAGATGCGAAAGAGCTGGGGAAGAATCGGGTGGTCAGTCGCGAGTGCGACTGACGCTCACGCTCCGCTGCTCGGCGTCACGATCGCGATGACGCCAAACCTCGGCGAATCCAGGTAGTGCCTTTCGTTGCTGCGCATCCTGCGGCTCTGTCGCAGCACGAAGCGCTGCGTCGGCTCGCCCGCCGCGCCTGGCGCGTCGTACACGAGATCCAGCGTCAGGTGCAGATAACGTCCGCGCGACAGCGCGACCTGGCCGACCAGGCCTGAGCCCGCCGGCACCATCGCATTGATCGGCAGAAACTTCGCGGCGTTGCGCGGATAGCCCGGCTGCGTCCAGCCGAAATGCGCGAGCGGTTGATAGTTGCGGCTGCGGCGCAGCGTGTCGGCGATCGCGCTCAGCTTGAACTTCCCCGACGCCAGCGCCGGGAACGATGCCGTGGTTGCGGGTAGCGGCTCGCTGGAGGCAAACGGCGAGGGCTCGTCGTCCGGAATCGCCAGCCGCTGGCCGGCCGCCGCGGCTTCCATGCCCCATTCCTCGGGCGATGCGTTCGGGTTCAGCGAGCGAAAAATCAGCAGCTCGACGTCGTACGACTGCAGCGGCACTGCTTGCTGCGCAGAGGCGCTGAGTGCCGCCGTGGCCAGGACGGCGATGAGCAGGGTGACGGTTTTTTTCATCGGCGCAGTTTAGCAGCAGGAGGTTTCTGCAGATCCTCGAGCAGTTGCTCGACCGTTGCGAAACGCTGCTCGTCCTTCTCCAGTTTCAGCGTGAAGCGCAATTTCGTGCCGCCTTCCAGGCGATGCGTGCGCGAGTTCTGCTGCACGTAGCGGATCAGGTTGGCCGGCTCCACGCGCGTGTCGCGCTCGAACGTCACCGAGCCGCCGCCGGGACCGACATCGATCTTGCGCAGGCCGAGCGCACGCGCCGCCTGCTTGTACCCGGCGATGCGGAACAGATTCTTGGCCGGCTCCGGCAGCAGGCCGAAGCGGTCGATCATCTCTACTTGCAGCTCGCGCAATTCCTCCGCGGACGCGGCCGCTGCGATGCGCTTGTACAGCACGAGCCGCAGGTGCACGTCCGGCAGATAGCTGTCCGGCAGGAGCGAGGCGACGTGCAGGTCCACCTCGGGCCCCTGGTGCAGCGGCTGATCGAGCTGCGGGATCTTGCCGGACTTGAGTGCATTGACCGCGCGCTCGAGCATTTCCATGTACAGCGCGTAGCCGATCTCCTGGATCTGGCCGGTCTGTTCCTCGCCGAGCAGCTCGCCGGCGCCGCGGATTTCCAGGTCGTGCGTCGCCAGCGTGAAACCGGCGCCGAGGTCTTCGAGCGACTCGATTGCTTCGAGGCGTTTCACCGCATCCGCTGTCATTGCGTTGCGCGGCGGCGTGAGCAGATACGCATACGCCTGGTGATGCGAGCGGCCGACGCGACCGCGCAGCTGGTGCAGTTGCGCGAGGCCGAGCTTGTCGGCGCGGTCGATGATGATCGTGTTCGCCGACGGCACGTCGATGCCGCTCTCGACGATCGTCGTGCAGACCAGCAGGTTGCTGCGCTGGTGGTAGAAATCGAGCATGACCTGCTCCAGCTCGCGCTCGCGCATCTGGCCGTGGCCGACGGCGATGCGCGCTTCGGGCACGAGCTCCGCTACTGCGCGCGCGGTGCGCTCGATCGTGTCCACGCTGTTGTGCACGTAGTAGATCTGGCCGCCGCGACGGATCTCGCGCAGGCACGCTTCGCGGATCGTCGCGGAATCCCATTGCGACACGAACGTCTTGATCGACAGGCGCGCCGCGGGCGGCGTCGTGATCAGCGACAGCTCGCGCAGGCCGCCCATCGCCATGTTCAGCGTGCGCGGAATGGGTGTGGCGGTCAGCGTCAGCACGTCCACTTCCGCGCGCAGCTGCTTCAGCTTTTCCTTGTCCTTCACGCCGAAGCGATGCTCTTCGTCGATGATCAGCAGTCCGAGGCGGCCGAACTTCACTCCGCTCTGCAACAGTCGATGCGTGCCGATCACGATGTCGGTCTGGCCGGATTCGAGGCTCTGCAGCACCTGATCGACTTCGCGCGCGCTGCGGAAGCGCGAGAGTGCTTCGACCTTCACCGGCCAGTCGGCGAAGCGATCTGCGAAAGTCTGGTAGTGCTGCTGCGCGAGTAGCGTCGTAGGCACGAGCACAGCTACTTGCTTGCCTGCCTGCACCGTGACGAACGCAGCGCGCAGCGCCACCTCCGTCTTGCCGAAGCCGACGTCACCGCATACGACGCGGTCCATCGGCTTGCCGCTCGCGAGGTCTGCGATCACAGCTTCGATCGCCTGCGACTGGTCCGGCGTTTCCTCGAACGGGAACGCGGCCTCGAACGTGCGCAATTCGGTTTCGCTCGCGACCAGCTGCTCGCCCTGGCGCGCCGCGCGCCGCGAATACAGATCGAGCAACTCGGCGGCGGTGTCGTGGATACGCTGCGCGGCCTTGCGCTTCGCCTTTTCCCACGTGTCAGTGCCGAGCTTGTGCAACGGCGCCGTTTCCGCCGGCGAGCCGGTGTAACGGCTGACGCGATCGAGCGCGTTCACCGGCACGTACAACTTGTCGCCGTCGGCGTATTCGAGCAGCAGGAACTCGTTCTTCAGGCCGCCGACATCGAGCGTCGCGAGGCTGACGAAACGGCCGACACCATAGTCTTCGTGCACGACCGGCGAGCCGGGTCGCAGGTCGGTCAGATCGCGAATGATCTTCTCGGGATCGCGCTCGGCCCGGCGACGTCGCCGCTCCTGGCGCGCGCGCTCGCCGAACAGCTGCTCTTCCGCGATCAGTGCGAGGTGCGGCTCGGTGAGCACGAGGCCCGTCGAGATGGGCGACACAGTGATGCCGAGCGGATCGCTGCCTTCGACGAAGGCAGACCAGCCGTCGACGAGCTGCGGCCGGAGGTTGCGACGCTGGAGGATGTCCAACAGCATCTCGCGCCGGCCGGCGGATTCGGCGGCGATCAACACGCGGCCCTGGAAGTCGCTCAGAAAGCGCGCCAGCTCACTCCCGGGCTGGTCGCTGCGCGCATCTATGCGCAGTCCTGGCGGCGAGCG